>CALLYM010000100.1 GCA_937858155.1 uncultured Phycisphaerales bacterium | reverse complement strand
GGTCGGGGGGGGGAGCGGGGGGAGCGGGGGGAATGCCGACGATGCCCAGCGAGCTGAGCCAGCAGTTCACCGGCACCGACATCATCAAGAACTTCTTCGGGCCCATCACCTCCATCCAGAAGAGCTCGGGCAAGGTGAGCGTGGGCGAGTCGTGGACGAACGAGGACTCGATCGCCGGCGGCCTGGGCAACTTCAAGATCCGCAACACCTACACCCTCAAGTCTTACCACGCACCCAGCGCGAATGTGGACATGAGCGGCACCATGTCGCTCGACGGGTCCAGCAACGGGCCGGTTGACCTCCGCGAGGGTTCGATCAAGGGCCACTACGTGTGGAACACCGAGGAGGGCATGCTCCGCAGCATGGAAATGACCATGCGCACCGTGGTGAACACCAAGCTGACCGGCCAGAACAACCCGGCCGAGAGCCGCAGCGAGAGCACCGTGAGCATCACCCGCAAGTGACCGCGCTTCGCGCGTTTATTCCTCCTCGCGCTGCGCCTGCCACATGTCCTGCCAGGGGTTGAGGTCGGCGTCCACCTCCCAGGGCGAATCCGCCTCGGTGCGGCGCTTGTCGAACGCCGCGACAAGGTCCTGGTCGTTCTCGATCCCCGTGTCGTACGCGCTCCGCTGCTCGGGCGTCAGCAGCGCGAGCACGTCCTTGGTCAGCTTCCGGCGCAGCTTGGACTCCTGCTTCGCGCGCTCCGGGTCGCCCTGGCCCCACATGTCCTCGGGCTTGGGCTCCTTATCCATGAGCACCACGTCGTCCTGCTTGTGCCGGTCCTCGATCGCGAACTTGAGCAGCTTTGTATCCGCCTCCTTCACCAGCGCATCGACGCGGGACTTCTGATCCGCCGAGAGCGAGCGCAGCCGCAGCACCGCCGCCACCTCGGGCGAGCGCTTCGCGGGCATCCACCGGTACCGCGACTCACGGCGCAGGCGTTGACGCTGGAACCGCTCCTGCGCCGCCCCGGTCAGCGTGTCCTCCACCTTCCGCGCCGTCCGCACCTGCAGCTGCCGCATGCGCTTCACAAGGTCCTGCATCTTCTCCACGTCGGCGTCGCTGGGCGCCTTGCCGTCCTGCTCGGCCCACATGAACATCATGTTCCGCCCGTGCTGCTTCGCGAACGGACGCCAGTCCGCCACCAGCGAATCCAGCGACGCCTCGTACGGCTCCAGCACGTCCACCAATGCCCCACGCTCCCCCTCGCTCAGCTTGCTCGCCCGGACCATCGCCACCACGTCCACCAGCGGCTCCTGGTACGAGTAGTTCACGGAGAACGACTCGCCCCCGCGGTACTGCAGTTGCTGCAGCACCGTGTGCGCGCTCCGCACGATCAGCCGCCTCCGGGAACGCTCGAACTTCTGCCACCCAAGGTCCGCCTGCGCGCCCTCCAGCAGGGCCTTGAGGTCGTCCATCACTTCCTTCTCAAGCGCGACCACGTCGTCCTGCTGCTTCTTCATCCGCTTCTGGAAGTCCTCCATCGCCTTGGGCGTCTGCTCCCCGTCCTCGTCGTCGCCACCCGCCATGTCCTGCCACCCGCGGTAGTACTTGAGCGACATCGTGCGGGCCCGCGCCATCGCGCCGCGCATCAGCTCCAGCGCCGCGTCCTTCTGCTCGGGCTTCAGCCTGCACGCGTCGTCCAGGTTCTCAAGGTCCTCCACAGTGAAGAGCGACCCGCCCAGCCACACATCGCCCGACACCGTCTCCACGTCCGCCCGCGCAACCGTGGCGACAAGGCACATCGATAGAGCTGCAACAACGGCAAAGAACGTTCTCATGCGGGGTCCTTTCAGCAGAGTCCTGCCGTCCACAGCATACCAGATCGCGGGCCGCCGGTTGCACGGAGCACCGCACATCCCGCCCGCAAGCCGATCCCGAACAGAGAGAGGCCTAGTACTCGTCCGGCCGCCGGTCCTTCTCTTCCTCCTCGACCGGTGTGTCCAGCGGGTCTTCCCCGTTCTCCACCGCCTCACGCTGGGCGGGCGTCAGCACCTCGTACGTCTGCCGACGCACGTCCTTCAGGGTCTTCAGGATGTGGTCCTGGTAGAAGTTCTCATCGTCGTTGACCGGATCCTGACGCAGGTACGCGATCGCGCTCTGCTCCCACTTGACGAACCTCGCACGGCACTTCTCCAGCAACTGCCTTTCCGCGTCCGCCACGATCCGCTTCATCTGGTCCTTCTGCTCCCTGGAGAGCCCGCGCACGCGTAGCGCGTCGGCCACCTCGTTGTCCCGGTCCAGGTGCGGCAGGCTGTCCCCCCACACCGCGCGGACATACCGCACGTCAAACGCGTCCCGCTGCGCCTCGCTCAGGAACCGCGAGAACGACCGCTCCGCCCGCGCGTTGAGCTCCGCCATCCGCGCCGCGATCGCGCGGCAATCCGCGTCGCCCTTGGGGTCTTCCTCCCGCCCAATCGCCCACCCCAGCGTGCACCGCCCGAGCGCCCTGGCGATGGGGCGCCGCTGCTGCACCAGGAGGTCCATTTCCTGCTCGTACTGCTCCACCGCGCTCGCAAGCTCGGGGTCCGCCATCGCACCGGCCCCTCCCTTGGGCACGCCCAACGCGTTCCGCAGCACCGCGACCATGTCGATCCGCTCCAGGTTCACCGTGTTGCGGATCAGCAGCCGCCGGCGCGCACGCTCAAACCGCTGCCACGCGCCCTGCTGGCCGTCCGTCAGCAGCGCACGCAGGTCCGCCATGAACTCCTTCTCCACCGTCGCGCAGTCCTCCACGTACCGCTCCATGTACCGCCGGTACTCCTTGTTCCGCGCCTCCTCATCCTCGATGGTGTACATCTTGCGCTCCGCGCGCTCCTGCCGACGCCGCGCTGTGGCCAGACGCTCCCGCGCGCCCGCCAGCAGCGTGTTCGCCGCGTCCGTCTGCTCTGGCGTCATCCCCGCCGCGTCCCGCAGAAATTCCACGTCATCGATGGACAGCAGGTGGTCGTCGATGTACACATCCCGCGCGATGACCTCCTGCCCCCGGGCCGTCATGGCGCAAAGCACAAGACCCACCAAAGCCCACCAAAAGGTCCGCATGAGGGCCTCCACCGTTCGTCCCGCCCGCCTGCCATCACCTACGCACCACCCGTCCGCACTGTTTCCCCACCACCCGTTTATGTTCTGGCGAAACACCCGCACCCGCGGTACCCTTCACACAGCGAGCACAAGAAAGCCCTTACCGCGCCGAGCGCTCGGCGTTTTTCAAGGCCCGTGGGCCTTCCCGGCCCATCCTGGAGATTCAAACATGGTTTGCAAGAATTGCCTTGTCGTGTCGGCCGCCATCGTCGTCGCCTGCGTAGGCGGCGCCATCGCCTTTGCCCAGAACGAGAAGCCCAAGGCACCCCCCTCCAATCCCCACGCCAACAACCCCCACGCCGCCCCGCAGGGCCAGCCCGAAATGAAACTCCCCAAGGGCTGGACGATGGAGGACATGCAGGCTTGCATGGTCGCCGGTACTCCGGGCGAGCAGCACCAGTTCATGGCCAGCCACGCCGGCACCTGGCACGGAAAAGAGACCATGTGGATGGGGCCCGACAGCGAGGCCATGAACACCACGTGCACGGCCGTCAATACCTCGCTGCTGGACGGGCGCTTCGTGCGTGTCAACGTGAACAGCGAGATGCCCGGCATGGGCCCGTTCATGGGCGAGGGCACCTACGGCTACGACAACGTTTCGGGCAAGTACGTCTGCTCGTGGATCGACTCGATGAGCACGGGCTTCTCGACCGGCACGGGCGAACTGTCCGCCGACAAGAAGACCATGACCTGGAACTTTACGTTCAACTGCCCGATCACGAAGAAGCCCGCGATGATGCGCGAAGTTGACACGTTCAAGAGCGAGAACGAGATGACCATGGAAATGTTCGGCAATGACCCCAAGACCGGCAAAGAGTTCAAGATGATCCACATCGACTACACGCGCAAGTAAGCCCGCTGGGGCAGCGACCCCTTTCGCAACGCGATCCCACCAACGCCCGCGCGCCCCAAGCGCGGGCGTTGTGTTTTTTCCGGGCAATCACCTGCCGATGTCCCGCAGGAACTGCTCCGCTTCCTTCTTTGAATCGCGGTACCCCGCCGCCTTCTTCAGATACTTCGCCGCGTTCGTGTCGTCCCCCAGGATGCCGTACGCCATCCCCAGGTGCAGATAAGGCCGCCCCACCAGCGCCGGTCCTCCGATCTTCTCCATGGCGTCCACCGAGTTCCGGAAGTGAACCAGCCCTTCCGCAGGCTCGTTCAGCTGCTGCTCGTTCATGTACATCAGCCCCAGCAGCAGCTCCGACTTCAGCCTCACCTTCTCGTCCTTGCCCGCCTCCACCAGGTCGTCCCGCGCGGCCGTCCAGTTCTTCCGCTCGCGCTCCACCATCGCCAGCCCCATCCACGCGTCGCCGTACGTCGGGTCGATCGCGATGCCCTTGCGGAACTGCGCCTCCGCCTCCTCCACCTCTTTGTCGTTCCACAGGTGGTTGGCGTAGAACGTCCGCAGCATCACCCCATCGTGCCCGTTCGCGAGCGCGTCCTCCCACAGGTACCGCGTGTTGTGCCACAGAAGGCTCTGCCGCCATGCCATCAGGAACCACAGGATGGTCAGCCCGCCCACACCCGCCCACGAGAGCACGCGCCCGTTGCCCCGCACCTTGCCTGTCGCCAGCGCCCGCGAGAACACCACCCCGCACGCCAGGAAAAGGGGGATCAGCGAGAGGTACGCGTACCGCTCCGCCACCAGCTGGATGCCGCTCTGGAACAGGCCCAGCACCGGCGCAATGAGCACGACGTACGCCGCCGCCGACACCGCAAGGCCCGGCCGCCGCCGCGCAAGAAAACTCACGCCGACTGCGCCCACCGCGACCACAACCGCCGGGACCAGGAACTTCGCTTCCGACAATCGCGCCGACGCCGGGAGCTCGTACAGCGCCGAGAGGTTCGCCGGCCACACCGTCTTGCGTATGTAGAACACAAGCCCAAAGCACGCCTGCGCGATGCGCGACTCCACCCCCCACTGCTCCAGCGAGTGCACGATGAACGGCGAGTGCGCCTGCGCCTTGCCCGCCAGCACCGCAAACACGACCCCCAGCACCGCGAACGGAACCTTCTCCAGCAGCACCGCCGCCGCCGGCCGCCGCACCCACTGCCACGGCCACAAAGGCAGCCGCCGCAGGGGATAGATGTCCATGAGCACCGCCAACACGAAGAACGACATGCCCCACGCCTTACTCAGGAGCGAGAGGGACAAAGCACCAACCGCCGCGGCGTACCAGCGCCACCGCGCCCGCGTCGGGTCCACTGCCCACCGCAGATACAACAGCGCCGTCAGCAGCAGAAAGAACGCGCTGAGCACATCGCGACGCTCCGTGATCCACGCGACGCTCTCCACCCGCAGCGGATTGATCGCCCAGAGCGCCGCGCACACGAACGCACCGGCGTGCATCGCCCCCGTCGAATCCGGCACACGCGAGCCCGGCTCCTCCCGCGCCGCCGCCCGCATCACCCACAACGCGACGGCGTACACAAGCAGAGCATTCAGCGTGTGCAGCACGATGTTCGTCACGTGATAGCCCTGGCTCCGCGTGTCGCGCTCCGTGCACACGTCCGCCATCGCCGGGGGCACCGTCCCGAAGAGCTGCTCCTCCAGCGCGTACGACACGTACGTCAGCGGCTGGTAGTGCCCATGCACCATCGATGTAAAGCACCACTCCAGCCAGCCGGGGTTGCTCGCCCGCCAGCCGTTGTTCTCGATCAGGAACACAGGGTCGTCGTACAGGCACAGCCCGGCGCCCGACGCGGGCCAGAACGCGACCGCCGTGACCAACGCCAGCACCGCCGCCAGCACAACAACCACCCGCCGGGCCGGCGCCCGGTTCAGCCAGCGCGGGGTGTCGGAGGCGTCCGCCATGCGGGGCGCATGGTACTGACCCTGGCGCACGCGCGGAAGCACCTCTACACCCTGGTCGTCCTGTGGAATATCACCCGCGCCTTCTCCACCGTCACAAGCCCTTCGCGCACCATCTTGTCCAGCACCGGCAGGAACTTCGCGATCTTGTCCTCCCGGTCCACGATCTCCACCACCACCGGCATGTCCTCCGGCATCCCCGGGCGCGCGGGCACGTGGATCAGCGAGTTGGCCCCAAACCCCATCATGCCCCGCAGCACCGTCGCGCCCGCCAGGCCCTCCGAACGCGCCTTGTGCACGATCGCCGCGTACAGCGGCTTCCCGTCATACTGGTCCGTCTCATCCACGAATATCCGGAGCAGCTGGCCTTCGCCTTCCATCTTCATGGCGGCCTCCAGTATGTGCCCACGAGCGGAAAGGTCCCCGCCCCCCACTCCCACCCGCGGATAGGAACATCATCGCGCGCCCCGAGCCGGAGTGCAAGCGATCCCGCCCACCGCGCATACCCCTGAATGGGTCATTCTGCGACCAACCACTCTCTACTTTGCCCCGCAGACCCGCCGCCATTCCGAGCGGATCAGCGATTCCAGGCGACGGGTATGGTCCGGACCATCGCAGAGCGGGCTCGCGAGCATCTGGTCCCGCAGTGTGCCGCGCAGGTGGGCACGCCGGGAAGAGTCCTGCGCGAGCGACGCCGCCGCCTCCACAAACGCGTCGTCGGAATCGCACGCAAGGTCCGCCAGACCAACGCTCGTGAGAAGTGAAAGCCCCACGCGCGCCGCGTGTGTACGCCCGACCCGTGACACGACCGGGACGCCCATGTACAGCGCCTCGCACGTGGTCGTAGTGCCGTGGTACGGGAACGTGTCCAGCGCGATGTCCACCCGCGCGTACGCGCCCAGGTGCCCGGCCTTGTTCATGATGAACTCGGTGAGGTCGCACCGGTCGATGGGGATGCCCGCGTCCGTGATGCGTTTGACCAGCACCGCGCGGGCATCGGCGTCCAGGACCATGCGGTTCTTGATGAGGAGGCGAGAGCCCGGCGCACTCTCCAGCACCCGGGCCCACAAGCGCAGCGTCCGCATCGTGTGCTTCTGCATCGAGTTGAACGAACCAAACACGACAGGCCCGCCCGGCGGTCGTGCTTCCACCGGCGGTGCGTCCGGCCTCGGCGTGTAGCACAGGAAGCACGGGTCCAGCCGCGCCAGCCGCTCGGTCGCGAACGCTTCCGCCCCCGGCGGATCGGTCAGCGAATCCACCACCCGCACGTCCATTGGGGAAATCCCGCAGGTCGCGGGGTACCCGATCATCGTCATCTGCACCGGCGCCGCCCGCATCGCGGTGACCTCCAGCGACTGGCCCGGCAGCAGGCCCGCGAGGTCGATGAGTACGTCGATGTTCTCCCGGCGGATGAGGTCCAGCGCCGCGGGCACGCCCCCGAGTGTTTCCACGTGGTGATAGCCGTCCACCATGCCCCGGATCCACTTGGTGGTGTCGTCAGCCACGCGGATTGTCATGAAGCACACCACGCTGCACCGGGTTCGGTCGCGGTGCGTCAAGAAGGCCGAAAGAAACCGCACCACCGCGTGGTCATAGAAGTCGCCGGAAATAAACCCGATGCGGAGCGGCCGGTCGGGATCAGGATCGCGTGGGGGCACGGGCGTGTGCGCCCGCACCTTCTCGATAGCCTCCCCGCACGCGCGGTGGGCCGCGAACACTTCCGCGGGGTCCTCGCACGCGTAGTTGCTCACCGCCGCCATCAGCGCGTGCAGCCCCATCGAGGGGTGCGCGAACCGTGCGAGCGCGTCCCGCGCGCACTCGACTGCGCCCTCGGGGTCCCCCATCGTCAGCAGCACGCTCCCCTTGCCGCACAGCAGGTCGCTGTTGGTCGGGAACTTCGCCAGCGCCACGTCGTTGATGGCGAGGGCCGCGAAGAACTTGGTCTTTTCCACCGCCATGCCGCACGCACGCCGGAAAAACGCGTCGGTTACGCGCCCGCCCGCGGGCGAAGCAACGACTTCCCGGGCCGCCCGCGCCGCATCCTCCGACGTCCCGAACTTCCACGCCGCGTCAAGGTACTCCTGCGCGACGTCCGTGTACTCGCTGGCCCGCAAGAACGCGCGCTTCGCGAGGTACAGCGCCTGGGCCTTGTCGCCCATGTTGCCCTTCGCGAGCGCCATCGCGATGAGCAGCCCCGCGTCCTCGTTCCAGTTCCGCACGCGCTGCACCAGCGCCTCGGCGTCCTTGAACTTCCCCGCGTCCACCAGCGCCACCGCCTGCACGCCAAGGGCAACGAGGCGCTGCTCGAGACCGTCTATGACGGCGGCCAGCACCGCTGCAAGGCGCCCCTGGCCCCGCAGGGATAGGCTGGACCGTTAAGCCGATTTCCGCGGCGGGTCGTAGAACATGCGGTTGGCGGCCCAGCAGCGCACCATGCTGCGCTCGATCTTGTGTTCCTTGCCGTACCAGATCTCGATCCACATCTCGGTGCCGGGCTTGGCGTAGGCCTGCGGCACCCGGGCATAGGCGATGTTCTTCTTGAGGGTCGAGGACCAGGTGGCCGAGGTGGTGAGGCCGAGCTCGACCTTGCCCGGCTGGTCGGCATAGAGGAAGGAACCCGGC
>CALLYM010000099.1 GCA_937858155.1 uncultured Phycisphaerales bacterium | reverse complement strand
TGCCCGCTCTGCGGGCCTATGAGACCAAGGGTGTTCCGTCGTGTGTTCAGCACAAGCGGCGGTGCGAGCAGGGATCGCACACCCCGAATCACGAGTGAACCTCCTCGGACGATTCACTCTCCCAGCATGCCCCGGAACGTGGGATCAAACACACTCATTCCACGAAACCCTTCGACTGATACTACGTGGAATCCCACCCATTGGATGCCCCCCAGAATCACACGGTACACCAAACTCAGGTGTGCTCCATCAAGGTGTGTATTTTAGCCTGATTTCACAGGCTTTTGCAGCACCAACTCCGCTCACAGGGAAACCCCGGCGGGCTTCTTTCCGGGTTTCCGAGGGGTACGCCATTACCCTACTTGTGGTATCGGCTTGGTGCGTCTACTCGAAGTTCCTGAGACGCGCGGTCTTTTCTTGCAATTCGGCGAGATCTCGCACCGCCTGCGCTGCACGAAGCTGAAAGGTCTCGAGTTGGTTGACGCGATCCAGCAGTGCGGTGTCGCCCAACTGTTGGTTTACGCGTTCGATGCGCTCCAGTGCGCCCGACTTGGAGAGGGTGTCCAGCCGCTGCGCCGTGCGATCCTGCATGCCGCCCACTTCGTAAGACTTGGCCGCGCCGACAAAGCCCATCAACCCGCCCAACAAGGAGAGCGCAAAGCCCAGCAGCATCCAGGAGGGCACGCGCGCAGGCGTCGCTGCACGGGCTGGTGCGGCAGCGACATGGCGTCGCACCTGCGCGCGCAGGGAGGTCAGACGCTGCGCATTGTCTCGGCTGGCGATCACTTCCAACCCTGCCATGCAACTCTGCACGCTGTCCATGATGTTGGAGGTGAGCAGATCGACGTCGTTCCGGGATGTGCCCATGGAGGCAGCCCTTTCCGCCTGCGTGAAACCTCAGGAAATGCAGGCCTGCAAGAGCATACCACGGCAGTGGACGCGGAAAAATGAAAGCTCGACGGCTGCAATCGAAATCTACCGGGAAGGGGAAGTTACAGGACTGGGTGGTGTGGCTATCAGGGCTGGGCGGGCACGCCGCGGTGAGCGCGGGCGGGGGCGGCCTTAGAATGGCTCCTTCATGCCCATCCTGCCCCTGCCCCAGTTTGAAGCGGACCTGAAGGAGCACCTCGCCGAGGAGGAGAAGCGCGCGTACGAGGCGTTGCGCCCGCCCAAGACTGTGGTGGTCCGTTTTGGTTCGATGAAACTCATCGGCGAGTTCCAGTTGGTGCAGCCGCAGAACGGGCCGACCATCAAGCCCGGGTGCGGGAGCAAGCTGGTGGTGCGGACGTTCCGCGGGACAGAACTGGGCGAGATGCTGACGAGCACGTGCCCCAACAGCGGGTGCGGGAAGAGCGTGTCGCGTCAGGACATGCTGCAGTACATCGAGAACTCGGGCGGCAACGACTACCCGTTCTTCACGGAAGGGCGCGTGGTGCGGGTCGCGACGGCTCAGGACATGGACGCGCAGGCGGGGATCGAACAACGCAAGCACGAGCTCCGGCTGCAGGCGCGGCACATGGCGGACCAGATGATCGCGCAAGGGGGCAACGACAACCTGACAAAGATCAAGGTGGTCGAGGTGGAGCCCGTGCTGGGGGGCGAGTCGATCACGGTGTACTTCATGAGCGAGGAGCGCATGGAGTTGCGTGACTTCGCAAGGGAGTTGCAGCGGCTGTTCCACACGCGTGTCGAGATGCGGGGCGTGGGTGCGCGGGACGAGGCGAGGCTCGCGGCGGACTACGAGAAGTGCGGGCAGTACTGCTGCTGCAAGAACTTCCTGAAGGTCTTGAAGCCCATCAGCATGAAGAGCGCGAAGGTGCAGAAGGCAACGCTGGACCCGCTCAAGATTTCCGGGCGGTGCGGGCGCCTTATGTGCTGCCTGCGCTACGAGGATTCGACGTACGAGGACCTCGCGAAAAACCTGCCCAGGAAAAAGAGCCGCGTCGGCACGCCCGATGGCGACGGCATCGTGCCAGCCGCAGAAGGCGGCAGCCGTCGGCGCGTTCGCGCGATGGTTCATGCGGCAGTGGTTCGGTGACGCTCGTGCGCCGCTGCATCGCGAGGCCGCACGCTGGGCCACTCCGAGCACGGTGCCAGGAAGCTCACGGGCGCTGGCGTGGGACACGATGCGTCCCACGTCGTCGTGCGGTCCGCATCTCTCGCCACACGCGATCGGCCACACCGGCTTCACCGGCACGTCGCTCTGGATCGACCCGGATCGCGATCTCTACGTAGTGATGCTGACCAATCGCGTCCACCCACGGAGCGAGGGCACGGCCGACGGCATTCGCGATCTGCGCGTGGCGATGCACAGCGCCGTCGCTGAGGCGTGGACTCGCTGAGACGCCGCCTGACCGTCAGCCGATCTTCTTGACGGGACCGAAGCTGCCTGGAGTCGGCGGTGGGGGGTAGGCCGGCTGGAACGGCGAGCTGCCCGTGCCCGGCTGCATGGGCTGGCCGAACGGCGACGGCCCAGGCTGACCGAAGGGGGCCTGACCTGGCTGACCGAACGGCTGCTGACTGGGCACGCCGAACGGCGTCTGCCCCGGCCGGCCGGGTTGCCCGGGTGCACCGAACCC
>CALLYM010000098.1 GCA_937858155.1 uncultured Phycisphaerales bacterium | reverse complement strand
CGGGGGGGGCATGGGCGCGCCCCGGCCATCGCCCCTCCCCCTCGCGCAACCCCAGCCGGCCCCGCGGCCCATGGGGGGCTTTATCTCTGCGGGCAACGGCGAAGGAGCGGGGAATGGCGGCATGTACAGCATGGGGATTACGGGCCCGGGTTTGGATACCAGTGGGCAGGCTTCACCCACTCCACCACCTTCCGCTCCGCCATCGGGGGCCTGAGCGGTGTAATCCCCGCAACCGCTACCGCCATCGCCCGTAAAGAGAGGGTGAGCCCCCTCCTGGGCGGGCTGGATAGGTGCGCTCCGGTGGTGTCCTTCCTTGATTGGGAAGGGTCTTCCGACGGCGTACGCTTCATTCTCACGGCTTGCGGAGCGGCGGTGGGGCCGTTGCACCCGCAGGCCTGTGGGAATGCTGGAGGTGTTCGTGCCGGAATTTAACAACCCGCGTGCGCGCCGAGCGTTTACGCTGATCGAACTCCTTGTCGTCATTGCCATTATCGGGATCCTTGCCGCGCTCGTGCTGGGCGTGGGCCAGGCGGTGGTCGGCAGCGCCAAGAAGCAGGCGACGCAGGACACCCTCGCCATCCTCGACAGTGCCATCGCCGCATACATGGACGAAACCGACGGCCTGCCCCCGGCCTTTGTCGAATTGCCGCCGGTCGCCCCCGCCACGACGCCCGACTACTGGCCGATGGGTGATGTACGCAACATGGACTACAACACGGGCGCCAACGTGCCCGGCATCCGCCAGGGCGCGCAGATCATGAATTCCACGGGCCTCTTCTTCGAGGAGGCACAGAAAATCCCGCGGGTGAAGTCGATCCTCGACAAGCTCCCATCGCAGTACGTGGTGCGGCGTGATGTCGATAGCATCCCCGACCCCAACCCTGTGGCGTCCCAGCGCAGCCTGACGACCGTCAACGACGCTTGGGGGAACCCGATCCGCTTCGTGCACCCCGCGTTCGATGGCGTGCTCGTCAAGTCCAACGGTTCGCCGCTTGACCTGAGCGCCTCCAGCCCGCCCGATCTCCGTGTGAACCCCGCCCTTGCCCAGCAGAGCAAGGCGCAGCTCATTCGCCGCAACAGCAAGTCGGCCAATCCAAACCCCGTTCTCGCTGAGGACTTCCCCGACAGCGACGGCGGGCGCTGCACCGGCAACCGCCCGTACTTCTATTCCGCGGGCGAGGACGGTCGGGTGGGCTGGCTCGTCGACGCCACGGGCAACCCCATCACAAACTACAACACGGACAACATTTATTCGCAAAGGCCTGTGCTGCCAACGAAGCCGTAGTCTGGTCAACACAACGCAAATCCGCACAACATAGTTATAAGACCTTTGATCGATTTCGACCATTTGTGCATGCGTAAATTAAATGAACATGCTCATATAAATTGATTGACTTTGCTTTGTTTGACGACATAATTCATGAGCGTGCTCATATTGGAGCTACTCATGCGAGTCACCCAGCAAGTCAAACTCGAGACGCGTCAGACCCTCCTCGCGACGGCTCAGGGCCTGTTTTTCAGCAAAGGACTGGATGCCGTCAGCACCCGTGAAATCGCATCGGCCGCGGGTGTGGGAATTGGCACTCTCTTCAACTACTTCCCCACCAAAGAGGCACTCGCGTGGGCGATCGCGGCCGCGGCCTTTGACAAGGGCCGCATGACCGCTCGCGACCGCATCGAGCAGGACGCGGCGACCCAGAGCAGTCTTTCACAGGACCTCTTCACGCTGATCGCGTGCGACATCCGCGCACTCGAATCCGTGCGCATCCTTGTCCCTGGATTGCTCGACGCGGGGCTTGGGGCGTGGGGAGCAGCCGAGGGCGAGCCGGGCAGCATCCGGGTTCAGCGCCTTGCCGACGCGGACGCCCTTCTTGTCCGTCACGGCCATGTCGAGCACTCCACGCCCGCGTTGCTGCACCTCTACTGGTCGTTGTACCTGGGGGTGCTCGCCTTCTGGACCAAGGACACATCTCCAAATCAGGAAGACACATGGTCGCTGCTCGACCAGGGCGTGCGCATGTTCGCCGGGTCCATCCCATCCACCGTGAATGCAAAGGAGCGTGAACGATGACTACCCAGGCTGTTCCGGTCGGTGAAGTTCTGTCGCAACTGCCCGAAGACCTGCGGAGTGGTGAGCCGCCCCGGGCGGACCTTGCGGGCCTGCTCGCTCTGTCCGGTGCCGGGCACGTCCCCGCCGGGCGTTTCTCACGCTTCTGGACGCTGGGCACGCTGCAGGGAAAACTCGCCGCGGCGTACACCTTCTGGTGGCTGCGGGGGATGTGGGTGGATGCCGACGAGCGTGAGCGGGCGCTGAACGAAGCCCACCTGACGTCGGCGGTCCGGGTGCTGGGCACGATGTCGCACCTGCGCGGCGCGGTGATGAAGTTGGGGCAGGTAATGGCCGCGTGGCCGGGCGTTGCGCCGCAGGAGTTTGCGGATGTGCTGGGCCGCCTGCACTTTGAGGCCCCGCCCATGCACTTCTCGCTGCTGCGTGAGAGTGTCCGGAGCGAATTGGGTGTGGATGTCGGCAGAGCGTTCGCCACGTTTGAGCAGACAGCCTCCGCCGCGGCCTCGCTGGGCCAGGTCCACCGTGCCACGCTGAAGAACTCGGGCGCATCGGTCGCTGTCAAGGTGCAGTACCCGGGCATCGCCCGCGCGATTGGCGCGGACATCGCCAACATCCGCGTGCTCACGTCGCCCATGCGCCTAGGACAGGACGGCGACAACCTCCGCGACCAACTCGCCGACATCGAGGCCATGCTTGCGCTCGAGGTGGACTATGCGGCCGAGGCCGAGAACCTCCGCACCGCAGCGCGGACGCTCGCCGGGCTTGAGGGCGTCTTCGTCCCGCGCGTTCACGGTGAACTCTCGACACGCCGTGTCCTCACCATGGACTGGGTTAAGGGCGTGCACATCGACGAGTACATGAACGCATACCCCTCACAGGAGGAGCGCGATCGCCATGGCGAACGCATGGCACGCTCCTTCATGCGCCTCTGCTACAGCGCCCACCTCCTCTACTGCGACCACCATCCCGGCAACTGTATTTTCATGAAGGACGGACGCCTGGGCCTCATCGACTTCGGCTGCGCGCGGCGCTACACGCCCGCGGAGGTGGAGTACCTCACCTACATCGAGCGTGCCGGTTTCCAGGGCGACGATGCCATCCGGGCCGCGATCGTTCGCGCCTCCGATCTCTCACCCTCCCAGCAGCACGACCGTGCTCGCCTCGACCTCATGCTCAACTGGTTCCACTGGATGTACGAGCCCATCAACACCGATGCCCCCTTCGACTTTGGCGACGGCACGTACCTGCAGCGCGGCATGGTGATGTGGGGCGAGATGGTGCGTCGGCGCTACACCCGCTCACTGCCGGTCAATATCTGGATCAACAAGAGTTTCATTGGCCTGCGGGCGATGCTGCACCGCCTGAAGGCCCGTGTGCCACTGGGCCGGATTCTGCGGGAAGAAACGAGTGTTGATCAAGCCGGCAGAACGCCCTCATTCCCGTCCAATGGTGGTTGAGTCCTGTGCTCTGCGCCCGCATCATCGATCCTCGTGGTCGGCCCGCACGTTCTGGGATTCGGGCAACCGATGTTCTCGATCCCGCCTACCATCGAGCTACACCGCGGGGTGTAGCGCAGCTTGGTAGCGCGTCTCGTTCGGGACGAGAAGGTCGCAGGTTCAAATCCTGTCACCCCGATTCAGCAGTCTTGATGGCCTCGGCAAGTGTCGGGGCCAATTGCGTTTCTTGGATCGCTCAGCGATACCTTCGCACCTTGCAGATCGCGCGTAGCCTCAGCCGGCACTTCTGAGGAATCGATCGCGAAGAGCGCCTGTATGAAAAATCAGTGGCGGTTCTGGCTCGTGATGACGGTGTCTGCCGCGATTGCGCATCTTCTGGGGTGTGCATCGTCGCAGGTGAACACGACGCCACCCGCATCCAGGTTCGCCGTCGTCGATGGCGTGAAGCTGCACTATCTGGATTGGGGGGGCGACGGCGAGGCCCTGATCTTCCTCGCGGGCACGGGGGACACCGCACACGCTTTCGACCAGCTCGCGCCGCAGTTCACCGACCATTTCCATGTGCTCGCACTCACCAGGCGGGGCTTCGGCGAGTCGGACAAGCCGTCCAGCGGTTACGACATCCCGACATTGACCGAGGATGTGCGCGGCTTCCTCGACGAACAGAACATCCATCGCGCGAACTTCGTCTGCCATTCCGCCGGGGGCGACGAGGTCACGCTCTTTGCTTCGACCTACCAACAGCGCACCGGAAAGCTCGTGTACCTGGACGCGGCGTACGACCATAGCGGCCTCACCAGCACCCTGGATGATGCGCCGGCGCCGCCGTCCATGACCCCGGCGGACTCCGCCTCGGCAGCCGGGGTACAGCAGTACCTGCTCCGGACCTACGGCCAGCATATCCCGATCGGGCAGGTCCTCGCGATCGGCCGCTACGACTCCACCGGCCACC
>CALLYM010000097.1 GCA_937858155.1 uncultured Phycisphaerales bacterium | reverse complement strand
TGATACGTTGCCCGTCCCAAACACGCTCCAGCCGTACCCTGCCCTGCCTCTGGCCACGCCGGAATGCAGCGGCTCACGTTCCAAGTCAGGAAGCGATCGATGCTGAAGTTCCACCGCAGTTGTGTTGTCATTGCCCTGGCGTTGCTCGCGTTCGCGCCGCGAGCGCAGGCCCAGTTCGGTCTGCCCGCGGAGGTCACCCAGTCGGCGTCTGCCCTGTCGGACGCGCAGAAGACTCAGGTAGACCAGCACATCGATGCGCAGATGGCGAAGATTGAGAGCAAAGAAGCCGACAAGGTCAAGCAGGCCCAAGAGATCATGGCGGGCCGCCGGGCCATCATTGAGCCGCTGACCGCTCAGGCCAGCGTTCCATTCCGCCTCGCGTACGCCGAGAAGCTCGAACCCCGCTTGAAGGCCCTTATCGAGCACGGCAACGAGATGCAGCAGGTCAACGCTCTCGTCATCAGCGCGGAGCTCGGGACGAACCGGTCTCTCACGCTCATCGCCCTGGGGCGAACCAATGCGGCCCCGAGCGTCCGCTTCCAGGCCGCTGCGGCGACGCGCAGGCTCTTGGACTCGCTGGTGGGTGTGAACGCCCCGGCAATCAACGAGAACGACCTGCGCAGGCTCCTGCAGGATACCGCCAATGCGTTGACAACCGAGAAGGACCCGCAGGTGACGGCGGGCCAGATTTCAGCGCTTTCCGCTGGCCTGGGCCTTGCTTCCGTGCGTCAGTCGGCGGCCGATCGTCTCTCGGATTCCATCGCCGGCATCGTGTGCCGGGCCAAGAGTGACCCGCTCCACCCGCGGGTGATGGAGTCGATGATGGCGGCCTTGGACGCGCTGCGTGGCCAGCTGCTCGGCGGCGGTGGCAACGTGCCCGCAGCGCTCACCAAGAGCACGGCCGATGCGGCGACCTGCTGTCTTTCACACGCAAGGGCGGTTATCAGCGGTCAGAAGGTGTCTCCTACGAAAACCGAGACAGCAGCAGGGCGGGGCGAGTATGCAGAATTCACAGCCCTGTCGCAGACGGTGCTCCAGATCGCCGGTCAGGTCGCCGTTCCTGCAGTTGCTATCCCTCCAGCGGCCAACTTGGCACAGGACATCAACGCGAACAACGCAAAGGCCGATGCGGATGCCGTCAAGGCCGTAGGGGCATCGATCGATGCCGCCGTCGCCGGTTTCAAGGTGATCGGCGATCCGTGCAAACGCAAGTAACGATGGTTGGCTGCGGCACGCCGCTACATCGCAAGAAAGTTCTGGAGCAGTTTGGGCCCTTCGAGTGTGAGGAAGCTCTCCGGGTGAAACTGCACACCTTCCAGCGGTTTCTTTGACGGGTCTGTCCAAACTCGGCGCAGGCCCATGACCACCCTGCGCACCTTGCGGACCGTTTCATCGACTTCGTCCGTCCAGGCGCTCACTTCCCATGAGTCCTCACCCGCGATAGGGGGCGGAATGGTCTCCGGCAGAACGACCAACGAGTGGTAACGCGTGGCTTCGAACGGGTTTGAGAGGCCCCGGAACACGCCGGTGTTCGCGTGGCTGATCATGCTCGTCTTGCCGTGCATGGGGACGGCGTGCCGCTGAACGGTCATTCCATGGCTGTCGGCGATGGTCTGGTGCCCAAGGCACACGCCCAGGATGGGCACACGCCCCGCAAACCGCTCGATGATCGAGGCGGAGCACCCGGCTTCCTTGGGCGTGCAAGGCCCTGGAGAAATGATGATCCGGGCAGGGGGCTGGCCGGCGTTCACGCGCTCAGCCTCGTCGGGCGTGATCCTGTCGTTCCGGATGACAAGCAGGTCCTTCCCCACCTGAAGCGAACGGTCCAGTTCCCCAAGCCTTTGGACGAGGTTCCATGTGAAGGAATCGTAGTTGTCGATTAGGAGGATCACTGTCCATCGTAGAGCCTTATGGAGAGGCCGAGCACGCTTTCCCAGGGCGCACTTGAGCAGTCGCTACGAACGCTTCCAGGGGCCTGTGATGGCGAGCGTGAGACCGTTGCCCTGGATGTTGGCAAAGAGCGTGCTCCCGTCGGGCGAGAAGCACGCGCCGGCGAACTCGCTGTCACTGGCGGCGTTAAATGCGAGGGTGTACACCTTGCCGCCGGGCGTGACTCCCAGGAGCCGGTTGCTCGGGCTTTCGGTGCCGCCGTCCTCGCAGACGATCAGGTCCCCCCACGGCGCAACGGTGATGTTGTCCGGGTTTTCCAGGATGCTGCTGTTGTTGGGCTCGATGAACAGCTCGAGCATGCCGGGGTCGCTCTCTTCTCCGGGCGTGCCCTCGCTCGCGCTGGGGCGGTACTTCCAGAGCTGACCCTTGCCCACGCGTCCGCCGATTGTGGCCGCGAAGTACGCGGAATCGTGCCCCCACCACATCCCTTCGTTACGGGCAAAGATCGCGGCCCCGTCCGCGTTGCCGCGGTGACGCAGGTCGTTCTTGGGAGCATCGATGTCGTGGACGTCAATCCAGCGCACGGGCAAACGCTCGCCGATGACGATGTTCAGAGGCTTGGCGTCGGGCGCCGCTCCACGGGAAGGCTTCCCCTGGTTGCCGGTGTGTGCGCCAGGCCCATCGCGGAGCACCAACGCCTGCAGCCTGCCGCCCGCGTGCAGGTTGGAGCGCTCTTTCGGGATGTACCGGTAGAGCAGGCCGTCCACCTGGTCCTCGGTGAGGTAGACCACGCCCGTGCGCGGGTCGATGCACACGGCCTCGTGCTTGAAGCGCCCCATCGCGCGGATCGGGACGGGCTCGACCGGGGTGCGGGCGCTCGCCGGGACCTCAAAGACGTAGCCATGGTGCTTGGCGGCACCTGTCTCATCGCCCGCAAGTACTTCGTCTTCCTCGCACGTGAGCCAGGAGTTCCACGGGGTAGGGCCCCCCGCGCAGTTGCGGTTGGTGCCCGCGAGGCTCAGGAACTGGCGGGTCTTTCGCCGGTCCTTCAGGTTGTACAGGATGGTCGTGGTACCCCCGATGCTCGGGTGCGCACCCCTTCCATCGTCGTACAGCTTGGTCAACGCCGCACGGTCCAGCATGCGGTTGCCCTCGCCCCACGGGCTCATCTTCGTCCACGCGGCCTCGAGCTCGTGGTTGCACACAAGGACCGCTTCATTCTGATCCTCGCCTGGGAAGCAGGCCATGCCGTCGGGCTGCCCGGGCACAAGCAGTCCATCGCTCATCACGTCCCCACGCCGCGCGACCACGGTGTACGAGAATCCCGAGGGCAGGTCGAGGATCTTCCCGGCGTCGGGCACCAGCGGGCCATACCCCTCGGTTGCGTCGTCGGCGATCGCGGCGAAGAGTGGGCGCGACGAGAAAAGCGCATGGAGCCCCGCGAATCCCGCCGAGAATGCTGCGCTGCGCTTCAGAAAGTAGCGGCGTGACTGGTTCATCTCGCGTGATGCCTCCGTTCAAGCCTACGGCGGTACGTCCCGTGTCGCAGGGTGGACGGCAGGTCGCCAGCCTTTTTTCAGTGTGAAGATTCCGGAAAGCACCCGAAGTTGATGCCCCCTGCGGTTGACCCAACTTAGGGCTGCACACCGCGCGACTGCATGGCCCAATCCAGTAGCTGTGCCACCCGCTTCTGTCGGTACTGATCGTCGTTCCAGAGGGAGTAATCAGCACTCTGGCTGGAAGGTTCGATCGGTACGTCCACCGGCGCTGTGACACGGGGCTGAGCGATGCGGTGGACGAGCGGCGTCGCGCCAGGGCGAGCGGTTCCTGGGTGTGGCTCCCGATCTTTCACGCGGCTCATGCGGTCGGTCTCCGCAAGGGTGAAGACCGTGCCCGGGGGCACCTGCGCGATGTCTACCCCCGGCGAAATCTGGCGGTAGGCACTCTTGGGAAAGACAGCGACCAGCGCGCCTTGTGCGCGCGCGTACGCGCCCTGCTCAAACCCCCGCATGCTCCGGAGCATCCGGGAGCGGGCATCGACCCTGTACACACGGTCAAAGTGCATGGGTGTGCGGAGGTCCACCCCCACGTCGCGGTAACTGCCCGAGAGTTCGGTGCGGTCTGCGACGCCCTGGTCCACCGGAGTGAACTCCGGGGGCGCGGGGCGCTGTGCCCCTTGCGGGGCCGCGCCCACGGAGCTCAGCGCGAACGCTACCCACCCGAGAGACGCGAAGCGTCTGGCTGCATGAATTAGTGGGGGCGTCGGCATGCTCTTGAACAGAGGTATCGGGCGGCGGAAGGGGACACTCACTCCGAGAGGAGATAATCGAGTCTGAGCACGAGCACCGCCTCCGGGTCATTGATGGGCAGCTCCTGCAGCCTCTTGCCGGTAGCCGTCCATTCATAGAGCGAAGCGAGGAGCGGGCCGTCCCAGTCGGCTGATCCGGTGGTACGTCCGGGCGCAAACTCTGCCTTTACCACTTTGCCCGCACGGTTGAACTTGATCACGACCGAAGGGTTCTTGGGGCGAGACATGGCTCGCGTGGTCATCGTGTACCGGGGCAGTTTCGGGCGGACGCGCAGACCCTCGTGCGCCAGCGGCATTCCGGGGCGGAACGTCGTCGAGATCTCGCGGGAAGAGGGGGGGCTCTCCGCGTCGGACTTCTTGCCTGGCACCTTTGATTCCGAGCCCGGACGAACACTCGGGGTTTGTCCACCCGCGGCGGCGGCGGGCGTCAGTGCGCCGAGCACCGAGGCATCCGTGGCCGCCTGTGGATCGATCGCGAGCCCCGAGGGTTTTTCCGCTTCACTCGGCTCGACAAGCGGCTGGGGCGGCTCCGCCGGAATGGGATTCTGCTCGGGCATGAGGCCCGTGATGTCCTCGGGCTTGGGCGGTACGGGCTTCTCGCCTGCACCCTGAGCATGGGACGCCGTGGCCGCCTCGCGCGGAACCGCGCCCTTCTGTGAAGAGCCGTCTTCCGTGCCCGCGTCTGTGCCCGTGCGGCCGTGGCGCGCTTGCGACTCTTCGCGACGGATATCTTCACCGCGGGGTGCCTGATCGCCAGCGTCCCCGGTTCCATCGCCTTTGCCGCCGCCAGAACCGTTGCCCGACCCGCCCTCGCCGGGCTCCGAATGCGCCTGCGCGTTGGGCTGACCTTCTGGGAGTTCGTCGTTACCCCGCCGACCAGGGTCCCGGGAGAGCGCGGGTTGCTCGGTGACTGACTTGGTCGCGCGGTGTTCCGTTCCCTTTGCGGCCCCAAGCCAGTTGGGTGTATCCGCGTCCGACTCATCGATACCCGGGGTGACCTCGATCTCCACATGCGGTTGCACGCGTGACCCCACCGCAGCTGGCTCCTGCTTCAGCGGAGAATCTTGGGAGGTGTTTGCGGCAGGCTTCGGTGTTGGCGCGGGTGGAGGTTCGGGCATGCTCTTCGGCGTGGCGACAAGCACGGGCTGCATCCCCTGCATCGCCAGAGCAAGGTCGCTCGCGACACCGATCGCCGCTGGTGCCTGAGCGGTCGACGCCCCGGACCTCTGTGTGTAGGAATACAAACCGATGCCCAGTCCCGCGTGCAGCGCGATACTCGATGCAATGGCGATCACGACCCGGCGTGGCGGCAGGGTGACAGTGAGTCGGATGGGCTGTGCAGCGGCCACGGCCATGAGCCTTCAATTATTCGCTGGTTCGGCAAGCAACGCCGCAGTGCCCCCCATGTGCATGGCTCGCCCGCTATGGTCGTGGGTCCAAGAATCACGCGTCCCTCACCGCACTGGAGGCGTTCCTTGTCCAAGCGAGCAATGACGTGGCTGGCCCTGGCTCTTCTGGCAGCTTCATGCGCCAAGCAAAGGTCAGACGAGGAAGCGCCCGGCAAGACGGCTGTCGCGCCGCCAGCGACGCCGATCGCGGAACCACCAGGCGAGTCCGCCCCGCCGCAGATGGACGAAGCCCCTCCGGCTCGGTTTCTGACAGTGGGGGATGAGGCACCGTCGATCGCTGGGCTTGAGTGGATCCGTCCTGGCCCGCAGCAAGTCGTGGCGCACGGACCTGTCGCGAGTTTCGAGCCTGGGACCATTTACGTTCTTGACTTCTGGGCGACCTGGTGCGGTCCCTGTGAGGGGCTGTTTCCGCACACGAGTGAACTCCAGGACCGTTTCGCTAAGGACAAGGTGCGTTTCATCGCTGTCAGCATCTGGGAGCCGTCAAGGCCTCTGGGAAACTACTCGTCGTATGCCGAACGCGTGAAGGCCTATGTGCAGAAGCACGAGGACACCATGCGGTTCGACGTCGCCTACGAGGGGGATGGAGCGGCGATGGCGGCGGCGTATATGCGGGCCGCAAACCGAGTGAGCATCCCCAGTGTGTTCGTGATCGGCCGAGACGGCAGAGTGGCCTGGATTGGCCACCCGAGCATGGACCTGGAGGGTGTGCTCACAGCGATGGTGGCTGGGACGTTCGACCCCATCGCCCAGGAAAAAATAGTGCATGAGCGTGAGTCGCGGCGCCTCAAGGGCATGCAGGCCGCGACCCGCTTGCAGAACCACATCCACGCGGGAGAGTACGAAGAAGCCGTAAAGTGCTGCGATGAGATCCTGGCCCTGGACCCTGAGCGGGTGATGTTCGCGCCCACCGCAGCGGCGAAGTTCCGCGTGCTGCTGACGGGCGTGAAGGACCCCGCACGGGCGGCGGAGTACGCGAAGCAGGCAGTCAAGGACTACCCCAACGCGCCCGCGGTGCCGATCGGAATTGCTGGAGCCATCCTGCTCGCCGACGGGGCCCCCTCGCGCAGTGTGCCACTGGCCAACGAGATGATGGATACCGCGGAAAAGCTGCTGCAAGGCAGGGTGTCCATGCAGCCCGACGAGGGAGCGATCGGGCCCGCCGCGTTCTACGCAGCGGTTTCACGCCTGGAGACACTGATCCCCGCGGCGGGCGACCCGACGAGGGCGCAGCTGGAAAGAGAGCTGCGCACGTACAAAGACACGCATGCCACAGCGCCGGGGGTAGCACCGCCGGCCCCGAAGTAGCCATGCGCCGTCCATGGCCCAACCCCGGAATGTCGGCGTGCGCCCTGGGGCTGGATGGGTACGTGCTGACGAGCGCGCAGTCGCGGGAGGTTGATCGCCTGGCGCTCGAGGAGTTCGGGCTGCCGACGCTCGTGCTGATGGAGAACGCAGCGCGTGGTGTCGCTCACGCGGCGCTGGATGTCATTGGGCGAGGAGAGCGGGTGCTCGTCCTCGCCGGGCCCGGCAACAACGGAGCGGACGCGCTCGCCGCCACACGCCACTTGCACAACGCGGGCGTCAGCGTGGAAGTCGTGCTGGCGTACCCGCCCGCGCTGTGCAAGACGGACTGCGCCCTGCACCTGCGGGTGGTGCAGAGGATGGGCATACCGGTCCGAACGTGGTCCAGGCATGAGCCGCTCGCGAGCGTCGCGCCACACGTGATCATCGATGGTGTGTTCGGCACTGGTCTTGCTCGCACGCTCGACGAGAGCACACTTGCTCTCGTCCACGCCGCCAACGTACTGGGCGACGCTGGCGTGCTGACGCTCGCGATCGATGTTCCGACCGGGATGAACGCCGATACCGGGCGGTCCGTTGGCGACGGGAACGGGGCGGTTCTCCGCGCGGCGGCGACCGTCACGTTCGCGGCGCTCAAGCCCGGGCTCTTGACGGCGGACGGGCAGAAGCTCGCGGGCGTGGTGATCGTGGCCGATATCGGCGTACCGCGACGTATTCTCGAACAGCTGGGCGTCCGATTGCAGGACAACGGGGCTGATGTTTCCCGAGGCTAGACGGTGCGGTCGGCGAGCCTGCGTCACGGCATGGTTCGGCGTCGTGACCACGTACGCACGGGGTGGAAAACGTCGGGGGCCGGCCAAATCCACGTCCCCGTAGTGGGTCATAGCATTTTGCGGGGCGCGGGTGTGCGCGCCGGCCTTTTTTGGAGCCCTCATGCCCGTCCGCATGGAACTCTCCCGCATCCTGATCCGCGAGCTCAATGACTACCAGATCATTGAGCTGCGTGAGGTCGTCGCCGACGAGGGCGGCACGCCCGTCCAGGCGGAAGGGGGACGGTCGTTCCCGATCGTGATCGGGCTGCCCGAGGCTCAGGCGATCGAGCGGCGGCTCAAGGGCATCACGATCAAGCGTCCCCAGACTCACGACCTGCTCGCCAACGTCATCCGTGAGACCGGCAGCAAGCTGCAGTCCATCTCCATCACCGACCTCGCCGAGCACACGTTCTTTGCCACGCTCGACATCCGCAAAGAAGGCGGCGACCTCATTCACGTCGACTGCCGCCCCAGCGACGCCATCGCGCTGGGGATTGCCGAGAGCGTGCCAATCTTCGTGGCCGAGCACGTGCTGGAGAGCGCGATGCGGGACGATCAGTCGCAGCAATAGGCAGGAGCGTGAGGTCAAGTCCTCCCCTCGCGTCGTATTCGGGATCGATGAGTCCGGATCGAACGAGGTTCTCCGCCGAACGAAAAGGTGGTCATTTCATGCAATCAAGGCGAACGTCCTTGACATATTCCAGTATGGGCATATATTACGACATGCCCCGCGCCGCCACCACAACCGACGCCTTCACCGCCATCGCCGAGCCGCGCCGACGCGCGATCCTCGGCGCGCTTGCCGAGAGCAATTCCGAACGCGATGTGAACTGGCTGGTGGAGGAATTGGGCTGGCCCCAGCCACAAGTCTCCAAGCACCTCGGTGTGCTCCGGCAGGTGGGTCTGGTTCGCGTGGCCCGCGACGGCCGTCGCCGCCTGTACAGCATCAACGGAAAGGAGCTCCGCCCCGTGTACGAGTGGGTCAAGCACTACGAACGGTTCTGGGAGCACCAACTGGACCGCATCAAGCAGCGGGCTGAGCAGATAGCCCGCGAATCACACCCGCGTCATCAGGAACAGAAGCCACCGAGCAAGTAACTCGCATCCCACAGAAAGGAATGTCATGCCAACCACGACCGAAGCCGACACCGTTCAGTCTCTCAACATTCGCAAGGAAGCCTTCATCGCGGCCACACCCGAGATCGCCTTTGAGGCACTCCTGGAGGAGCTTGGCCCCGGCAGCGTGATGCCCGACGGCAAGCCTTTCCCGATGAAGATCGAACCGTGGGTGGGCGGGCGCTGGTTCCGAGATCTGGGCGAGACCGGCGGCCACAAGTACGGCCACCTCTGGGGCCACGTGCAGGTCATCAAGGCGCCCACTCTGCTCGAGCTCACCGGCCCCATGCCCATGTCATTCGCCGCGATCAACCATGTGCAGTACCGCCTGAAGGCCGAGGGGAACGGCACGCGCCTCTCGCTGGTGCACCGCGCGATGGGTGCCTTCCCGGCGGATACGTACGAGCCGCTCAAGGCCGGAATGCCCGACGGCTGGCAGCACGGCATCAACCGCATCAAGCAAGTCGCTGAACGCATGGCAGCCGCACGCCGGGGCTGAGCACCTCCGAACCATAAAACCGCCCGCGCACAGGGAGTCGACGCATGCAGAACCCGCCCGCCCTGAATACCCCGCACAGGACAACCACCCGTGAGCAGTGGCTCAAGGAGCGCGTCGCGCTGCTCGCCGAAGAGAAGGACCTGACACGGCGGAGGGACGCGCTTTCCGCCAAGGTCCGCGCGCTGCCTTGGGTCCGGGTGAGCAAGGCATACACGTTTGACTCGCCCGAAGGCGAGAAGTCGCTTGCGGACCTCTTTGATTCTCACAGTCAGCTCATCGTCTACCACTTCATGTTCGATCCCACATGGTCCCAGGGTTGCAAGTCCTGCTCCTTCATCGCGGACCACTACAACGGCCTTGTCATACACCTGGCCCATCGCGATACTGCCTTTGTCACGGTCTCCAAAGCACCCGTCGCCGCGCTCGAAACTTTTCGAAAGCGGATGGGCTGGAGCTTCCCATGGGTGTCTGCCGCACGAACGGACTTCGGCAAGGACTATGGCGTCTCGTACACCAACGAGGAGCTGGCCTCCGGCGCCGCCGTGTACAACTACACGCCCGGGCCCTACCCCATCCGCGAGCTCCCTGGTCTCTCGGTCTTCTTCAAGGATGCAAGTGGCGACCTGTACCACACATACTCCACGTTTGCCCGCGGACTTGAAGAATTCCTGACCGCGTACCGCTTCATCGACATAACACCGAAGGGCCGCGACGAAGCCGAGACCGGTGGCATGGGCTGGCTCCGACACCACGACCGCTACAACGATCCCAAGCCATTTGTCCACCCTTGGGATGAACGGCCCGGGATCACGGGCCCGCCAATGAAGTGAATCAGGGTACAAAGAGGACTTCATGCACCACTGCGCAACGCCGGGCAGCGTGACGCGTCACGCGCGAAGCCCCTCTTCTCGCAGGTCGATGGGCTGGCTCGCTTCAGTTGTGAAGTGGGGCGTCCCCATTACCACGCTGGCGCTGTTCCCCAAGTGCCCGGCTTGTGTGGCAGGCTACATACTGCTCTTCACGGGCGTTGGCCTCTCGCTCCAGGCGGCGGCGACAATCCGTTGGGTCCTCGTCGGGCTGAGCGTGCTCTTGCTCATCGTTCTGGCTTTGCGTAAGTTCAGGGGAAGACGCAAAGTCGCGAAAGAGCGGGTCTCCCCGGCCCCTTGACAATTCTGTTATCATGCGCGGATGCCGGCCCCCTCCCTAAGCCGCGCGTTCACGCTCATCGAGCTGCTCGTGGTGATCGCCATCATCGCGGTGCTCATCGGCCTCCTCCTGCCCGCACTCGGCAAGATGCGCGAAGCCGGGCGGACCGTCGTCTGCCTTTCCAACCAGCGGCAGATCGGCCTCGCGCTCATGCTCTACGCGGCCAATGAGAAGGAGTACACACCCCGCGAAAGCGGCGACAGCGAGACGTGGCCGGGGCACCCCGCGCAGCCCCGGAATCCGCAGTGGGCTCAGGTGCTCCGGCCTTATCTTGACCCGCTCGCCGCCGAAAAGGACGCCAACGTGCTCCCGGGCGGCTGGCGTGAGCACTTTTCACAGGCCCCGTACTACAAAGACCCCAGCCGCAAGAAGGACCGGCACGAGATCCACTACGTTAGCAACGGATTCTCCTTCCGTGCCCCCGGCCAGCTCAACGCCATTTCCAAGAAGGCGACCAAGCTCAGCCGCTACCCCTGGCCGGACAACTGCATCTGGCTCTCCTGCTTCGCGGATGACCCCGCCTCGGTCCATTCCAACGCCTGGTACCAGGCCGGCCAGACCAACGCGCAGGTCGCGCAGCATTACGACCTCCATGAGCCCTCCAACCTGGACGGCTCCATCCCCAACAACCCTGTCCTGATACAACGCATCGCGCCGCGCCGCCACGGCAGCGGGGCCAACGCACTGTTCTTAGACGGGCACGCCCGCCTCGAACGGGCCGACACACTTGTCACACTGGTGAGATGGGAAGACGGCGACTACCGCCCCAACGGCGAGCCGTGAGGGCCGTCTGCCACGCACGTCGCGCGGCCTACGCGTAGATGCAGATGGAGTTCTCCTGCACCTCGAACCGCCCATTCCCCCCGCTCGTCTGATCGCGGACCACGCTTCTCCCGACAAACTCAAGAATCGCCCCGCGATTCGCCAACGGGAAGCCCGTCCGGGCTTCCCACTCCGCCGCCGACGGCACGCTGATGGTCGCGAGAGTGTCGCCACCCCCAAACTCAAAGTACATCTCAATTGTCTTGAGTCCGTGCGTAAGTACGACACGGCCGGAGCGTCCCTCGTTGACGTACGCAACGCTCGCACCCTCCAACCCCGGTGGCGCATCGACACCGCGCTTCCGCCGGTCCGGGAAGGCCGCCGACACAATCGAAGATACAAGGCCGAGCCACGTCATAATGAGCCTCGCGTGATTCCCGTTGAACAAACCTTGTTGCAACGATCAGTTCAGTGGCCCCTTGAGCGACTTCGTCCTGACCGTCCCGTCCTTCAGGTGCACGACTGCCAGGAGCGGCTCCGTCAACTGCTGCGGCAGTTCGCCGACGAACGCCGGGAGTCTTCCGTGCGGCAACACCTGTGTCAGGCGCCCGATGGTGGTGTCCGCCGTCCACACGACCGTGCCGTCGCTGCTGACGCGTGAGAGGCACACGGTTGGGTGCACCACGTCGCCGCCCTCATGCACGACAAGGAATCCGTCGGGGTTCGTGAACTTCACGACGTCCCCGCCCGCGGTACCGCGCATGAACGCGCCGTTGCGGAACGGGCGACTTCCGAGCGGCTTTACCTCCGCGATGCGCGCTATCGGCCCCGGCTGCGCGGTCACGGTGTGCAGCGAGCGGGGCTTGTACGTGCCCTCCGCTGTCGGGTTGTCGTACAACCGTGTGCCCGGCTTCATGTTCCTCGACAATTCATCCTCGTTCGCGAGCACCAGCCGCTCCCCCGTCGCGAGCGTCACGCTCTGCGACCGGAAGTCTTCCAAAGGGTTCCCGCCCGTTCCCATCAGCTGCGAGATCGGCGCGTTGACGAGCGCTGCCGGCGGCGCCTGCGAGCTTGCCCTGCCTGATGCAACGTCCATTCCCTTGAGGTCCCCGATCGTGTACCAGAGCACTCCGTTCTCGAACCATTGCGCCCCGATGTTGTGCGTCCGCTCCGATGACCGCACACCCTGGGCCAGACCGATGCTACGCCCCGCGTCACCCGCCTCGCCGATCACCCACAGCGCGTACGAGTACCGCATGTCACTTTCCGACCGGCCCCGCAGCGACGGCATGTACGGGTCGCACGTCTCGATTAGCACGCACAGGTGCTGCCCCGCCCGCACCACCCGCCCCGCCGGATGGCCATACGACTTGACGCCGACCTGCTTCCACGCGCCAAAGACCATCGCGCACACCGCGGCCAGTCCACCCACACCAAGAGCAAGTATCAATCGCGGGTGCACACGTCCTCCTGAGATCGCATCGCGGTATCAACCGCCGTGCGCGGGCGCCCCCCTGCCCGCCACTGACGCCGCTGGACACCGCCTTCAGTGCAGTTCGCTGAAAACCTCGGCCTCGTCCGTCAGCCCCAACCGGACCTTTTCAAGCGCATCCTCACGCATCGGTCGGAAGCCGTGGCGCCGTGCGCACTCGTAGAGGCTTACCGCGTCGGCGGTGGTCGCCACCAGGCCGCGGAGTTCATCGTTCATCGCCATGATCTCGTACACGGCGATCCGTCCTCGGTAGCCCATGCCAAAGCACGTCTCGCAGCGGCCTCCCGCTTTGCTCGTGCCGGTCCCGCCGCACCCCGTGCAGATACGGCGCAGGAGCCGCTGGGCCATCGCCGCCAACAGCGAACTGGTGATGAGGTAGTGCTCCACGCCCAGATCGATGAGGCGCGGGATGGCGGTGGGGGCGTCGTTGGTGTGGAGCGTGGCGAGCACCAGGTGGCCGGTGAGCGCGGACTCCACGGCGATCTTCGCGGTCTCCCGGTCGCGGACCTCGCCGATCATCACCACATCGGGGTCGCATCGCAGGATCGACCGCAGGCCGGCGGCGAACGACAGGCCGGCCTTGGGGTTGACCTGCACCTGGTTCACGCCCTGCAGCCGGTACTCCACCGGGTCCTCGACGGTGATGATGTTTTTGTCCGCCGAGTTCAGCTGGTGCAGCGTGCCGTACAGGGTGGTCGACTTGCCGGACCCGGTGGGGCCGGTCACCAGCACCGCGCCGTACGGCCGCCGGTAGCACTCCTCGAACCGCTCCAGGACGTCCGGCGCGAACCCCAGGTCCCGCAGGTCCATCACCACGTTCCGGCGGTCCAGCACCCGGATCACGATCTTCTCCCCGTACACGGTGGGGAGCGTCGCGATGCGCAGGTCCAGGTTGCGGCCGGAGATGCGCAGCCCCACGCGGCCGTCCTGCGGGGCCCGGCGCTCGGCGATGTCCAGGTCGCTCATGATCTTGATGCGGCTCGCCACCCCGTTCGCGAACTTGTGCGGCACCGAGGTGATGTTCCGCAGCACCCCGTCCACCCGGAACCGCACCACCATCTCCCGGGCCTGCGGCTCGAAGTGGATGTCGGAGGCACCGTCGTCCACGCCCCGGGCGATGATCGAGTTCACCAGCCGCACCACCGGCGCGTCGTCCGCCGACTCGGCGATGTCGTGCAGCAGCGCGTCGTGGTCGTCCGGGATGTCGCTGGTGTCGACCACCTCCGCCACCACGCGGTCCAGGCGGGCGGCCTGGGCGAGCAGGTGGTGGATGTGCTCCGGCTTGGCGAGCACCGGCTTGATGTTGCGGCCCGTGAGGATGCGGAGGTCGTCCAGGGCGAACACGTTCTGGGGGTCGACCATCGCGACCACCAGGGAGCCGTCGGGGGCCTGGCGCACCGGCATGGCGTCGTACCGGCGCGCCGTGCGCTCGTCCACCAGGTCGAGCACCGCCGGGTCGGGCGGCACCGTGGGGTCGTACACCTCCGTGCCGCTCCGCACCGCAGTGGCGTGCGTGAGCTGCTCGCGGGTGATGTGCCCGTGCTCCGCGACGGTGAGGAAGTAGCGCAGACGCCGAAAATCCATACAAAAATAGTATCAAACTTCGCATTCCAACATATTTGATATCTTGGATCGAAATCCCCAGAATCGCGGCCTTGCATCTTGATAGGAGACATTTTCATGGCGAAATCCGATTTTTCCTTCGCGCCGCGTCTGTTGAGTCTGCTGGCTGTCGCGTGCGCGGCCTTGACCACGGTTGCCTGTGGCGGCAGTGACGATCCTCCGCCGCCCGGCACGCTGGCCCAGGTGGCCACCGATGCCGGCTTCAGCTCGCTCGTCGCGGCCGCCGACAAGG
>CALLYM010000096.1 GCA_937858155.1 uncultured Phycisphaerales bacterium | reverse complement strand
CTGCGGCGCGAGAACCGCGCGCTGCGCGAGCAGATCCGCGAGGGGAGCCAGTTCGAGAACATCCTCGCGAAGAGCCCGCCGATGGCGGAGATCTTCCGCACCATCTCCAAGATCGCCGACTTCAAGACGACGGTGCTCATCCACGGCGAGAGCGGCGTCGGCAAGGAGCTCGTCGCCCGCGCGATCCACACGCGCGGCGCGCGCAAGAACGCGCCGTTCGTCGCGATCAACTGCGGCGCCATCCCGGAGAACCTGCTCGAGAGCGAGCTGTTCGGGCATGAGAAGGGCGCGTTCACGGGCGCCGAGCGGCTGCGCAAGGGCCGCTTTGAACTGGCGGACCAGGGCACGCTGCTGCTGGACGAGGTGAGCGAGGTGTCCCAGGCGATCCAGGCGAAACTCCTGCGCGTCCTGCAGGAGCGGAGCTTTGAGCGGGTTGGCAGCAGTCTTTCCATCGGCGTTGATGTGCGTGTGATCGCGACGAGCAACCGCGACCTGCCTACGTCCTGCGGGAAGAACGAGTTCCGCCAGGACCTGTACTACCGGCTGAATGTGCTCCCGGTAGCGGTTCCCCCGCTCCGCCAGCGCTTGGAGGACGTGCCGGACCTCGTGACGTACTTCATCAGTGATATCTGCTCCCGCGAGGGGCGGAGCGTGCCGACGGTCGAGAGCGACGCGATCATGCTGATGCAGGACTACTCCTGGCCGGGCAACGTGCGTGAGCTTCAGAACATCTGCGAGCGTGCGGTGGTGCTGGCGGGCCTGCACAATGGAGAGTCCGCGGTGATCTCCCGGAACCTGATCGAACCGTGGCTTACGGGTCAGCCCCGGGCAGCGGCATCCGGCACCGGCGCGATGGGCGGGCAGGCGATCGAGTTCAAGCCCAGCAACGGCGTGTTCCACGCGCCCAACTACACGGACGGGATATCCGGCACCCTCAAGCAGTTGGAAGATATCGAGCGCGAGGCGATCATCAATGCCCTGGTCCACTTCAAAGGTCACCGCCAGAAGACCGCTCACGCCCTAGGAATCGGTGTCCGCACGCTGGGGCTGAAGCTCAAGAAGTGGAAGCAGACGGGGCTTGTCGCGGAGAGCCTGTAGCAGCGTTGCTGGAGCCGCGCGGCCGGGGTGCAGTTCCTTGCGCACCTCGGCAGTTTGTGGATCGGAGGTCCGGCACTCGGATTGCGGAAGGTTCGGCATGCTCGGCGAACTGTCCAATACCGGCGCCATGCCTGCCCTCGAGGAGATGGTGCGTTTTACCGCCGCGCGGCACAAGGTCATCACCCACAACATCGCCAACCTGGAGACCCCCAACTTCAGGGCCATGGATGTGGACGTGGGGGCGTTTCAGAAGGCGTTGCAGGAAGCGGTCAAAGACCGCCGGGAAGAGACCGGGGGCGAATCTGGGCGGTTTACGGCTGTGTCAACGGATGAAGTGGAACTCTCAAGCACCGGGGCGATCTCCCTCAATCCCAAGACACCTTCCAGGGGGGCCCTCGGGCACGACCGCAACGACGCCGACCTGGAGACGCTGATGAAAGACCTTGCGGAGAACCAACTGGCGTACAGGGTCGCGACAGACCTGATCCGGCAGCAGCAGGGGATTCTGAAATCCGCGATCAGCGGCAGGGTGTAGCGGTTGTTGAAGTAAGCAGCAGGCGGGCTTTCGAGCATCGCTCGTGAGGCACACATGTTTGGAGCACTCGACATATCGACCAGCGGCATGCAGGCGCAGCGGATGCGCCTCACCGCCATTTCCGCGAATATCGCGAACCGCAACTCTGTGATGCCTGATGGCACGCCCTACCGCGCCCGCATGGTGAGCCTGGGCGCGGGGAATCCGGACGCCGACACCCCCGAGGGGAAGGAAATGGGTGTTCACGTGGTCTCCGTGGAGATGGACAGGTCGCCGTTCAACCTTCGGTGGGAGCCCGGGCATCCGTTTGCGCTCAAGAGCGGTCCCTACGAGGGGTATGTGCAGGAATCTAACGTCAACCCGGTTGTCGAGCAGGTGAACATGCTGGAGGCGACCCGGGCGTACGAAGCAAACGCGGCGGCGGCGGAGACCACCAAGGCGATGATCGCACAGGCCCTGCGTCTGATCGCATAGGCCTAGAGTCATTGGGAGAATCGTGGTCATGGCAGACCCGCTTGGATTCATCAGTCAGCCAAGTTCATTGAGGCCACCCCAGCCGGCGGCGGGGGGCGTTTTCCGTCCGATCGGAACCGGCGACGCGGCTGGCGCCGCGGGGGCAGGCGGTGCGTCATTCAAGGACGTCCTCATGGACAACCTGCGTCAGGCCAACGACGCGCAGGTTGAGGCGACGCGCGCTGCGGAGGATGCCATGACAGGCGACCGCAATGACATCGAGGGCGTCATCATGGCCACACAGAAAGCCGAGAACGCTTTCAAGATGCTTCAGTCGCTGCGCAACCGCATGATGGAGGCGTACGACGAGGTGAAGCAGATGCGGGTTTGAGCGTCTGCGTGTGCGCAGTTTGAGCGCGGTTTGCACCGGCGGGTGTCCGTTCTCGGACGCGCACAGTGATTCTTTGTCCGCTTTCAAGCCTGACAACTTCGGACGCCGAAGCTAGCACGTGTCTCTGCGCGTTCGCGCAGGGGCGTTCGCACCGGCGCAAGGAGTGCGCTGGTCTGGCAGGGCATGGAGGCCCGGATGGGAAAGCTGCGGGACATCCTTGGGAATATCCAGGCCCAGTTCGGGCGGATGAAGGTTTCGCACCGCCTGCTGGTGGTGTTTGTCGCGATCACGCTGGGCCTTGTGCTCTGGATTGTGTACCAGCAGACGCGGCGGCCTTCGCTTGTAGAGCTCTTTCCGGGCGCCACTCCCGCCGATCAACGCCAGTTTGAGACGCTGCTTTCCGGCAATGGATTTTCGACCAAGATGGAGGGCGGGCGGCTAATGATCGCGCCCGGGGACGTGCTGCAAGCGCGGGCGGTGGTGGCCGAGGCGGGCATCCTGCCCGACGACAAGTCGATCTTGTTCCGGAACATCCTGCTCAACCAGAGCTGGACTAATACGCGAGAGCAGAACGACAAGCTCTACAACGAGGCGCTGCAGAACGAGTTGGAATTGACCATCCAGCGGTACAAGGGTGTCGCGTCCGCGGACGTCTTCCTGGATGTTCCCGAGCCCAAGGGGCTTGGGCAGGCGGTGCGTCGCCCGACGGCGGCGGTGTCTGTGGCGATGAAGACGGGGGAGCCCGTGCCGCAGGCAACGGTGGACGCGATCGCGTCACTCATCGCCGGGAGCCGTGCGGGGTTGACGATGGAGTCTGTGCGTGTCATTGACGGTGCGACAGGGCACCAGCGCAGGGCGCGGAGTGATGAAGACTCCTTGTCGTCCTCGTACCTCGAGCACGCTGCGCTTGTCGAGCGTCAGACCCAGCAGAAGGTGTCTGATCTGCTGTCCTACATCCCGGGTGTGGTGGTCGCGGTGACGGCGCAGGTCGACGTGACAAAGGTCACGAGCACGACGAACTCAAACCTGCCGGTAGGCCAGGGCACGGTGTCTCTCCCCCGAAAGGAGGAGACCACGGAAGACACGAGCACGGAGGGTGGGGGAGCCAAGGCGGACGTGCCGGGCGTGCAGAGCAATCAGTCCGCGGACATCGCGCAGGTTTCCACCACGACGAACCAGGGGGGCAAGACACAGAACACGACCAACAAGGTCGAGAGCGAGAACCACGTCGGAAGCAAGGTTGAGACAGTCGTCGATCCGCGGGGTTTCCCCACGATGGTCGCGGTCTCGGTGAATGTGCCGCGGAGCTTTGTGGTGCGGGTCGTGAAGTCTGCGGCGGGGGCTGCGACGCCGGCGGCGGGCGGGCAAACGCCGGAGCCGACTGAGCAGGAGATTTCTGACGCGTTCGAAAAGAAGGTGAGGCCGGTGATAGAGGCGTCTATCAAGCCGCAGGTACGGGCGATCACGATGCAGGGGATGAGGAACGCGAAACCAGAGGCGGTCGACGCGATGGTGGACCAGTCGGTGGGGGTGTCGCTGATCCCGATGGACTTTGAGGCGCCGGCGCCGCAGTCGGCCGGGATCATCGGGACGCTCACGAGCGCCGGGGGCGGCGGTGGTGGCGGGGGAAGCATCCTGGACAAGGCGCTGCTGGGCGTGATCAGCCTGATCGCCTTGGGGATGATGTTCGCGCTAGTCCGCAAGTCCGGCAAGCGCGTGGAGGTGCCCACGGCGGAGGAACTGGTGGGGCTGCCGCCGGCGATCGACGGTGGGAGCGACATCGTGGGCGAGGCGGAGGAGAGCGAGAGCGCGATGATGGGCATCGAGGTGGGGGACGACACCATGGAATCGCAGAAGATGCTGGAGCAGATCAACACGATGGTTGGTCAGTCGCCCGACAACGTGGCGCGTCTGCTGAACCGCTGGATCGAGCGTGAGGAGTAGCGCCCGCCGGAGGAGTGAGCCCGATCATGCCACGCAAACCAGGTGAAAAACTCCCCGCAACTGTCGGCGACCTTGAGGGCGTGACCAAGGCGGCGATCCTGCTGCTGGCGGTGGGGCCGGAGAAGGCGTCGTCGGTACTCAAGAACCTGGAGCCGGCGGCGGTGGAAGAGGTGACGCGGGAATTGGCGAGCCTGGGGCGCGTGCCGGGGACGCTGCAATCGGAGGTGGTGGAGGAGTTCTACCACATCACGGTGGCGAACCAGTACGCCAATGAGGGGAGCCTTGATTACGCGAAGAAGATCCTGCTTGACTCGATGACGGACAGCAAGGCCGCCGAGCGGATGCTGAACCAGATCCAGACGCAGGTGCAGAAGACGCCGTTCGCGTTCCTGCAGCGGGCGGAGAGCGACAACCTGCTGACCTTCATCCAGGAGGAGCACCCGCAGACGATCGCGCTCATCATGTGCCACCTGCCGCACCACAAGGCGAGTGAGATCATCGCGGGCCTGCCCATGCAGAAGCAGATCGAGGTGATCAAGCGAGTGGCGAACATGGAGCAGACCAGCCCTGAGGTGATCAAGGAGGTGGAGCGGGGGCTGGAGAGCCGGCTCAGCAGCATGCTGATGCAGAGCATGGAAAAGGCGGGCGGCGTGCCCACGGTCGCGGAGATCCTGAACCTGGTCGACCGCTCGACGGAGAAGTCAATCATGGACGGGCTCGAGGGCGAGGACCCGGACCTCGTCGAGCAGATCCGCCGCCTGATGTTCGTGTTCGAGGACATCAAGAAGGTCAACGACAAGGGCATCCAGGCGGTGCTCAAGGAAGTGGACAACAGCGAGCTGGCGCTGGCGCTCAAGACGGCGAGCGAGGAGCTCAAGAACAAGATATTCAAGAACATGTCGGAGCGTGCGGCCCAGCTCATCAAGGAGGACATGCAGTACATGGGCCCGGTGCGCGTGAGCGACGTGGAGCAGGCCCAGCAGCGGGTCGTGGACATCGTGCGCCGACTCGAGGAGTCCGGGGACGTCGTTATCGAGGGCCGCGGGGGGGACGCGGAGCAACTGGTCTAACGGTCGCGGGTACGGGGGTTCGGGTTCTTTCTCATGGCAGTTATCCGTCAATCCGAGGCGGTCCGAATGGCCGAGCACGCCGTCACGCTCGACCTGGGCGACCTGCATGCGCAGGCGGAGGCGATCATGGCCCGCGCTCGGGCGAAGGCCCAGGCCGCGGTGGACCACGGGCTGGCGCAGCGTCAACGGCTCATCGACGGCGCAGCAGAAATCGGGCACAAGCAGGGGTACGACGCCGGGCACGCGGAAGGTCTGGAGCAGGGGCGTGCGGTGGGGGCTGCGGAAGCCCGTGCCGCGGGCGCGGCCCGGATGGAGCAGCTCAACAAGGCGTGGGGTGCGGCGCTCGCGACATTCGAGCAGCAACGGGCCGCGATGGTGTCGGAGGCGAAGCAGGATGTCCTGGCGCTCGCGCTCCTGTTGACGAGGATTGTCGTCAAGCGTGCGATCAAGGCGGACCCGACGCTGGTGGTGGACCAGGCAGCGGCGGCCGCGGCCGCGGCCGCGCGTTCGACACGGCTGGTGTTGTGCGTCCACCCGGAAGACGAGGCGATGGTTCGCGACGCGCTCCCCCTCGTCTCACAGGGCCGATCCGAGCATGTGGAGCTGAGGGCGGACGCGGGCGTGTCGCGTGGATCGTGCGTGGCGCAGACGGCGGGGGGTGGCGCGGTGGACGCGAGCATCGAGACGCAGCTGGACAGGATTGCGGAGGCGCTGGTGGGGCGTGCAGCCGCTTCGGCAAGTGGAGGCACATCGTGAGCGTTCTCGCACCCGCGATGGAGATTGCTCGCCGGCTCCAGCCGCTGCGTGTGGAGGGCGTCGTCGGTGCGCTCAGGGGCATGACGCTGCTGGTGGAAGAACTGCCGGCGCCCGTGGGCACACTGGTCGAGGTTGTGGGCTCGTCGTCGCACGGTGGTGGGGCGGCGCCGAGACGGCTGGGCGAGGTGATCGGGTTCTCGCGTGAGCACAGCATCGTGATGATGCTGGGGCAGACGGTGGAGATCCGACCGGGGGACCGGGTGCGTGCGCTCCAAGCCGCACAGTCGGTACCGGTGGGCTCTTCGATGCTGGGGAGGGTCGTGAACGGTCTGGGCGATCCGATCGACGGCGCGGCACGCGCACGGGATCTCACCCCCCGACCACTGTCACCTGAACCTCTGGCGGCGATGCGCCGGCGGCGGATTTCTCAGCAGCTCCTGACTGGGCTGCGCGTGGTGGACCTCATGACCCCCGTGGGGCGGGGGCAGCGTCTTGGGATCTTCGCGGGGCCCGGGGTCGGCAAGAGCACGCTCCTGGGCACCATCGCACGGCGGACGAATGCGGATGTCAACGTGATCGCCCTCATCGGCGAGCGAGGGCGTGAGGTCAAGGACTTCATCGAGCACAGTCTGGGCGCGCAGGGCCTGTCGCGGAGCGTGGTCGTGGTCGCGACGGGGGACGAATCGCCGCTGATGCGCATCCATGCGGCGAAGCTGGCGTGTACGGTGGCGGAGTTCTTCCGCGACGAAGGGCGCGATGTGCTTCTCATGATGGATTCGATCACCCGGTTTGCGCACGCGCAGCGTCAGATCGGCCTGTCGGCGGGCGAGCCGCCCACCAGCAAGGGGTACACGCCCAGCGTGTTCGCGCAGATGGCGTTGCTCTTGGAGCGTGCCGGGGCCATGGAGGTGCCGGGCGCGCGGGGCGGGTCCGTCACCGGCCTATACACGATCCTGGTGGAGGGCGACGACATGACCGAGCCGGTCGCGGACGCGGCCCGCGGCATCCTTGATGGGCACGTGATCCTGTCACGGAAGCTGGCGCAGCGGGCGCACTTCCCCGCGGTGGATGTCCTCGACTCGGTGAGCCGCGTGGCGGACGATGTGACAAGCGCGGAACACCAGTCGGCACGTCGGCAGGTGTCGCGGGTGATGGCCATCTACAAGGACGTGGAGGACCTTGTGCAGATCGGTGCGTACGCGCGGGGGAGCAGCCGTGAGTCGGACGTTGCGATTGATGCGCAGCGCGGGATCGTGGACATGCTGAGGCAGGGCAAGGACGACACCGAGCCGTTCGAGAAGTCGTTGGGCACGCTTGTGCGGATCGCGAAGGACACGCAGGAGGCGTGCCGGGTTCCGGCGGCCGGGGCGACCAAGAAAGGCGGGAGGTAGCGGCGCATGGCACGCTTTATCTTCCGTTTACAACCGCTGCTGCGTGCCCGTCAGGCGGTGGAGCGTCAGCGGCAGGTGGCAGTCGCGGCTCTTGAGCGCGAGCGGCTGGGGCTGGAGAACGAACTGCGTGCGGCGCAGCGGGCGATCCTCGCGGAACAGAGAGAGTTGCGGGAGCAGCTTGCGCCAAACGTCCGGGGGGCGCGGGCACGCCTAGACCTTCGCGGCGTTCGGTTCCAGGCGGGAGCGTCTCTGCGTTTGGCGACAGGGGCGCAGCAGGTCGTGCTGCGGCTGGCGGGCGCGCATAAGCGCCTTGAGCAAGCCCGGGCCCAGCTGCTGGAGGCCGCGAAGGCGCGCAAGGCGGTGGAGCTGCTGCGCGAGAGGCAGTTCGAGGAATTCACCACGGAACAGAAGCGGCGGGAGGGTGCGGCCATGGACGACCTGATGGTGATGCGGGCACATCACCACGCGGCCGATGACGGTTCTTTGGAGGATGCGGCATGAAGACAGTCTGGAACATCATCGCGGTGGTGGCGGTTGCAAACCTCCTGGCGGTCGCGGGCTTTTTCGGATGGCTGAAGGCGACCAACCGCCTAAGTGCGGACCGTGCACGCGCGGTGCGGAACTTGCTCTCGCCCACGATCGCGCAGGATGCCGCGGCGGGCGAGAAGCGGAAGGCGGATGAGGCGCAGGCGATCAAGGACCGAGAGGCAGCGGAGAAGGCGGCCCGTCCGCCGCTGACCGCCGCGGAGAAGCTCGCGGCCCGTGTGGAGGCGACGGAGCTTGACCGTCAGAGGTTGGAGCGTCTGAAGCGCGAGGTGGAGGACCTGCAGAAGGCCGTGACCCGTGACCGGTCCGAGGTGGACACCCAGCGCACGCAGCTGACGGCGGACCAGAAGGCGTTCGACGAGCAGGTGAAGCAGGTCGCCGCGCTGGCGAGCACGGAGCAGTTCAAGAAGACCCTCGACATCCTGCAGTCTCTCAAGCCGGCGGCGGCAAAGTCGCTGCTGATGGAGATAATCGGGCCGGGAGTCGCGGCCCCTACGCCTGCGCAAGCGTCAACCGAGGCACCGGTGGGCGCGAACATGCCCGCGACGCTCGAGCAGGCCAGCGTTCCCAAGAGCGCCGGGGAGAGCGGTGCGCGGATCGCAGTGGAGTACCTCAACGCGATGGACGACCGGGCGCGGACCAAAGTCATGACCGAGTTCGCGAAGGACAGCCCCGCGCTGGCAGCCCAGTTGCTTGAGTCTCTGCGGAAGCGCGGGCAGTTTGCCCGTGCCGACGCAGGGACCACCCCATGATTGCAGGCGAAAGCACGGCGGTTGCAGGTTCAAGGGCGCAAGGAGCGGCACGCCCTGCGCCGGGCCTGCGCGGAAGTGCGCAGGACTTGGATCAACTCCAGGCGGAGGAATCGCGGGCGAGGGATGACGCGGGTACGGCATCCTTTGCCCAGCTCATCGCGCTGATGCGCACGTCCTCTCTTCCTGGCGCGGATACATCCGCCAAGGAAGAGGGCACGCCCTCGCGTCTTGCAAAGGCAAAGGTGCGGGGGGCCGGTGCGCAGCTGAGCGGCGACGAACTGCTTGCTGGGGCCGCGATCAATCCGACGAACCTTGCGGAAAAGGAACTGCGGACTGCGCCGAACAAGGGCGAGGGCGTGCGAGAATCAGTGGAGCAGCGCCAATCGCAACGAAAGGACGACAAGGACGAGCGTGGGGTCGAGGTTCACACGGATGGGCGGCAGTCAAAGAGCGCCGGGCAGGCACCTATCCAACGGGAAGACAAGGCGACATCTCATCCGCGAGGTGGTGGCGAGCAAGCGCATAAGAACGCTCCAGACACGCCCATGTCCGCGTCGCCGTTCGCCGGTCAGCCTATCACGAAGAATCCGAGCGCGAGCACTGAATCGAAGGGCGTGGGGCCTGTTTCGGCAGTCGGTCTGGCAAGGGGTCCGACCGGACAGCAGCAGACTTCAGCCGTGAACACGAGTGTGACTGCTCAGCGTGCCGCATCTTCCCGGGCATTTATCAACAAGTTGGCGCACGCAGCAACTCCCACACGGGCGCAGGTACAGCAGAAGCAGGTGGCGGACGCAGCGGCGCGAGGGCTAGGCATCGCCATCAAGAAGGGCGGCGGTGAAGTCACGATGCGGTTGCGGCCGGAGGGGCTGGGTCAGTTGCGGGTAGACCTTCGCCTGCAAGGCTCCACCGTGGAGGCTTCGCTGCGGGCACAGACAGATTCGGCACGAGGATTGCTGGTGGATTCTTTGCCCCTCCTGAAGACTGCGCTGGAAGCGCAGGGACTGACGGTGGAGCGCATTGTGGTCGAGCCGGGCGGAGCACCGGCGCCTGCGCAGGACGCGCGGCATGCACCTCTTTCGGGCACGGAAGCCCAGGCGATGACACCGGACGGATCCGGGCAGTCATCGCGCGATGACCAGGAAGCGCGGAGCGCCCTGGGGACAGCATCGCCCGGCGGAGACTGGGCGGAATCCGGCACGGATGCACAGGAAAACCAGGCGCCGCTGTGGGCCGATGTTCCCGCGTCGATGACAAGCGTCGACGGCGCATGGGAATGGGTCGCGTAGTACCAACACCAGCGGTCTGATGGGGATCGGGCTTTGGCGCGCGGCGGACCGCCGTGCCTTGCGCACCGGCCGAGTGCAGTGCGCGCGGGCACCAGAAGAGGAGCTTTGCCATGGCTGTCAACGCGGTTGGGTCTACGTCCACTTCGACGCCCACGAGCGGGTTCTCCGCGATGTCGACGGAGGACTTCACGCGCATCATTTTCAGTGAGCTCACGCACCAGGACCCGATGAGTCCCAACGATACCAACGCGCTGCTCCAGCAGATATCCACAATCCGCTCGATACAGAGTGACACAGACCTGTCGGGCAGCCTCAAGAACCTGGTGACACAAAACGAATTTGCCTCCGCCGCCACGCTGATCGGCCAGCCGGTGTCCGGCGTGAGCGACGCCTACGAGCGCGTCGCGGGGACGGTGAAGTCGGTGTCGCGCACCGCCAACGGGCCCGTGCTGACGCTGGAGACCGGGGAACGCATCCCCATCGGCTGGCTCGACACGATCACCAAGCCTGTGGCGACCACGACCACCCCCTGAAGGAGATCGCGCATGACCAGCACACCCTTCATCGGTGGCGCAGACGCGCTGGCTCTCATCGGGAGCGGCAACGCGCAGCGGGTCGCCTCTCAGGCGATCATCCGCCAGCTCGCGCAGAGCGAGACTTTTCAGAACATACTGGACAAGGCCCGGGCGGGGAGTGTTGCGAGCGGTGTCCAGGTGCAGGCAACGAAAGAGTCCGGCATCACACTGACCCAGGACCAGGTCGAACGCCTCAGTGCGGCCGCGGACATCGCGGAGGCGAACGGCGCCGGACGGGCTGTTTTCCTCATCGATGGGCAGGCCCTGCGCATGGACGTTGGCACACGGACGGTACTGGGGCCGGTGGACATGTCTACCACAGGAGTAATGAACGATGTGGACGCGATCGTGACGGTCGCGGGCGCAGGACAGAGCGCAACGGCGCAAATGCTCGGCCTTCCTCCCACGGCGGGTATGAACGCATCGCTTCGGCGGACCCTCGCGCAAAGAGCGTGAATGCAGACTCATGAAATGGCAGCACCGGCCCTCAGAAAGGCCGGTCGCTTCATGCGCAAGCAGTCTCGATGCGCCGCTCTCTACAGCCTCGGAGGGCACGCGGATTGCGTGACAGGCGGCTATCTACCCACCCGCGGAGCCGGGCGGTTGTTCGCACGGAAGCTCACGCACCTTTGTTCCAGGGAGCATCCCCATGGCATCCACCACCGCACTCTACACGGGCCTTTCGGGCCTCAACGCACACGCGCGGAACCTCGACGTCATCGGCAACAATATCGCCAACGTCAATACGACGGCGTTCAAGAGCAGCCGCCTGCTGTTCTCCACGATGTACAGTAAAACCGTCTCGGGCGGCACGCCGCCGGGCGACATCAACGGTGGTACAAACCCGTTCCAGATCGGCTACGGCGTCAATACTGGCGGCACACAGCGGAACATGACAAGCGGGACGATTTCTGTGACCGGGGACCAGCGCGACATGGCCGTGGATGGCTCCGGGTTCTTTGTCGTGCGCCGCGGGGAGCGCGACTATTACACGCGCGATGGCTCATTCCGGCCCAACGCCAACAACGATCTCACGAGCGTGAGCGGAGACCTTTTGATGGGTTACGGGGTGGACGACGAGTTCAACATCAACACCGGCTCCTTGGTACCTCTGCGCATCCCGCTCGGTCAGCTGACAATCGCCGAAGCGACGAAGAACGTGCGCATGAGCGGCAACCTGGACGCGGACGGCGCTCTGCCCACGCGCGGAAGCAGCATTGCACTGAGCGGTAGCGCCACAACTGGACTGAACGTTATCTCGTCCGCATCGCCGGCCCCGGGCCCGGGCAATGTCATGGAGCTCACCAGCCTGCTGGCCGACATCGAGGATCCGCAGCAGCCTGGGTCGGACACACCCTTGTGGGCGGCGGGCCAGCAGATCGAACTCAAGAACATTCAGAAGGGAAACAAGCTGCTCCCGACCGCCGCTTTTGACGTGACAGCGACCAGCACCGTGCAGGACCTGATGGACTTCTTCGCGGCATCGCTGGGCATCGACACCACCACGGGCGCAAATCCCAACGCTGCCACGCCTGGCCTGAGCCTCGACACCACTACCGGGATTCTTACGATTACGGGCAATACGGGCACGTCGAACGACATCACGATCGACCCCGCGGACATTCGCACGCTCTCCTCCTCGGGGTCCCTGGTCGGTTATCCGCTGACACCCACCAAGGCAGCCAGCGCGGACGGGGAAGCGGTCCGTACGACATTCATGGCGTACGACTCTCTGGGCACGCCCGTGGAGGTCAACCTCACGATGTCCCTGGTGGGAAGGGCGGATACAGGTACGACCTGGCGGTACGCCGTGGAAAGCCCCGACAACATGGTGGGGGGGCTTCAGGTCGCGAGCGGAACGGTGTCTTTCGATAACGATGGGCAGCTGACAACAACCGCGCCCATCACGGTCACGATCGACCGCTCAGGCACGGGCGCCACGACTCCCCTCACGTTTGCGCTTTCACTGGGGTCAACCACCGACAACGTCACGGCGCTGACCGACACATCGTCGGAGATCGCCGCCACGTTCCGCGACGGGTCCCCGATCGGTACATTGACGGCATTCGGCGTCGACGCGGACGGAACTATCGAGGGTGCATTCTCAAACGGCCTAACGCGCACGCTGGGACGGGTGGCACTGGCAACATTCTCCAACCCCGAGGGGCTGGTGGAGGAGGGTGGGAACCTGTTCTCGGTCGGTTCAAACAGCGGTGAGCCGGCCGTCATCGGGCCGGGGACCTTCAACGCGGGTCGGATCGTCGCGGGTTCGCTGGAACTTTCCAATGTGGACCTTGGCGAAGAGTTCATCAAGATGATCCTCTCAAGCACCGGGTACTCGGCGAATTCCCGTGTGATCAAGACGACCGACGACCTGATGCAACAGCTCTTGGTGCTGGGACGTTGAGCCAGCCGGTTCCGGCGCACGGGGTTCGTGCGCACGCGGAAGATTCGCCCGCTACTCTTCTTCATGCCCAGTGCTCCAGCACTCTGCATCCTCTGTGCGCCGGTCTCCTTGGCGGCGTGTGCCCAGACGATCACTCCTTCGTACGACTCGCCCGAGCCCGGCGCTCGGAACGCGGCCATTGTGGCCACCGCGGCGGCAGGGCGTACGCAGGACGTTCCAAACCTCGTGCGGATGCTGGAAAGCGACGACCCAACCACACGCGTGCTGGCTATCCGCACGCTGGAGCGACTCACGGGCACTGAACTTGGGTACAACCCCCATGCGGAGCCCTACGAACGGGAGGCCGCGGTCGCGAGATGGGTGGAATACGCAAAGGGCGCATCGGAGGGTGGCACGTGACAACGACGCCTTCATCCCAGGTGGCGCTCGAACTGCCGAGTGATCCCCGTTACCTGTGTGCCGTCCGGGTGTTTGTCGGCGAAGTATGCCGACGGCACGGCTACGCCGACATGCAGACATCTCAGGTTGTCCTAGCAGTGGACGAGGCGTTGGCCAACGTCATCAAGCACGGCTATGCAGGGCGCATGGATGGCCGGATTTCCGTCAGGATCACTCCCGTCACAGACGGAGTGAAGGGCCCTGGGCTTTCGTTCACGATCGACGACTGGGGGAAACAGGTTGATCCATCGAGCATCCGAAGCCGTGATCTGGCGGATATCCGTCCGGGCGGGCTGGGCGTTCACATTATCCAGCAGGTGATGGACAGCGCGGCATATGAGACGCCGCCGGGGCAGGGCATGCGGCTGACCATGGCCAAGTACCTGTCCTCTCCCGCGGTGTGCGGCGCGGCGGAGACTGAGCGCTGCTGCGGGGGTCTGCAAACGGGGATTGGTTCGTGCGCCACGCGCAAGGGAGATGGGAATGGCTGACCACGCGGCAACTGTGGCAACGGTCGAGGAAGACGGCATGATCATCCTCAGCCCCAGCGGCGATATGGGCACCCACGAGTCGCCCGTCCTCCGTTCGGCGCTGCGAGGGGCAATCGAGAAGAGACCGCGGCGTGTCGTGGTAGACCTTGCTGGCGTGGGCTACATGGCCACGGCAGGCCTCGCGACCCTTGTGGAATCGCTCCGCGGCTCACGGGATGCGTCGGTCGAGCTGGTGCTGTGCAACCTGCAGCCGCGGGTGAAGGCGGTCTTTGACATTGCACGCCTGGCTTCGGTCTTCAGAATCGCGACGACGCTGGACGAGGCGAAGCGCTAGCGGGAGGACTCGTGCCGCCGGAAACAGCGAACACTCCCGGGGACAGTGGCACACCAGCGGTGGGCGGGGGTGGCGGGCTTTTCCATAAAGTGCTCGCACCTGTCGAGGGCATCGGGGCGCTCACGCTCGACACCGTCGAGCACATCGGCTCGGCGTTGTTCCTGTTCATCGAATCGCTGGCGTGGATCGGGCGCGGGACGATGAAGCCCAAGGTCCGGATCGGGCGGGCGGCGATCGTGACGCAGATTGTCCGCGTCGGGGTCCGCAGCGTTGCCATTGTGTCGCTCGTGTCCGGGTGTGTCGGACTCATCCTCGCATTTCAACTGTCACCCCCATTGGACCAGTTCGGGCAGAAGGCGCTCGTCGCAAATATTGTTTCGGTCGCGGTGCTGCGGGAACTGGGGCCCCTCATCGGCGCGATTGTCCTCACGGGCTTCGCTGGCGCGAGCATCGCGGCCGAGATCGGCACGATGGTGGTGAGCGAGGAGGTCGAGGCGCTGGAGGCCCACGCGTTGGACCCCGTGCGGTTCCTGGTTGTCCCGCGACTTATCGCGTCCATCCTCAGCATGACATGCCTCTCGGTCATTTCGTGCGTGGTGTCGATCGCCGCTGCGCTCACGATCTCTGTGACGGCTCTCTCCATCCCCTACGCCAACTTCATGAGCAACATGCTCGACCAGGCCAAGCTCGTGGACTTCGCCACGGGCGTGTCCAAGGGCGCGGTGTTCGGGGTGCTCATCGGCGTCATTGCCTGCACCAACGGTCTGAAAGTGGACGGGGGTGCGGCGGGTGTGGGCAGGGCGACCACCGGCACTGTCGTTCAATGCGTCGTGGCGATCGTGATCGCGGACTTGGCGTTCACAGCCGCGTTCTTTGCCCTCGGGCTGGTGTGAGCGGGCCGTGGCGGGCCCGTACGCTTGAAGCGTGCAACCCGCGCGGATCGACCTCAAGAAGGACCGGGGCCTCACCATCGAATGGGAGGACGGTGCAACGTCGTATTACCCCGTCGCGTACCTTCGCAAAATGTCCCCCAGCGCGGACATGCGGGCGCTGCGTGAGGAGATGGCCAAGAACCCTCTTACCGTGCTGCCGGCATCGGCCATCGCAAAGGGCGGAGCACCGTTGACAGCCGCGAGCGCGGAACTGGTGGGCAACTACGCCCTCAAGATCGTGTTCAGTGACGGGCATGACACGGCAATCTACTCGTGGTCCTATCTGCGGGAGATTGATCCGGCCATCCCAGGAACGCCGGAGAGTGCACCCAGGCCGGGCGGTGAAAACGTGTAAAGTGGCAAGTGTGGCCGCGCACTCGGTACCATCCTGTTGCCTGCAGTGATCCGCTCCGTAATGCTTTGCCATTGACCAGCCGAATCACCTTGCCGCTCCGCCCCGACATTTCCTTGACCACGCCCCTTGCAGAAACCGGGGTGGTAACCGCGCGGCAAGCGGACCTGCTGGCGACCCTGGGCCTCACCAACGTCGGACGGCTGATAGCGCACCTGCCTATCCGCCATGAGCGTATCGCGGACGAGTCCACCATCGACAAGCTGAAGGTCGGCGCCCTCGGCTCAGCGCGGGGGGAAGTGACCGCCGTGCGTCCGGTCCCACGGGGGCCCCGCCCGCGGCTCGAGGCGGTGTTGCAGGACCACACCGGTCGCCTCGACGTGGTGTGGTTCAACATGATGTTCCTGCACGACAAGGTCGTGCCGGGCGCCCTCATCCGCGTGCACGGGAAGCCCCAGCGTCGCGGCCCGGGCGTGCAGATGGTAAACCCCAAGCTTGAATTCCTCGCGTTTGAAGCCGAGGAGCCCGCCCCGGCCCTGGGTCGGCTGCGTCCGGTGTACTCGGCGAACGAGCACGTCAACAGCGGCGCGGTTGAACGTGCGGTACAGAAGGTGCTCCCGGGCGCGTTGCGGTTGCTCGAGGACCACCTGCCCGAGCAGTTCCGGAGGGACCGTGACCTTCCAAGCCTCGCCGAGGCGTACCGCATGCAGCACGCGCCCAGAGATCAATCCAGTGGCGGAGCTGAACAAGAGGTGCTCTCTTCCCGCCGCCGTCTGGCGTACGACGAACTCCTGCTGCTGCAGCTTGGCGTGCAAATGAAGCGTGTGCAGCTGAGGGCGCTGCACACGAGCCCGGCACTCAAGGTGACACCGGAGGTGGACGCCCGCATCCGGGCGCGCTTTCCTTACGTGCTGACCAGGGGCCAGGAGTCTGTGATACAGGACCTGCAGCGTGATCTTGCCAGCGCGACACCCACCAACCGTCTGATCCAGGGCGATGTCGGCAGCGGCAAGACCATCGTGGCGCTCTACGCCATGCTCCTGGCGGTCGCGAGCGGGCAGCAGGCCAGCCTTATGGCTCCGACGGAAATCCTCGCGGAGCAGCACTTCGCCAGCATCGGGGGCATTCTGGCGAATTCCCGGACCCGGGTCGAACTCCTGACCGGCAGCACCTCTCAGCCTGAACGCGAACGCATCGTCGCCTCGCTCGCCGAGGGGACGATCGACATCCTGATCGGCACGCACGCCCTGCTGACCGACACGGTGCAGTTCAAGTCGCTCGCGGTTGCGGTGATCGACGAGCAGCACCGCTTCGGCGTGTCCCAGCGGGCATCGCTCCGCGCGCAGGCCACACGTGGCGGCGAGGGTGGCGGCGTCACTCCCCACGTCCTTGTCATGACCGCCACGCCCATCCCGCGTTCGCTCGCGCTCACGCTGTTCGGCGACCTGGACATCTCGGTCATCCAGGGCTTACCACCGGGGAGGCAGCCGATCACGACATCAGTACGCTCCAGCCAGGAGCGGCGTGCTGCCTATGCGGACCTTTCGGCGCGCATCGCGCAGGGTCAGCAGGGGTATGTTGTTGTACCGGCCGTCGACCCGGTGCAGGACCCGACGACCTCCACTCCCTTGGTGGATGTCGCAACTGCTCAGCGCGCGTTGGACAACGCGTACATCCCCGGGCGCCGAACCGCCGTGCTTCACGCCCAGCTCCCACGATCGGTGCGCGAAGCGGTGATGGAGCGGTTCCGAAGCGGCGTGATCGACGCACTTGTGGCGACAACGGTTATCGAAGTTGGTGTCGACGTGCCCAACGCCTCGATCATGATCGTGGAGCAGGCAGACCGCTTTGGACTGGCCCAGCTCCACCAGCTTCGTGGGCGCGTTGGGAGAGGCTCGGCATCCAGCGTGTGCTATCTCATCGCCGATCCCGTGACGCCAGAGGGGAGGGCCCGGCTGGCGGTCATGGAAGGGGTAAGCGACGGTTTTGCGCTCGCGGAAAAGGACCTGGAAATCCGGGGCATGGGAGAGGTATTCGGCTTAAAGCAGTCCGGGCTGCCCCCCTTCCGGGTCGCGGACCCCACACGTGATCGAGAACTCCTGAACCTCGCCCGCCGGGATGCGCAGGCGTGGATCGCGCGGAGCCCCCGCCTGGACCGCGCGGACGAGACCGTGCTCCGCCGGCGCCTCATGCGCACGCATGCTCAATTCCTCGGCCTTGCCGACGTGGGATAGTGGAGGTTTGCGAACGACAAGGCACCCGGGCGTCTGCCCAGGCGCTCCATTTGGAATGCAATCGGAGTGTCAGGCCGCTTCCCCGTGCTCCATCGTGATCTCCTTCGTCCCGGCGACGCCGTCGCGGGTCACAAAGAAGAAGTCGGGGCAGATCGGGTAGGGCAGCCGGCGATAGTCAGCGTCCACGCGCTCGCGTAGGCGACGGACAAAGGGCTCCGGGCCGCGGCTGAACGCCACGAACATATCGCGAGCGGGCACAGCAACGTAGAAGTCACCCCCGAGCTGAGGCGCGAGGCGCTGGTAGAGCCCGCTGAGCATGAGCCGGGCCGCGTCGTAGCCGTCGTGCTGACCGAGGATGGCAGCACGCCCACCCTCTTTGCTCTCGACGAGCTGGATTTCAAGCTCCGGTGCGTAGTTGTCCAGGTTCTCCCGCGCGATCTCCTCGACCGCGTCGACGGTGACCTTCCACCGCACGAGCTGCTCGGTGGTGATGGACACGGTCATGTGGGGCAGGTCGGTGACAAAGACCACAACAGTGTCGTTCACCCACGGCACGTGCGCTACCTGCTCCCGCGAGAGATGCTCGAAGATGGTCTCGGGCTGGATGCGCGGCATGATGCGCGGGCGTGCAAAGTCGAACGACATGGTCGACAGCTGAACCGCCTCGCCGGCGAACAGCTGTTCAAGGTAATGCTCCACGATCTCGGTGCCGCGCGTCGGCTCGTGGTTCACCATGCGGAACAAGTTCTCAAGGTCCAGGCGGCGCCCGTTGACCAGGAGTTCCCGAGGACCGACCAGGTCGATCGCGTACTCGGGTTGCAATCTGCGCAGCATGTCTGCCACGCACTCGGCGAACGCCTCCGGCTCATGCGGCATGTGGGCCATGACTCACCGCTCCTCATGCACCGCCGGTCCGTGGCGATGGCGAGGGGAACTTCGGACGCCCCGGCAATCGCCCGCACGGGGTGTGAGGAGTTTGATGATCTCGCTGTCCGCTTGTGCGGGCTGGGAAGGGGCGGGGAGAACCACGCGCAGGGGCTGCCGAAGTTGGCGGGTGATAACCCCTGCCACGCCCCGAGAGCCCCCCGTGCACGCGGGGGGAGCGGACGCTGCGCCCCCGGCGGGTATAATCGCCCCGACCAGCCCCCGGGATGGACCCGGCGGCGTTCCACAACAACGGAGGTTGATCGTGACGGCACAAGAGATTGAAGCAAAGGTCATCGAGATTGTCGCGCAGCAGATGGGGCACGACAAGTCGAAGATCACCCCCCAGATGTCCTTTACCGAGGACCTCAACGCCGACAGCCTCGATCAGGTGGAGCTCGTCATGGAGCTCGAGGAAGCCTTCGAAACGGATATCCCGGACGAGCAGGCAGAAAAGATCAAGACTGTGGGCGATGCGATTAACTTCATCAAGTCCCACCACGGCGTCAAGTAACCCCGACGAGAATTCTCCCGCACGCCCGCGCCCCTTGGGCGCGGGCGTGGCTGCTTTTGGGGGGATAGGCTCCAGCCATCGGCGTGCCAAGAATGGTGCGTACCAGCGTCCACGTGCTGACCCCCAAAGGAGGGCCCCTTCCGCATGTCAGGTCGAACCGGCGAGCATCGCATCGTCCTTACGGGCATCGGGGCCGTCACCAACCTCGGGCATAACGCCCGCGACACGTGGGCGGGCATGCGCGAGGGCCGTAGCGGCATCTCCCAGATCGACGGCGAGGACTTCGCCAAGTACGGCGGCAAGTGGGACGTGACGATCGGTGGGCAGGTGAAGGGCTGGGACCCGACCAGCGTTATGGAGTTCCGAGAGGCCAAGCGAGTGGACCGCTGTACCCACCTGGGGATGGGAGCTGCGGTCGAGGCGGTGACCAATTCGGGCATCGACTTGACGAAAGAAAACCTTGACCGGTGCGGCGTTGTCATCGGTTCGGGTATCGGCGGCATCAAGACCATCGAGGACGGCGTACTCACCCTCAAGGAAAAGGGGCCGGACCGCATCAACCCATTCACCGTGCCGCGCCTGATGGCGAACGCCACGACGGGCAACATCTCCATCCGATATAACCTCCGTGGGCCGGCGTCCTGCCACGCCACTGCCTGCGCGAGCAGCGGGCACGCGGTGGGCGACGCCATGAACTACCTGCGGCGCGGGCTTGCCGACGTGATGGTCGCGGGCGGGGCGGAGGCCGCGTGCACCCCCCTGTGCGTCGGTGCATTCATGGTGATGAAGGCCCTGTCGACGCGAAACAACGAGCCCACCCGGGCGAGCCGCCCGTTCGACAAGGACCGCGACGGCTTCGTGCTGGCGGAGGGCGCGGCCGCGATGGTGCTGGAGACCGAGGAGCACGCAAGAAAACGCGGCGCGACCATCCTCGCGGAATTGCTCGGCTTCGGCAACTCGTGCGACGCCACGCACATTACCGCGCCCGACGAGGCCGGTGGCGGCGCGATGCGCGCCATGCAGATGGCCTTGGCCGACGCCCGTCTCAACCCCGCCGACATCGACTACATCAACGCCCACGGGACCAGCACCCCCCTGGGAGACAAGGCCGAGGTCGCGGCAGTGCTCCGCCTGTTCGGCAACCACGCGCGCAAGAGCGCAGGCGGCAAGCTGCTCATGAGCAGCACCAAGAGCATGCACGGGCACTGCCTGGGTGCCAGCGGCGCGGTCGAAATGATCGCCTGCCTCCATGCCGTGCGCGACGGCGTCATCGCTCCCACCATCAACCTCGAGAATGTGGACGAAGGCATGGATGTAGACCTTGTCCCTAACCACGCCCGTGAGCGCCGCACCCGCTACACCATGAACAACACATTCGGCTTCGGCGGCCACAACGTGACGCTGATCTGCGGTCGCTACGACGCCTGACCGTCCGTTCCTCCGCGGACCTTTGTGGGCTTCCTGGCCTGGTCCCTCACCCGGCACGCGGGTTGCGTCGATACCGAGCACGTGAGCGACCGCGCCGCCAACCTTGGGCAGGTGTTGCGCCTGGAGGTACCCGTTGTGGTGCGCCTGGCGGAACGTCGTCTGCGCCTTTCCGAGATCCTGTCCCTCGCGCCAGGAGCCATCATCCAGCTGGATAAGAGCGCGGACAAGGAACTCGACCTGCTGGTGAACGACAAGCAGGTGGGCAGCGGTACGGCCGTCAAGGTGGGCGAAAACTTCGGGATCCGCCTCACGTTTATCGGGGATGTTGCGTCCCGCGTCGATGCCGTTACCGCGCCGGCGCCCAAGGAAACAGCGGAGGACGCCGAGGCCGCGGAATTGGCCGCACAGCTGCTGGCCGGCCAGACGTAGAGGTTGCGCACCGCACCGGCACCCTGCGCAGTGGTTGCGGGGGGCGAGAAGTCGCGCGGATTCATCTCGGACTAGGCCGAACTTGCCGATAAAGGGGTAAGACCTGCGGTTGTCCTGCGCGCGTGGCGTGGGAGGGCGGGTCGTACTCTGGCTGTGCCATGCCGCGTGATATCCCCGTAGGGAACGGCGACCTCCTGATCACCTTCGACCGCCTCTACAGGGTGCGGGATATCTACTACCCCAACGTGGGCCGCTACGACCATACGGACGGGCACGTGCAGCGGTTCGGCGTCTGGGCCGACGGGAAGTTCGCGTGGATCGAAGACCCGGGCTGGGTCCGCCACATCAAGTACCAGGAGGGAACGCTCGTCACTGAGGTCGTTCTCCGGCATGAAGGCCTGGGGCTGGAGGTGCGCTGCCACGACGCCGTGGACTTCCACGAGCCCGTGTACCTCCGCCGCTGCGTGGTGACGGACCTTCTGGGCAAGGACCGGGACGTCCGGGTCTTCAGCCACTGGGACCTTTCGGTCCGAGGCACGCCCGTGGGCGACACCGCGAACTACGACCCCAACACCAGCAGCGTGGTGGTCTACAAAGACGACGCGTACTTCCTCTTTAACGCGTGCGACGAGAACAAGTGCGGCATCGACAACTGGGCGATCGGCACCAAACGCGTCCGCGGGGCCGAGGGCACCTGGCGCGACGCCGAGGACGGACAGCTCGGGCGCAACGCCATCAGCCAGGGCAGCGTGGACTGCACCGTGGGGTTCAACCTGCAGGTGCCCGCCGGCGGGGCCGCGTATGTCACGAGCTGGATGGCGTGCGGGCGGTCCTACGAAGACGTCAAGACGCTGAATAGGCGGATCCAGGAAATCGGCCCCGACCGCATGATCACGCGAACGGGCGCTTACTGGGGGCTCTGGGTCCGCAAGGACATCCCGGGCCTTGAGGTGCTTCCCCACCGCGTGGTGGACCTGTTTGTGCGCAGCCAGCTGGTGGCCCGTACGCAGATCGACAACGGTGGCGCGATCATCGCGGCCAACGACAGCGACATCACGCAGTTCGGCGGCGACCATTATTCCTACTGCTGGCCGCGCGACGGCGCACTCGTCGCCTATTCACTGATCCTCACCGGCCAGTCCGAACTCTCACGCAACTTCTTCCGCTACTGCGCCAAGGCCATCAACGGCGGTTCCTACTTCCTCCACAAGTACAACCCCAGCGGAGAGCTCGCGAGCTCATGGCACCCGTGGATGATCGAGGGGCAGCGGGTCCTCCCCATCCAGCAGGACGAGACCAGCCTCGTGATGTGGTCGCTCCGCCGCCACTTTGAGGCCTTCCGCGACGTCGAGTTCATCAAGAGCGTTTACGAGCGCCTCATCGTGAAGCCCGCGGAGTGGACGCTCTCCTACCGCGACATGAACGGCCTGCCCCACCAGTCCTGGGACCTGTGGGAGGAACGCCGCGGCGTGCACCTGTTCACGGTCGCGGCGACGATCGGCGCCCTCCGCGCCGCCGCCGCCTTCGCGCAGGACTTTGGTGAAATGGACCGCGCCCAGCGCTACCGCGAGGGCGCGGACAAGATGCTCGCCGCCACCCGCCGCCACATGTGGAACCCGCAGGAGGGCCGCTTCGGCCGCCTCGCGGTGCCCCAGGGGGGCGGCAAGTACCGCCTTGACATGACCTGCGATTCCGCGAGTTTCGCGATCTTCGCGTTCGCGGGCGTCCCGATCGACGACCCGATGGTGGCGGGCGAGATGCGCCACATGCAGCAGCGGCTGAGCGTCAAGACCGGCGTGGGCGGCTATGCACGCTACGAGCGGGACTACTACCACCAGGTGGAGCGCGACAGGATCGACCAGGTGCCCGGCAACCCGTGGGTCATCTGCTCATTGTGGCGCGCCCAGTACGTCATCGCCAAGGCGCAGCGCGAGGAAGACCTTGAAGAGGCGCTCGGACTTCTGGAGTGGGCCTGCCACCGTGCGGAAGAGAGCGGCGTGCTCGCCGAACAGTTCCACCCCCACACCGGCGAGGCGATGAGCGTGAGCCCCCTCACATGGAGCCACGCAACCTTCGTGATCGTTGTGATGGAGTACCTCCAGAAACTCCAGAAGGTGCGAGAACGCCGCCTCGCGACCGAGACGGGCGTGGAGGCGGGGCTGGCGTAAAGATGCCGTGGCCTTTGTTTTTTCCCTAACTGTTCTCGGGCGATGCACGGGCCGGTTGTTGAAACAGGCTTGCGGCCGCCCGGATTTGTGATACTCTGGCGTTCCCCTGCAACCGCACCGTCCCACGCGTGCGTAGGGGCCGTGCCTGGCTGTCTCGGTGCCGCTTTCATCGCGGCTCGGCGGTTTGGGCAGGTTTCCCACCATGACTTGTGGCTGATTGTTCGGGACAAGACGACACTTCGATCCCGGCCTTGGCTGCCCTTTGATGGAAAGGTGTGCGATGAGTGTGCTTCTGAATCGCGGAGCGTCGGCTGCCCTGGTGCTTGCAATGTTGGCCGGCGTGGCAGTGGGGGATGTGGTGGGTGAGCCGTTGGCGACGCGGTACCCCGGCGTGAGTTCGTATGAGTGGAATGGGCGGGTGCTGTCCTTTGCCGGCGTGCCCATGACCAGCGGTGCGACCGCCCGCGACGCCGCGGAGAACTTCCTGCTGGCCCACAGCGGTGAGTTTGGAGCGGGCAACCTCGAACTACTCCTCCGGCGCAGCGACGAGCTGGACTTCGGCAGGAAGACCGTGTTCGTCTACGACCAGTTCATGGACGGCGTGCCGGTGGAGCTTGGCGCGGTGTGGATCACCGTGCTGAACGCCGACGAGAACGGCGTGATGACCCACCGCGTGGCGTCGGCATCGGCGAAGCTTGCACAGCGCCCGGAGCAGGCTTTCCCCGCGGACACTCTTTCGGGTGAAGACGCCTTGAAGCGCGTGCAAGCAAGCCAGGAGTACGGGGACCTGTCTACATGGACCGACCCCACGCTTGTCGTCTTCTACGGCGAGAGCGACCTGCCCAAGTGGACCGACGCGGTGCGGGCCTGGAAGTTCACCGGCAACAACAACAACCCGGGTTTCCCACGCAAGTTCACGTTCTTCGTGGATGCGGCCACAGGCAGTCTACTCGCGGCCCGCAACGAGATCCACAACATCGACATCTCCGGCAACGTGCAGGCTCTGGCGACGCCCGGAAGCACCGCGGATTATTCCGGCAACCCGCCCGTGCTGACACCCATGCCCGAAATGCAGGTGCACGTGGTAGGCTCGGGCAACCCCGGCACCAACGCGTACACGGACAACGCGGGCAACTTCACGATTCCCTGGGCGGGCTCCGCGCCCGTTTCCCTTGAGGTCCGCCTGCGCCGGAACGGCGCTGACGGCAACGGAGGAGGCCTGCGCACCGACGTCATCCAGTCGCCCGATGCGATCGTTCCGGCGCCCGAGATCGCGGTGACCCAAAGCGCGACGCCCGGCACGCCAGCGGTCATCAACCTCAACCCCGCCAGCAGCGAGTACACCAACGCGCAGATCAACGCCTACCTGCAGCAGACGCGTACCCGCAACTACTTCATGCAGTGGGCGCCCACCTTCACCGGCCTGGCCAACCCCCTGCCCGCGTACGTCATGATCAACTCGTCGTGCAACGCCTACTACGATGGCGTCTCCACCAACTTCTTCAATCTCGCCGGGTCCTGCAACAACACCGCGTTCTCCAGCGTCGTCGCCCACGAGTACGGGCACCACATCGTGAACCGTCTGGGCCTGGGCCAGGGGGCGTTCGGCGAGGGCTACGGCGACACTGTCTCAATGCTCCAGTACGACGACGCTGTCGAGGGCCGCTTCTTCTTTACAAGCGGCGGCGCGGTCAGGACCCCCGACACCGACAACATCCAGTACCCCTGCTCGGGCGAGGTCCACTTCTGCGGCGAAGTGCTGGGCGGCATGACGTGGGAGATCAGGAAGAACCTTGGCACCCGCTATGGCAATGCTCCCGGCCTCGACATCGCCCGCCAGCTCCACGCCGAGTGGTCACTCCTCACCAGCGGCGGCCTGGGCAGCAACTCCGCCCACCCGCAGACCACCCGCGACTACCTCACCGTGGACGATACCGACGCGAACTGGTACAACGGCACGCCCAACCTGCCGCAACTGACTGCGGCGTTCGCGGCGCACTCCATTCCCTACCCCGAGCTGCGGGCACGGATGACACTCGTTTCTCCTGCGAGTTTCCCTGCACTGCAGCCGTCGAATGCGCCGATCCCGGTGGATGTCATCATTACGTCAGGCGTGAATCCAGCCACGAATGTGCTTACGACGCTCACGCCCAACTCTGTGCGTGTCGAGTACAGCACCGCCAGCGCATCAGGGCCGTTTACCAATGTGCCCCTGACGCCCGGTGCAAACAGCCACTTCACCGGCGCGGTCCCCGGCGCGGCCTGCACCAGCACTATCTACTGGCGCGTAGCGGTCGATACATCCGCTGGTACTGCACGGCTTCCTGGGCCCGATACGCTGCAGTCCGTCTTCACCCAGCGCGTCGGCGATGGTCAGGTTGCGCTCCTCACCGACACCTTCGAGGGTGGCGCGGGGCTTTGGACCACTTCCAATACACCGGATGGTTCGGGCACGCTCACGGGCGATTGGGCTTGGGGCGACCCCCTCGCCACCGGCGCCCAGCCCGCGGCCGGAAGCGTCGGAGTCAACTGCTGGTTCACAGGGCAGGGCACGGGCGCGGGTGATGGCGAAGCGGACGTGGACAACGGCAGCGTCACGCTCACAAGCCCCGCGTTCAACCTCGCAGGCCAGACCAACGTCGAGTTCGCGTACTCACGCTGGTTCAGCAACGCACTCGGTGCTTCGCCCGGCATCGACGTCTTCCGCGTGCAGGCGTCCAGCAACAACGGAACGACCTGGGTGCCCGCCGAGACCGTGGGACCTACCGGTTCGGAAGTCGGTGAAGCGTGGAAGGAGGGCGGGTTCTCGGTGTCCGGCATCGGCCTGACACCCACGAGCCAGTTCCGCATCCGGTTCATCGCCGAAGACGCGGATCCGGGCTCGCTCATCGAGGCGGCGGTGGACAACCTCCGCATCCGGTCGATCATCTGTGCTGCCCCTGTCTGCGACACCATCGACTTCAACCACGACACGCTCTTCCCCGACACACAGGACATCGCGGACTTCATCAGCGTGTTCGGCGGCGGCCCATGCTCTACCGGTGCGTGCGGGGACGTGGACTTCAACAATGACAGTCTGTTCCCTGATACCAGCGATATCGACGCGCTGCTCAGGGTGTTCTCCGGCGGCCCCTGCTGAATAGACGCAGGCCGAATTCGAGCCACACTCCAGGCCCGGGAACTTGCGTTCCCGGGCCTTTGCTTGCACGTGGGAGTGGGGGAGCACCCGTGTTCTCGGTACTTACCGCGTGAGACAACGCGGGATGTGCCGACCCCAACCGTCCGAACGCAGGAGATCGTTCGCGGGCCTCCCCAGCACGCCTGTCCAAACGCCGAACTTGCATGGGTGCGCCGCAAGCGCACCCGCGCGTGCGTGCCGCCCGCGCTCGGAGTCACCGCCCCGGAGATGAGTCATGCACCGTGATCGCATCGCGTCGTTGTTCCTTGCGGTCGCCCTGGGTGCCTGTGCTGTATGGTCTGCACGCCCGGTCGTGGCGGGCGAGCCCGCTGGGTCGGCGTTCACATACCAGGGACGCCTACGCCACGGCGCAGAGCTCGTGAATGGCACGCGCGATGTTCGCTTCCGCTTGTACGACGCATCCGGCGGTGGGCGCCAGGTCGGCCAGGAGCTGGAAGCCACCGACGTGGCGGTTGTGAACGGTCAGTTCGCCGTCTTGCTTGACTTTGGTGCCGCACCGTTCAGTGGAGAAGCGCGCTGGCTTGAAGTGGACGTGGGGATCGGAGGGCAGTACACCACGCTCTCGCCCCGACAGGCGATGACGCCCGCGCCGTACGCGCTGCGTGCACTGACGGGCAGTGAAGGGCCAGCCGGACCGCAGGGTCCTGCAGGTCCAACGGGAGCCACCGGCGCCACGGGTCCTGCCGGACAGATCGGCCCTGCTGGCGCGACAGGTGCGGTCGGCCCGGCTGGGCCACAGGGTCCCGCAGGCAAGGATGGAGCTCCAGGACTCAACGGTTCCATGGGACCTATTGGCCCAGCAGGACCGCAAGGTCCAGCAGGCAAGGACGGCCGTGATGGCAAGGAAGGCGAACGCGGGCCTGTGGGGCCTGCTGGAGCGATGGGCCCGGTGGGACCGGCAGGTGCAAACGGCAAGGACGGTGCGCAGGGCAGTCCAGGGTTGCCAGGCCCAGCAGGTGGAGAAGGCAAGCGAGGACCGCAAGGTGCTGTTGGTCCCGTTGGGCCTGCGGGGGCAGCCGGCAAGGACGGCGTGATGGGTCCGCAGGGACCGACCGGACCGCAAGGCCCCGCTGGCGCCGAGGGCAAGCCTGGCCTGCAAGGACCGGTTGGCCCCATAGGGCCCAATGGCAAGGATGGTGCTCAGGGTCCGCGAGGACCTGCAGGCCCGATCGGCCCAGCCGGCGCTGTCGGCGCGCGGGGCGAAGCGGGCCCAGCGGGTCTGCAAGGGCCCGCAGGCTCAAACGGAAAAGATGGCGAGCAAGGCCCACCAGGCCCCGCCGGACCTGCTGGTCCTCAGGGTGCTCCCGGTCCAAGTGGCGCGAGCGGCAAGGACGGCGCACGCGGTCCTATGGGTCCCGCAGGTCCTCAAGGACCAGAAGGAGCGGTCGGGCGTGACGGCCCGCGGGGCGAGCCAGGAGCAAAGGGAGATGTTGGCCCGCAGGGCCCCGCTGGCCCCCCCGGTCCGGCAGGGCCACGCGGCCCCGTCGGTACAGGCGCAACGCTAGTCCGCAAGACCGCGGCCGAGGGTGTGGGCAACGACACGACATTGCAGGACGATGACCACCTCTCACTTGCGATCGGGGCGGGGGAGGCGTGGGAGTTTGAAGCGTTCATCCTCTGCACCGGCGCGAGCAGCACGCCGGATATCCGTTTCGCGTTCCGCGCGCCCGAGGGAGCGACCCTCCATTGGGTCAGCGAGTTCCAGGAGGGCACGGCGATTGTGCACAACGCTCTTGTCACTGTGAGCGGCACGAGCGTCACCAACGCGATCACCGCCGGCAGCACGGACGTCATCCGCGTGCGGGGCATCGTGACAAACGCGGCGACACCGGGCGTGCTCCAGTTCCAGTGGTCGCAGAACTCGCCCGACGATGCGCCGACGCGCGTGCTGCCCAACTCGTTCCTCATGGCAAGCAGGTTTGAGGGTGTGGACGCTCAGGGCCAGGCTGGTCTTGACCTGCCTGACGGGCCCGTTTCGGAGGTGCCGGCCCAGCCCGCGCCCGCACCGGTCCACACCGCGGACGCGGGAGGGTTTCAATGACTCCCGGCGTGCTTACCCACGCCCGTCCGCTTCTCGCGTACGCGTTGGCGTTCTGCGGGCTGACTGGCGGCGCACATTCCGATGAGATCGACTGGTCCTTCATCGCAGGCGGGTCGGGTGTGCTTGCCGGCGGCGGGTACGCCTTGGAAGGAACCGTCACGGCGTCGGGCGCGGGGGCCCTTACGGGCGGCGGGTACACGCTCGAAGGCGGCTTCACGGCAAGCGACGTCGCGAGCGCCTGCGACACCATCGACTTCAACCGCGACGGTGAGTTCCCTGATACACGAGACATCGACGACTTCGTCGCCGTGCTTTCCGGTGGGCCATGCAGCAACGACCCTTACTGCGGTGACATCGACTTCAACAACGACGGCTTCGCTCCCGACACGGCAGACATCGATGCGCTCCTGAGCATGTTCGACGGCGGGCCGTGTCTCTGACGCAAGATGCTTGATTTCCATTACAAGCACCCCGCATAGCGCGGGGTGTTTTCGTGGTGCGTCATGCAGCCGCGGCGGGCTCCGCACAAGCAAGAATGGTCGGGAAGGCCCAGTGTGTCAGAACCGGACGGTGCAGGTTCCGGCCCACAGCGGGCAAGTGCTTACAGAGGTGCTTTGTCTGCGTGGTCGTGTTTGGGGCGTCACTTCGGCCACGCGAACCGGACCGACTTTGGCGCATCTGCCGTGCCATCGGCCTTGCGCAGTTGAACGAAGACCTCGATCTCCGCTGGCTGGCCGTCCTTGACATGAACCCGGTACTGCACGCTCCGCGGGTCTGACGCGCTTGGGTCCATGCAGTTCCCCCAGGGGAAGAACGCTTTGCCCTGGGCGCCCGTGCTCCGGGCGTTGGACCGCATCGCGTCCGGCTCGAAGACGACCCCTGTCAAGTGCCGGGCTTTGATCCGTACACGCCACGCGCCCGAAGACGTATCCGTCTCCTTGTACGCGACAAACGCGTAATCGTCGTTCAGGACGGCGTCATACGCCTCAAGCTGAGCGAGGACCTGGATGGTCTGGCTGGGAGTGCTTGCGGGTGCTTCGATGAGCGCGGTTGCCATAATGGAAGTTCCTCGTGGGGGGTGCGGGTGTTTCGGTCTCAATGCGTCAAACGCGCGGCGACCAGCTACTCAACTTGAAAATCACGGTCCAGCGGCAGTGTTCGCGCCCCACACTGCCTCACCGCCTGTCGTACTCGCAGCCAAGAACGTGCATAATCAGCCCTTACAGGAACCTGCTCACCACTGCAAGAAAAACCAGCGTGAGCAGCCCGGCCACCATGAACCACACCGGGTTGGATGTAGACTTGAGCCTCAGAAAACCCCGCTGCGGGATGGATGGGTCCACAAACGCACGCACGGCCGCGCCCGCGACATATTCGCGGATCTCCTCAGCCGCACTTTCGCGCGAGGCGTACCCCTGAAGGATCACCGTCGGGTACAGAAGGTCGCTCTCATAGCGCACGCCGTCGACGGCGTATGCGAACCGCACCTCCGGCCTGTGCGACGTTGTGCTGTTGTCACGCAGGAGCCGGTAGTCGGAATCGCGCGACGTGCTCGATACCACCTCAGCCGAAAGAATCACCGCCTCGACTGGCACTGCCGATGCGACAATGCGCCGTTGCAATACTAACTCCTTCACGCCAACGACCAGAAGCATCACGCCCAGCCCACCAAACATGACAACAAACAGCACAAGCATGACCTTGTCCATGAAGGAGCGCTTCCTTTCCCTGCGTCGAGAGAACCAATCCCGCAACATGGTGATTACTCCGGCACGTACCCCAGAACCGCAGCGACGTCGGCACGGTCCTCGTTCATCCCGGCCTCGTACCGGTCCGCTTCATCCTGCGTGTGCGGGTCCGGGTACGTGCTCAGGCGGTGCTGGAGAGCGCGGCGATACAGCTCAAGCGCCCGTGGCGCGGCCGGCTTGCGTTTTCCGTCACGGCGTACCTGGTCACGCAGTGCGTCCATGAAGAGTTCAGACAGTCCGGCTCGCGCTTTCCCGCTGTCATCCGCCGCGAACACCACCCGCGCAGCCTCGTCGAACTGGTCGTGTGCGATCAACCCCGCGGCCTTCTGCAGGGCGGCGTCGCGCGCTTTCTCCTGAGTGCGCGCCCACGCCGCCGCCTCCTGCTCGGGAGTGACTTCCTTGCATGTGCTCTGCACGATGTCGATGTCCCACTTTCTGCCGTCCCCCTCAAGGTCCGCCGTGGGCCCTTTGTGATGGAGCAGTTCGATCGAGTGAATGCCCTGCTCCATTGATCGCATGAAGCGGGGCTCCAGTTCGCGCGGGCACTGGGCGTGCGCAATCACCAGGCGCCCCCCGTCTTCAAACGCGACATAGCTCATGACCAGTTCGGTACCCTTCAGCTCTTGCAAAGCCGTCGCGACGATCGCCGGGTGGTTCTTCCGCAGTCCACCCACGTACGCCGGACCAATGCTCAGCAGCCGCACGGCGTGCTGCCCGGTTAGATACTCGAACCACTGGCGCACCGTCCCCTCGTTGTACCCGGGGCGGTATGCAACGTGGACTTGCGATTTCGCCCCGGGGGACGACAGGTGCAGCAGCGGAGCGCACACGCTGGGCGAGTCGAAGTTGGAATCCTCCTTCGGCAGTGCAGTTTCGACGAACTCTCTGGGGACCTTCATGATGAAGTCCAGATTCGCGAGCCGGCCCCCGAAGGTCTGGTGTGACGATCCCATCCTGAACTCCCGCTACCACTCGATTTTCACGAGAATGACAACCAGCAACACAACCACTACCAGCGGTACGATCCCTGCGATGCACGCACTCCAGTGCCGTCGATGAACCATGAGCCACACCGCGAGAATGGCCGCAGCCACCTGAACAAGAACGATTCCCCACATCATCCACTTGCCCTGCTGGATGTGCGACGGCTTCGCGTTCGCCAGCCCCGCCATCAGCATCACCAGCATGCACAGCGAGCTGAGCATGCCGACGAGGGTGGCGACGATGGCAAGAGGAAGCTGAAGCAAGATGCCATCAATGCGTAAACGGTGTCGATGGGCGCTACACCTTGCCGATGAGTTTGCTGGTCGGACCTCTTTCGCCGCACCAGTCAACCCGAAAAACGAATCGGGCCCCCCATGCGGAGAGCCCTTACAACCAAGCACTTGCCGCGTGTTGCGGCCGTGTGCCGAGCGAAAAAGTGACCCCGATGGGATTCGAACCCATGTCACTACCGTGAAAGGGTAGTGTCCTGGACCAGGCTAGACGACGGGGCCGGTTGTGGCCCATAGTAGCGCGGATGCGGGGTTGGGGCGTTACGCTCCGGCGTGGAAAAGAGCTCAAAGACACGCCCTGCTGCACGCAGCGGTGCGCCGGTGACGGCGATCCCACGGGTGGTGCTGGAGCGGGCGCGGCGTGCCGGTGCTCTGCTTCTCTTCGGCGGTTCCTTCGATCCACCCCATCAGTACCACCTTGCCGCCCCGCGCCTTGCCCGCCAATCGCTTGCAAGCCGTGGGGCCCCTGCACCCTGTCTGTATGTGCCCGCGGCCCGCAGCCCGCTCAAGGACACCGGCCCCATCGCCGGCGATGCCGACCGCGTCGCGATGTTGCGGGCAATGCTGAAGGGGCGGAAGGATGCGGCGGTCTGGACGGACGAGGTGGACCGGGCCGCATGGCAGCGCAGGCGGGGTGCCCGTCGTGCCAGCTTCACGATCGACACAGTGCGGCGTCTGCGGGCCCTCCTCGGCAATGGCGTGCGTGTGCGGCTGGTCATCGGTGCCGACCAGGCGGCGGCCTTCCATCGCTGGCGGAGCGCCCGGATGCTCCTGCGCCTCGCCCAACCCATCGTGATGCCCCGAGAGGGCGTGGATAGCGCAGCGACCCTCGTGCAGGAAGTTCGCCGGAACGCCAACGGCTTCTGGAGCGAGAAGGAGCTGCAAGCATGGGGTCCGCGGTTGGCGTGCGGAAAGGTCGTGCACGTTTCGTCGACGCGCGTGCGTGAGCAGCTGGCCGGGGCGAGGCGTGCCCAAGCCCTCCGGGCGCTGCCATCGGGCGTCGCGGGCGTTATTCGCAAGAAAGGGCTCTACCGGAGTCGATGAGCGCGCGGTCGCCTGGCACCCCGCGGTGCTCGTTGATCATGTCAATCGCGGAAGCGGTGGGGGACTTACTTCACAGCGCTCTTGAGGGCCTCGGCCTTGTCCGTCTTCTCCCAGGAGAAGAAGCCCAGCTTGGGCCCGCGGTGCTCGCGCTTGACCTTGTCCATGTACTGAGCCTCGAAGGGGCGCCGCCCAAAGTGCCCGTACTTCGCCGTGGCGGAGTAGATCGGCGTACGCAGGGCCAGCGACTCGATGATCCCGCGGGGGGTAAGCGGGAACACCTCCCGCACGGCCCGGGAGATCTTGTCCTCGTCGACCTTGGAACTGCCGAACGTATCGACCAGAACGCTGGTGGGGTTGGCGACGCCGATCGCGTAGGAAAGTTGCACCTCGCATCGATCAGCCAGGCCCGCCGCCACGACGTTCTTGGCAATGTAGCGGGCCATGTACGCCGCAGAGCGGTCGACCTTGGTCGGGTCCTTGCCGGAGAACGCACCACCACCGTGGCGGCCCATGCCGCCGTACGAGTCCACGATGATCTTGCGACCGGTAAGGCCCGTGTCGCCGTGGGGGCCGCCGATCTCGAACCGCCCGGTGGGGTTGACGTGCAGCGTGATGGACGGGTTCCACCACTCGGCGAGGACGGGCTTGAACACGTGCTCGACCACCTCGCGCTTGAGGGCGTCCTGGCGCTCGTTCCAGGTGGGCTCGTGCTGCGTGGACAACACCAAGGTGTCCACCGCGACGGGCTTGTAGCCGTCGTACACCACCGTCACCTGGCTCTTCGCGTCCGGGCGCAGGCCCGGGATGATGTTGCGCTCGCGGACATACTGCTGACGCTCCACCAGGCGGTGCGCTAGCTGGATGGGCAGGGGCATGAGGTCATCGGTGTCTCGGCAGGCAAAACCGAACATCATGCCCTGGTCGCCCGCGCCCTCGCGGTCCACGCCCATGGCGATGTCGTTGCTCTGCTTGTTGAGCGCGACGAGCACGGCGCACGACTCGGAATCAAACCGCATCTCCGCGGTGGTATAGCCGATCTCGCGGACCGTGCTGCGGACCAGCTCCGGGATGTCCACGTAGGTGTTGGTCGTTACTTCGCCGGCCACCACGACCAAGCCCGTGGCCACCAGCGTTTCCACCGCGACGCGGCTGCGCGGGTCGTCCGCGAGAAGGGCATCGAGCACGGCGTCGGAGATCTGATCCGCGACCTTGTCGGGGTGGCCAAGGGAGACGGATTCAGAGGTGAAAAGGGTCTGGCGGGGCATGGTCGGTTCCTGATTTGGGTTGCAGCGCACGCCGGCCCGGTCGGGGGCGTGGCGGCGAGTATATGGGACTCCCCCTGCGTTGGAAGTGGCCTTACGAGGGGAGATTCGTCGAGAAAAGGGGCGCCGGAGCGGCTACTTCAGGGCCACGCGGGCGGGAGTGATCTACCCTGTGCCCCCTTACGGGTCGAACCAACGAGAGGATGAGGAAATGGCCAAGAGCGTGCTGGTGCTGGGGACAGGCAAGGTGGGCAAAACAGTCGCGGAGATGCTGCTGTCCTTCGGGCGCGGCAACTACCGCGTGACGCTCGCGGACGCATCGGAAGTTTCCCTGGCGGAAGCGTCCAAGAACCTCTCCAGCCTCGCGGGCTGGGTCAAGAACAACGCGAAGGGCAAGGGCGCGTTCGGGGTGGAGTTTGATTCCCGCCGCGTCGACTGCTCCAGCAGTTCGGAAATCGAAGCGGCGCTGAAAGGGCACGACTACGTCGTCTGCATGCTGCCGCACCAGTTCGTGCGGAACGTCGCGGGCCTCGCGAACAAGGCGGGCGTCCACTACTTCGACGTGACCGAGGACGTCAAGACCACCGACCGCGTCCGTGCGATCGCGAAGAACCGTCCCAAGGTAGCGCTCGTCCCCCAGTGCGGCCTCGCGCCCGGCTACATCGCCATCGCCGCCCACGACGTGGCGCGGGAATTCGACACGGTCCAGACGCTCACCCTGCGGGTTGGCGCTCTGCCCCAGTTCCCCACCAACCGCCTCAAGTACAACATCACCTGGTCAACCGACGGCCTCATCAACGAGTACTGCGAGCCCTGCAACGTCATGCTCGACGGCAAGATGGTCAAGGTGCCCGCGATGGAAGGGCTGGAGAAGTTCAGCCTGCGCGGCGTCGAGTACGAGGCGTTCTACACCTCGGGCGGTGTCGGCAGCCTGATCGAGACCCTCGAAGCCGGCAAACGCCTGTCCCCGACCGCGAACGTGGCGTACAAGACGCTCCGCTACCCGGGGCACAACGAGCTCATGAAGTTCCTGCTCCACGACATGCGGTTCATTGAGCGTGCGCCCCAGCTGCTCGAGATCACCAGTGTTACAACCGTCGAAGTAGTCCAACACCACCTCGATATGGACTTCAGTCGACATCGATGATCCTCTCGCCAGGCGGTCACTGAGCGAACCCGAACGGCTCGGCTCGGTTGAAAAGAAGGGACGCCGAGATCGTAGCCCTCCCCCGCGCGCCCAATCCCCTAGTCGCGATCCTCCGGCCAGATTGCGGGCTGGTCGTGTAGCGTGCGCCAACGCTCGATCCAGCTCAGGTTTTGGATCGTCGCTTGACCGGCGGTTTCGACGCGGCTCGGCTGGAGCGCTTGACGAGGGCTGTGGTGGACTTGCCGGGAACCAGTGCAAGCCGCAGCACGCGCCCGCCCCACGATTTCACCTCGTCCCCGCCCACGATCTGTTCTTCCGCCCAGTCGGCTCCTTTGGCTAGGACGTCCGGGTGAACTTTCAGGATGAGTCCCAGGGGGGTAGGTTCGTCGAAAATCACCACCAGGTCGACGGCGGCCAGCCCGGCCAGGACTTCCGCCCGAGAACCCTCGTCCTGGACGGGACGGCCAGGCCCCTTCAGCTTCCGGACCGATCCATCGCTATTCAGGCCAACCACCAACAGGTCGCCCGCAGCCCGTGCCGCGGCGAGATAGCGGACATGGCCGGGATGCAGGAGGTCGAAGCATCCGTTGGTGAAGACCACCCGCTTGCCAGAGCGCTGCGCTCGCCGACAGGCACGTGCGACGGTTTCGGGCGAGCCGAGCTTTTTCCGATAGGCGAAGGGATCCGACACCTGGGCGCCTATAGCGAGGGTTTGGCCCGGTTGCACCGACAGTGCTAGGGGTGCGGCGATGTCCAACGCCTTTCGTCGCAAGCGCAAGCCGGACCAGGCCTGGGTCCGTGCCGACCTGAACGGCGTCATGGCCTCCGCCATCGGCGGCGAGTCGGGAATCACAGAGGCTGAGCTGGCGATGCTGGAGCCGCGCCTCGCGGCGGCTGTCGACGGCTTGCGCGAGGAGCGTCGTCAAGGAATGCGGCCCTTTCTCGACTTGCCCCGGGAGTCGAAGGCCCTGGAGCGGGCCCTGCGCGTTGCGGAAGAGATTCGCCCGCGGATCGATACCTTGATGCTGGTGGGGGTGGGCGGATCCACCCTGGGTGTCCATGCCATCACCAGCGCCCTCGCACCGCAGACCCTGGCGGGGCCCGGCGCCGGCAAGGTTCGGGTGCTCTTTGCCGACAATCTGGACCCTGCTTCGTTTGCAGCGCTTCTCGACGGGATCGATCTGCGCGACCGACCCTTGCGCGAACGCCGGGCGCTGCTCGAAACGCTGATCGCGATGAACGCGCAGCGGCTCTTTCCCGGCTATCTG
>CALLYM010000095.1 GCA_937858155.1 uncultured Phycisphaerales bacterium | reverse complement strand
AATACATCGATACGCCGTTCGTGCTTTCGACCGAAGTCGATGGAAAGTCCGTCATTGCACGCGGCGAAAAGACCGGCGAGGTTGAAGACTTGATCCTGGACGCAAGCGGTCGCAGGATCTGCTTCCTCGCGGTGGATCCAAGCACGCTGGACGCCCGTCACCTTGTTCCGTGGTCAGTGGTGTCAACGATCGGGAAGGACCTTGTCGTGTTGGACGCGAGCAAAGACATGATTGTCGCGTCTGCCAAGGCGCCCGACGATCTGAGCACTCTCTATGCCAGTGATACGTACAAGGGTATCTACCGCCAGTACGACGTACCGGAATACGGCGAAGGCCGACAGAAACGCTGACGACATTGCAATTGCCTCGAGGGGACGGGGCTTCGGAAGGTCCGAGACGCGCGTTGAGCTTGCTCACGGTGTCCGGCCCAGCCACAACCGGCCTGCACACGGGAACGTGTGCAGGCCGGCTCATGTTTGAGGGCACCTTGGCTTGACGGCCACTTCGACGAGGGTGGGACTTGGGGTCGTGTGCGATCCCTACGAGGATCGCCGCCGCCAGGAACCAGCACCGGTCGGATCGGAATCACCCTCGGCCGTGTGCTTCGGCGGCTGTCGCATCCAGCCAATTGGCACTACTACGCCCGCAGGGTCTGGGCGCTGCACCTCCCGCTGTCGCATTGCAGGAATGCAGGTATTGCCAAGCGTGAGGAGCTCTTCGAAGGTACCCCGATGCCCATAATCCTCACCATACAGGGTGAACAGGGAATTTGCTAGAGAATCGTAATACTGCGCATCTGCAGGCCGATGATCCGCCGCAGAATAGAACCCGACGATCTGTACGGCCCTGTTCCGTAGTACGGCCCTTGCGCGGCTGCGAAGGAAGCCGTCACTGTACAGGCAGGGGTTCAACGCCTCGTTCCAATGGTCTGAGACAAAGGCGCCAAACCAGCCTGACTCCGGGCGGACGTTGAGGTTCAAACGCCAGTGTGGGCCCTTCCGCACGACCAGCGGCTCGTGCACACCGTCCACCATTTCGACTGGCTCGGTCAGGTTACGGTAGAACTTGAAGCCGGAGTAGTTCGCCGCCAGGTCCGCGTTGGAGAAGATTCCGCTGGGTATGTAGCCCAAAAAAGTGTTCTCGGCGATGAGGCAGCCGTCGGAGTATTCGTTCACAACGATCGACACCGCCTCCTCGTGAGACTTCCCCGCCCGCCGCTGCGCGCGGTACGCCTCGTGGTAAATGCGTCCCATGTGATGGAAGTGTGACAGCTTATCTGTCCCGAAGTACACACCGTGCGCTTTGATTGTCGACGCCTGGAAGATCAGGGTGATGCGACGCGGATCAAAGGGGAGGTGCGTGTAGGTATACAACCAGTCGAGCGACCAGCGGGCCACGCGCTGGCCGGGGAACGAGCGCTCGGCCCATGGCGTGCGGACCACGTGCTCCAGCTCGAGGACCTCGGTCGACGGGTCGTCAAACTGTCTGTACACCAGGTCGGCAATCAGCGTCGGGTCGTGCAGCTGTGCCAGACGAGTATCGCGCGTTGGACCGGGCCGCATAGACAGAGCGGAGTCGATCCGTGCGTTCAGGCGCGAAACAACACGATCGAGTGCGAGCGTGTGGACGGTGTCCAGGTACACACCAAGGTCCGCGAATGGTCGGTCCAACGGCAGGGTGTACTGGTCTGTCTCGTGGGCGTGCACGGGAGCACCCATGAAGAGCGTCGCCGCGAGCACGACCAACCCCGGTGTTCGCCCGCGCCTGCCAGTCAAAGGTTGCATAGGTGTCCTCAACGTGATGCACTATTCAGCCGGCCGCCCGCGGTGATTCTCACGGGAGTTCTCTCCGTCACCTCCCCAGCCATGTGCGTGCCGCGTAACACACCCAGGATCGAAGCATGCGCCCGGTCGCACAGGGCCGATGCCTGCCGTGCGTCCCCGATCGCCGCAGCATCCCGCGCAGCGCCCGCAAGCAGAGCGGCGCTCTCCATGGCGGCGATCTCTCTGTTTACTTCCGGCGTACGTGGCGCGGGCACATCGCGGATACTTGCGATGCGACGCTCAAGTTCCCACGAGTAGGAGTCAAGCTGGGCCGCCTGCGGCTCGTCCTGCGACAGCTGCCAATCCAAGTCCCGCGCTGCCTGTCGCGCGCCCTCAAGTCGCATCGCGAAGCGATCACCAGCATCCACCGGCAACTGCGACCGGGCGTCGTGATAGACCGAGCAGCCGGAAAGGACAAGTAATGAGAGGGCGGCTTTCGCCCACGCGCGTGCAGGGAGGTGTTTCACGCCAACAGGTGTGGAGACGTCACCATGGTGAGCACGTGATCGCGGCGTGATGGTGTTTTCATGCAACGTGTGGTCGAAGCGTTTGCGTGACTAGGGATTCAAGATGCTGAGACGGTCGCGGGCAGTCTGTGTCCACCAGACCGCGTCCCCCGAGTCCTGAAACTGATCTCCGATCAATGCCGCGGCCTGATAGGCAGCGACCGCATCGTCCCGCCGACCCAGCGCTTCCAGCACGGTCCCGCGGAGCGTGTGAAGCCGGGCTATCGCGTGCGGTGACAGTGGTACCGCTTGGGGCGCTTGCATCCGTGCCCGAAGGGCATCAAGCCGAGCGAGCGCTGCAGCGTGCTTTCCTTCCGAACTCTCACCCTCGGCAAGCAGGCACGCGGACAGAACACCGGGAGTGCTCAGCCCTTGCGGAAATTCATCGGTCATCGCTTCGATATCGGCCGCCGCATCCAGCACTCCAACTCCATCCGGCCGCAGCCCGGCCATCGCCATCCGCGCCGAGACGAGGGCTTTGCTCGTCTCCCAGTGGTCCTTGCCCCGCAGCCTCAACTGTGCCACGCTTGCACGGGCGAAGAACCGCGACGCGTGGACGCTGCTGCCGTTCGCCAGCGTCGAGCCTTCGACGCTACCGACACAGTTCATGTATTCAGGGCTCCATTCCCCGAACGTCGCTGACGCATCCCGTGTCATGCCCGCGACCAGTCTTTCCACCACGGGGTCCTCGGGCGCGGTGCGTTGCAGTACGGTGAGCACTTCCTGTAGCGCGACAACACGGCAGTACACGTCGGTGTCCGCCTCCCCCGCATCGAGCCGTCGAGCCACCTCCGCCGCGATCGGCCCGCACCGGCCGTCTCCCTGCGTGTGCAGCAGCAAGGAGGCGAGCGCAACATGCACCAGCTGTTCAGGTGGCAGTGGGTTGTCCTGAGGCGAGGGTGCGGGCACCCGCGCCAACAACAAACCGCCACCATCCCCGCCCGAATTGGTCGTAACGTTCGCGAGCATGCGCTCCGCGCGCAGCGACCGGGCGTCCAAGGGGCCGTACACCTCCGCGCAGAGCCCACGCACCTTCGTGTAGATCGCTTTCGCGTCTTCTCCGGAGCGGGATTCTGTCACCTGGGCAAGGCGGAGCATCGCGCGCAATGTTGCCTCGTTCTTAGGCCCCAGGACTTCCTCGCGCGCCCTTACACACTTGGACAGAGCATCCCACGCTTCGTCCATCCGATCGTGCCGGTACAGCGTCACACCCAGCATCTCGCACACATCCGCCATCGCCAGGGGTTCATCGGCGAAGTCCCGCGGGGCCCGCGCCGCGGCGGCGCGGAGGATGTCTTCAACGGTCGCCTTGCGCCCATCCACACCCGCGAAGTCCCATGGGCACTGCACCCACTCCGCCCAGGGATCGGCCTTGGAATGCAGCAGCGCCGGAGTAACGCTGCGGGGCTGATATGGGTTCGCCGACCCGATCGCGCCCTGCAGGAAGGCCGTGACCCGTTCCGCCCTCGCGCGAGCACTTGCTTCGTGGTTCAACGCCTGGACCGCCCTGCGTTCTTCAGCATGTGCGCGCACCCCGAAAGCAATCGCTGCGCTACCACCGAGGACGAGGCAGGCCGCGGCCAGCCCCGCTGTACCCACCACCAGCCGCTGCCGCCTCCACAAGAGCTGCAGCGACCGCCACGCTCCAGGCGGGCGGGCCTCAATAGCGCGATCGGAGAGAAACCGCGTAATGTCCTGAGAGAGGTCTGCCGCCGAGGCGTACCGCTGATCTGGGTCCGGGTCCATGGCCTTGTGCGTTATCGTGTCCAGGTCGCCCGGCAAGTCGGGCCGCAGCGCACGGAGGCGCGGCACGCGGCCCGCGCGGATTGCCCCGATCACTTCGGCGAGCGGCATTCCTTCTGTTTCGTGAGGGCGCCGCCCGGTGAGCAGCTCAAAGAGCAGCACGCCCAATGCGTACACATCGCTCCGCGTGTCCACCAGAGATGAGTCGCCGCTGCACTGTTCGGGGCTCATGTACCCAAACGTACCGATGAGAGATCCCACCCCCGTGCTCGCCGTAAATCGCGAGATGTCGATGTCTGTCGCGAAGGCGACGCCAAAGTCGATCAGCTTGGGAGTGCCGTCCGGCAGCACCAGCACGTTCTGAGGTTTGATGTCCCGGTGGATCACCCCGCGCTGGTGTCCGTGGTGCACCGCATCACAGACCCCTCCCATGAGAGCAAGAACGGCCCGAAAGCCAAGCCCGCGTTCCGTCACCCACCGTGTGATGGGCACCGCGTCCGGGAGCAGCTCCATCGCGAAGTACGCGCCCACGGCGCCAGACCCGTCCGCTCCGCCGCTCCCCGCTTCCAGCACGCGCGCGATGTGCGGGTGGTGCATGCGCGCAAGGACGCGTGCCTCCCGCTCTAGCCGCGCGATGCCAGAGCGGGTGAGCGCGTGCTCCCGCAACACCTTGAGCGCCACCGCCCCGCCAGTGCGTTCGTCCACCGCCCTGTAGACCGCCCCCATCCCACCCACACCGAGCACCGGACCCAATGTGTACGGTCCAATCACCGAGCCTGTGCGTCGCGCAGGATCGTCGTCGGTCGCCGCCCGCAACGCTGCGTCCACCACGCCCGCCTTCAGGCTGGAGGACGACAATACCTGCGCGCCATCGGCGAAGCGCAGCAAGTCCGCCGCCTCCGCGCGCTCCTCCGCCGAGTATCCTGGAGCATCCGCCACAATGCGCGCACGTTCATGCTCTGGCATGCCCAGCGCGCGTGAGAACAGCTCCCCCGCTCTGTCGTGGGATTCAGGAGTGAGTGGTGCCCTGTGCGTCATCATGCCGTGTCCTTTCCTCACTGCGCGGACCACGACCATCACCCACCGAGAGCTCCCGCGCAAGCCATGCACGCGCCACGCTCCAGTCGTGCTCGACAGAGCGTGCGGATATACCAAGCGCCTCGGCGGTCTGCTCGACCGATAACCCGGCAAAGAAGCGCGCCTCAACCACGCGCGCCTGCCGCATGGACATAACCGCAAGCCTTTCCAACGCCTCATGAAGCGCCAGGAGATCGTCCGGGGCGCAGCCCGGAGGCGACTTTGGTTCTCCGCCCAATTCCACCCGTTTCCAGTTCCGTTGACTCTCGCGTTCTCCAACGCCCGAGCCACCCCGCTTCAGCGCGAGATGCCGCCGCGCATGGTCCACAAGCACATTCCGCATGACGCGGGCGGCCAGGGCGAGGAACTGCGGGCGTGTGAGCCCATCGGCTGCAAGCCCCGGCGCCATCCTGACGTAGGCCTCATGCACGAGGGCTGTCGGCTGGAGTGTGTGCCCGGGGGACTCTGACGCGATGTACCACGCCGCCAGCCGCCGCAATTCGCGGTAGACCTGCTCATCGACGCCCCCTCCCGAGCTCTCCTCCGGTGCCTCCATGACCGCAATGTACCCGATCCGTCAGTATTTTGTCTTACTTCGTCTGCGCCTGTGCCCGGAGCCCTGCGCCTTCTCAATCGCTGCCAAGTCTGCCTGGTCACTATCGACCCATAAAAAGGTGCGCAATCATGCAAAGCTCTGGTTTCGCCGCCCGGTTGTGGATGAAGGTGTGCTTCGCCGCCATCATCGTCATCGCGTTCTTCGCCCTCGCCACCCCGGCATCAGGCCAATGCGACATGCTCGGAGCGTTCCGGCAGTTTGCGCCCAGCTGGACCTCGAGCGGCGGCAACTCCGGCCACTTCTTCCCGGCCGGGGGCCAGACCATGATGGTGGACACCAACGGCAACGGCATCATCGGCGGCACAGACCCATTCGACACGACATACACCCTCCCCAGCGTGTTGCAGGGCACCCGCTTCATCAGCGTCCTCTCCCCGACCCGCGAGTTTTATGTGTGCGTCGGCGGAACCGCGCAGGGCGGGTGCGACGCCAACCGCACGCTCCGCATCTACCGGCTCATTCCCGCCACGAGCACCATGACGCTTGTGCACGAGGATTGCCTCCCTTGCCCGGTGTTCCAGGGACCCCTCTACTTTGACCTTGGCGTCGTGCCGCCCTCAACCGCGTCCGGCGGCGTTTCGCCCCAACGCATTGTGCTCATCCGCACCGGCGGCGGCACATTCTGCACACAGAGCAACCAATCACCGCCCGTGCTCCGCTGGTACGACCTGAATACGCCGGGAGCTTCCGGGCGGGCGACCACTCAGCTCGGGCTTTCCCCGAGCACCGGCACGATCATGGTGAGCCCCAGCGGCTACCAGGCCTTCTTCCAGCACGACCTGCTGCCCAACGCCGGCGACGCCGACTACGACCTCATCAACATTTGCCCGGGCCCGAACTTCGGCACCATCATCCAGAACGAGATGGGGGCCCGTATCAACGACTTCTCGCAACAGCCCACCCCTACCCCATCCGTATTCGCCATCGACGGCGCGGGCGTCACGCTGCGGATGACCGGCGGCCCAGGCTCGCCTGTTATCTTCCAGGCGACCGTCCCCAACTGCTGCACGGGTGGGGGCGCTCCGATGGGCGCGTGCTGCGTGAACGGTGGGTGCCTGCAGACCACGCAGGCAAACTGCGCGGGTACATGGTCCGCTGGCATGTCCTGCGCCAACGCAAACTGCCCGCCACCACCCGTCCCCAACCTCTCGATCTCTGTCGCTGGTCCGACGCAGGCGTACCTGCGTGATTACATCGATTACACCATCACCTACCAGAACAGTGGCGGCGCGCCCGCGAGCAATGTGGTCGTCGTCGACCGCGTCCCGAATGGTGCATCGTTCGTCAGCGCTGGGCAGGGTGGCACGTTCAGCAGCGGCAGCAGTGAAGTGACGTGGAACATTGGGACCCTGCCCGCCAACTCCGGCCCCCAGACCGTGACCCTCCGCGTCCGTGCGGGCTGCTCATTCACCTTCCTTTCGAACGGCATCTTCCGCATCAGCGCGACGGCGGTCGGCACCATCAACGGCTCGAACTCGGTCTTGACCGCCATTGGCTCAAACCCCAACCTTGGCTCCGCCACTGGTTCGGTCACGACCTCCACCACGTCTCAGGAACCACTGCTGCCGGGCAGTATCCTGCGACACACGTTCACCGTGACCAATAGTGGTTCTATCCCCCTCACCGAGTGTGCTCTGCGCGGCTATGCAGGAGTGTCCGCACGGTTCACCGCCGTCATCGACCAGGGCGCGGGCGCCGTGACTATCCAGAATAATGGCTACTCGATGGAATGGATCGGGAATCTCGCGATAGGCCAGACAACCACCATTATCATGGAGAGCACCATCAACGAGTGCATTTCAGCGTCGAACACAACTACCCAGCTGAACTTGGAACAGCCTTGGCGTGTGACAACCTACTGCAACGAGCAGATCGGCACTTTCCCGACAACACGGACCTACGACCTGGCGCCACCCATCACCGCAGCCCTGGTTGTGCAGAACGTGCAGCCGGGTGTCATCGGACCCGTATCCGCAGGATCGACGACCTACCCCGACCCGATGCAGTTTGTACGCGGCACGCCCGACCTGGAATTCTCTCTGTCCCTCGCCAATCACACCGGCGGGGACATCCCTGCGGCAGATATCAGCCTCCAGTTGCCCAGCAGCTGGCTGACTTCACCAACGCCCTTCCTCGGCACGCCGCCGCCCGGCTGGTCGTACGACGAGCAGACCAACATCGTCAATTATGTCGGTGCTGTCCCTGCTGCCGGTGTGCCGCCGGTCGTGTTCGGCTCGCGTCCCAACGCTCCTATCAGCGGCACCCAGTACTTTGACATCTCGCGCACCATCGCATCGTCGCAATGCACGGTGATGGTCGGCTCGCTCAATCTCGCAAACCTCCCCGAGCTTCCTACGGGCCCATTCATCATGGGCGTGGACAAGTTCTTCGGTGGCCAGGTCTGGACGCTCCGGCCCGGCATTGATCCTCTGCCCGTGCCCTACTTCAATCGCACGGAAGTGTGGCATGGCATTCATAAGACTCCTTCGGGCGACGTCTGGCTTGCCGGCGGCCCGCTCTTCATGTTCAACGCGCAAACCCTCACCTCGCACTCCGCCCTCGGAGCAGAGCAATTCCTCGAATCCCTCGGGCTGGAGTCCACCGACGCCACCGACATCGCCGTGGACCCCACCGACAACACCGTCGTCATCCTCGCGCAGGGTCGGGTCAACTCGCCCAACCCCGCGCTCGTGAGGTACAACCCTGCAACCGGCAGCACGTCCCTCATCACCCGCGACCCTGCCATCGCGCCCACGGACTTCCATGGCGATCTCATCATCGACCCCCTGGGCACCATCTTTATCGCCAACCGCGTGAACCTCGCCCGCATCCCCCGATCCATGTCGGTGCCCATCGCGAACGGGAGTGTCCCAATCGTGCCGGTGCCGCAGCCCGCATACTCCCTCGCGCCCGACGCGGGCACACTGGTCCCACAGTCGCAGCACGTCCACGCCGCGACTGCGGGCTGCGACGGCAAGCTGGTGCTCCTCCACGCCTCCACATTCACCGGTGGCACCAACCCAGACGGGATCGCCGTCGAAACCGTTCTGTACGCCCTCTCTACCTACGACCCCGCTACCAACACCACCAGCGTTTTCCAGCCACAGCTTGCCGCGAATTCAGACGGTCAAGGCCCGCGTACTTGGCCGACGGCGTTCAGCCCGCAGCTCCCTCTGTACGCAAACCTATCGGATTCGTGCCTCGCGCAAGGCGACGGCACCCAGGTGATCGTCGGCAACGACTACTACCCCTTCCACAGCATTTATGCAGTGGACACCGGCACAGGCGCAGCCGCCGTCATTGAGCCCGCCGAGCAGTGGCACCTGCGCTCCGCAGCGGACATGGTGATGTTCAACGCTCTATGCGGGAGCAGCGCCGCCTGCGATTCCATTGACTTTAACCGCGACACGCTGTTTCCCGATACGGGCGATATCGATGACTTCCTGACGGTCTTCAGCGGCGGCCCCTGCAGCACCGACCCTGCGCCTGGCTGCGGCGACGTCGACTTCAACAACGACGGGCTCTTCCCCGATGTGCTGGATATCGACAGCCTGATCTCCGTCTTCAGCGGCGGACCATGCCTGATCTGACAGGGCCAGAGTTGCAGGAGGTGCAGCACCCGGCGTGCTACGAGAGGCGCCGAACGGGGTGGCGAGCATCCCGGCGATCGTGGTCTTCTCCCAGCCGGTGAACCCCCCAAGCCCGAAGCGGATGGCCGAGGGGTCACGGCACGGGCGGTATGTGCCCAAGAGCCGGTCCCACCACGGGAGCACGGCGGAAAAATTGCTGTCTGTCTCGGGCTGCCATGAGGAATGATGCACCCAGTGCATCCGGGGCGTCACAATGCACGCCCCCAGAGCACGGTCGAGACGGCGCGGCAGACGCACGTCGGCGTGGTGAAAGATAGCAAGCGGCAGCAGCACCGAGTGGTAGATCAGTAGGTGCGAAACATCCAGGCCCAGGAGCACAACCACCGGCACAGTGCACAGGCCGACGATCAGTACCTCCCCGGTGTGAAACCGCATGGCTGTCGTCGCATCGACCTGCTCGTCGTGGTGGTGGACCGCGTGCAAACGCCAGAGGAATGGAACGTGGTGCGCGGCGACGTGGAACGCATACTGCCAGAAATCCAACAGCACGAACGCGACGGCCATCGCTCCCCACCACGGAAGCGCAAACTGGCGGAGAACACCGAGCCCATGCTTGTGTGCCACGGTCGCAGCCCAGGCAGTGACCCCGCCGAGCACAGCCCCTGCAACAAGGGCGTTCATTACGCCAAGCGCCAAGTTCCGTATGCGGTGCCGTACGGTCCCCGTGCCGAACATCGGCAACACCGCTTCCGCTGTCCACACAGCAGCCAGCGAGGCCGCGCACGCAACTGATACGACGCCAATATGCACACCCGTGGCATGGTCTTCATGGCTGCAGTGAAGCACACGCCGCTGGTGAACGGGCGTTCATGGGGCACCCACAAATTGCTTTCTGCAGAATGAAAAGGACTTTAGAAGCGATTCATGATTGCGTGAGAACAGTAAGAGATACTTGCACATCTCCTTCCAGCGGAGGAGGAAACCGCTCGGGGGGACCCCGGCCTACACCGCCGGGATACCGAAGCGGTGCAGGCCGGGCGGGCATCCCCCGCCCGGCCGCCGCACGGCGCATTCTTTAGGCAATTTCTTTCTCACAGACGCCGCCGAAGTCACGCTCGGCGGCGATCTGATTGGCGGGGTGCGGCTAGCAGCCGAGTGCGTCAGCGAACACTATTCATGATCAGATTGCTCCAGCAGCAGCCTGAGACGTCGCTCGAGAATCGCATCGCGCGGATCGGCTCTTCCATCAACACGGTCTCTGACAAGAATTGATAGTTGATGCTCCCACGCTCTGCGGCGAAAGTCTTCAGCGGTCATTCCCTCGTCTTCTGCGATCGCGACCACGAGTTTCCGATCAGGGTGTTCGTCGAATGCCTGCGAATTGCAGGCCGAGTACACGTCAAGGTAGCACGAAATGCATACCCAGCGTGGCTCTTGACTTCTCAATGGCGTTGGAAGCCAACTGTCCGTAGGCGCAATCCCGCGGCGGGTCTTGTCGGGAGTGCGTGACTCGGCGCACCACGCGCACGCATCTGGCTTCCCAAGAAGCTTGAGTAGCTGCTTGTTGGTCAGCGGTGGTTCGTGGACGTACGAATGACTTCTCATCAGGGTTGTCTTGTGTGTACTGATCGATGACATGCGCTGCTGTGATACGCATGGTCGTCAACAGCAAGCACTCGGATATGTGTCGAATACATAGCCACGCACAGTAAAAGTAGCAGTACTGAATACGTTTCCACTTCTCGCGCTTCGTGACCAGAGTGTTGTTCCACGACGTGGGGCAATCGTCGAGTGCGGCCGGCACTTGCGCAAGGTAGGGGCCCGTTTACGGATAACACTCGTGCCGATTACCAAACATGGAAGTGTTCAGGCAAAACGCAGGTAAATGTAG
>CALLYM010000094.1 GCA_937858155.1 uncultured Phycisphaerales bacterium | reverse complement strand
GATCTTCAGTTGAAAGCCGGTGAACTGCAGGTAGCCCAGGCGGTTGGCCGGCACCTGGAGGCAGTACTCGGGCAGCGCGATAAGCCAAGAGATGCCGATCGCCATGAGCAGGGACCAGCCCTTGTGCTTGAGGTGCCAGTACCAGGCGAACGTCATGAAGATGTTGGAGCCGACAAGGAGGAGCACGGTGGAAAGTGCGCGGTGCATGCGCGAGCGTAAGCGGTGCATTGCTGCGCGGCAGAGCCGATTGCGCGCTACGCGTGCCGATTACTGAACGTTTCAAAGAGGCAGCCGGCGGCTTCATTCCGCCGCGTTGTCGATAGTGATCGATCCGTTGTCAGTCTCAATATCGCTCGCGGTGCTCGAATCACCGAACTGCCAGGAGCCTTCGTCGCGGGCGGGCTTTCCAACGGGCTTGGCGCGGGCGGGGTGGACTTCGATTTTGCCGTTGCTCGTCTGGGCGTGGAGCTTGCCCGAGAACGCGGGGCCCACCTTGAGCTTGACCGATCCATTGTCGGTGCGGATGGTCACAGGGCCGGCGGCGTTCGGCGTGAGGGCAGCATCGACGTTGGCGTTGCTGGTCTTGACCGTGAGTGGGCCCTGCACATCCGAGGCCTTGACACGGCCATTGCTGGACGTGGCGTCGATCTTCCCCGAGGCCCCGGAGACTTCGATGGTGCCGTTGCTGGTGCCCGCCTTGACGTCACCACTCCACGAATCGACGATAATCGAGCCGTTGGAGGTGGTCAGACGCGCTGCGCCGGAGAGGCCCTTGGCGGTGATGGAACCGTTCTCGGTCGCGGCAGTGACGTTCGTGGCGTCCGGGGCCTGGATTTCAAGGTCGCAGCCCTCGTTGGCGTTGCGGGTGTTGCCGGGCCACTGCACTCGGATCGTGAGCGTGCCGTCGGCGGCGCGTGTCGTGGTCACCTTTGTTGCGTCGAGGCGGTCCTGGGTGGTGGCGCGGACCTTGGCCGTGATGTGCACCTTGTCCGTGCCGCCCTTGGTAATCTTGACTTCGCCGTTCGCGGTGGCGGCGTCGATGGGTTTGTCGGCGACATGGTCGGCCTCGGACGAGCGCGTCGCGGTGAACTTGGCGCCCTGGTTGGAAAAAATCTGAGGCGCGGCCTCGGCGGGGAGCGCGGTCAGCGGCAGCGCGAACAGGCCGGTGATCATCGCGGCGGACGTCAGGCATGCGGGGACGGATGAGCGTTGCATGGGCGGGCTCCTACGAAAAAAGGGCCGATCCGCGGCGGCGGACACAACCATAGCGGTGACGCGTGGGTCGTTGAGAGAGCGTTGTTGGAAATTGAAGGAACGGGGTTTCAAGTTCCCGGGGGGCGGTGCTTCAAATCCGGAGGTCACACTGCCGTCAGAGCTTGATGGCCGAACCGCCCAGGTGCGCGTGTGCGCACCGGCCCGCCTTGTCGTAGATATGCAGGTCGCACGGGGTGCCATGGGGCAAAGTGATATCGCTGGGCTGCCCGGCGAATGTGCACCGGGCGCCTGGAGTAACGGGCCGGACGACAATGAGGTCTATTGAAGGTGACGCCGTTCGGGCGGCACCGGTCGTTTTGGCCCGCGTGACCCGCAGGCCCTGGCGGCCAGGGCTGGCCGACGGCCACTGGATGTTCGAAACACGGAGTTTTCCCTCGACAGAGTTCGCTGACGCGGTGCCGGTGGGCGTGGGCACTGCCGCGAGCAGGTCAAAGGTCGCCCCCAGCGCCAGCATGCGTTTACGCATCGTGTGAATCGCGAGCGGCCCTGAATCGGACGCGATCCATGCGCGGCCAAGCCGTTCGGCGACCGCGGGGGTAGTGCCCGAGCCGGCGAAGAAGTCGGCGACGAGGTCGCCTTCACGGGTGGCCCAGCGGATGATGCGTTCCAGGAGCGACTCGGGCTTCTGCGTGACGTAACGGATGGCGAGTTCGCGTTTGGGTGCGTAGCGAAGGGGCAGAACTCCGGGGTCATCCCACAGCGTGTCGATGGGGGCGTCTTTGAAAACTGTGCCGTCCGCCCCCGTGCGCAGGAAGTACTTCACGTATTGCGTCCCGGATGGGGAGACATGGACCCGGCCTTGGCGGGCGAGGCTCTTCATGCTCTCGTCCGTGTAGTCCCCCCGGGGGGCGGTGGTGAACCAGGCCTTCTTCCGCGGGTCCCAGCGTGCACCCCGAGGCGTGCCCTTGCTCGTGAGGGCAACCGGCGTGCTGCGGGCGGGGGCCTCGCCACGGAACGGGGCACCCGGCGTCTTTGAGTAAATGAGAATGGAATCCACGCACCGCCCGAGTTGGCTTGAGCGGGCCTGACGGCCCAGGTTGGGTGCGCGCCGCCAGATGACTTCATTCCGGAAACACCCGCCGGAGTGCCCGAAGAGCTCTTCGAGCATGATGCGGAGCCACGCGGACGCGCGCCAGTCGCAATGGACGAAGAGAAAGCCTTCGTCGTGCAGCAGCGCATGCATCAGGGCAAGGCGTTCGAACATGAACTGGCAGTACGCCGGGGCGGTCCATGAATCGGAATATGCGAAGGTGTCGTCGCCGTCGATGCGGACGCCGTGGGCCGCCTGCATCGCATAGGGCGGATCGATGTAGATGAGGTGCGGGCGGGGGTGCCGCTTGCTCTGGTGGAGGTACCGGAGGGCGTCCACGTTGTCGGCCGAGAAAAGGACGCTTGCCGGGGCCTCAGAGTTGAAGCGTTCCCAAGGCACAAGTTCTGGTGGATTCGTGGGGTGCGGCAGGTGCTTGTCCGGCCATGAGAGCGACACAGAAGGTGGAGCGGGCCGGGGCGGCATTGGCGGATGCTAGTGACTGGTGGCGGCCTTGACTTGCGAGTGTTCGATACCAAACATTCGTTTCAATCAAATGTTTGAAATTTGCGCGCACGTCAAGCCCCATGGCTGCACCGGCCCCCACCAATCGAACGATCGCACACGACCCTGGTGAGCAGGGAGTGGCGACGCGTGCGCGCCTACTGGAAGTGGCGGGGGAGGAGTTTGCGAAACGGGGGTTTCAGGACGCCACGGTGAGAGAGATCTGCAGGCGTGCGGGCGTCAATATTGCTTCCATCAACTACCACTTTGGGGATAAGGCCGGCTTGTATAGGGAGGTCTTCCGCACCGCGGTCATGCGGTTCAAGGAGGGTGGGAAGCTGGCAGTGCCCCCTCAAGGCACGGCTGAGGAGCGGCTTAAGGGGTTTCTTCATGTGTTCATGGATCGCGTCACCGGCAAGAACCACCCGGCGTGGGCACCCACGCTCATGATGCGGGAGATGATCGAGCCGACCGAGGCGTTGGACGAGGTTGTGCAGAGCATGATCCGGCCAACGTTCTTTGGCTTGGCAGGGCTCGTGGCGGAATTGCTGGGGCGGGCGTCCGACGACGCCGTGGTGCTGCGGGCGACCGCGAGCGTGGTTTCGCAGTGCCTGTGGTACCGGCATTCCGCGCACGTGGTGAAGCGTCTCTTCGAGGGGACCTCGGTGCAGGACGACACACCCGGACAGCGTGCGGACCACATCGCGTCATTCTCGATCGCGGCGCTGAGCTGTCTTCGGCAGCAGGACGGCGGTGCCGCGTGCTGATGGTCGCGTTGCGGATGCTGTTCCGCGATACCCCCAAGTTCTTCGGGATCGTCATGGGCGTGACGCTTGCGTCCATGGTCATCACGTGGCAGGGGTCGATATTCGTGGGCCTCATGACGAGGACCTTTGCGGTGATCACGGACGTGGGGGACCCCGACGTGTGGGTCATGGAAGAGAAGGTCGCATTTATCGACGACACCAAGCCCATGCAGGACACGGCGTTGTACCGGGTCCGCGGCATCGAGGGCGTTGCGTGGGCGATGCCGTTCTACAAGGGCAACCTGCGGGCACGCATGGCGGACGGGAGCATCCAGAATTGCAACGTGTTCGGGATCGACGACGCGACGCTTGCGGGGGGCCCGCCGCGGATGCTCGAGGGCAAGCTCGACGACCTTCTGCGCGCGGACGCGGTGATCGTGGACAGCGTGGGGGCGGGCGGTCGGCTCGCGAAAGTCGGGCCCAACGGCGAATCGGTGCCGCTCAAGGTCGGGGACACGCTGGAACTGAACGATCGTCGCGCGGTCGTGGTCGGCATCTCGCAGAACACGCGGAGTTTTCAGAGCCAGCCGACGATCTACACCACCTATTCGCGCGCGGTGCAGTTCGCGCCGCGGGAGCGGAAGATGCTGTCGTTCATCCTGGTCAAGGCCGCGGCGGGCGAGGACCTCGCACACCTGACGCAGCGGATCAGCGGGGAGACGGGGCTCGCGGCGTACCAGGCGAAGGACTTCAAGTGGAAGACGGTGATGTACTTCGTGAAGAACACGGGCATCCCGATCAACTTCGGTATCGCGGTCGCGCTGGGGTTCCTGATCGGCACAATCATCACGGGCTTCATGTTCTACTCGTTCACGCTGGACAACCTGCGGTACTTCGGGACGCTCAAGGCCATGGGCACGAGCGACGCGCGGCTGATGATGATGGTGCTGTCGCAGGCGCTCGTGGTGGCGTTCATCGGGTTTGGCCTGGGGATCGGGCTTTCATGCCTCATGGGGGTGGGCGCGGCGAGGGGGGGCACGCTCGCGTTCCGGATGATCTGGCAGCTTGTGTTCATGGCGGGCGCCGCGGTGCTGGTTATCTGCAACCTCTCGGCGATGCTCAGCATGATCAAGGTGGTGCGGCTGGAGCCGGCGGTGGTGTTCAAGGGTTAGAACGGCCAACGATGGAAGCGGCATGACAACGACGACGAACAACTCCGACCCGAACGGGGCGCACGACAACGGGGCGATCGTGCGGTGCCGCGCGGTGAAGAAGACGTACGGCGAGGGTCCGTCCGCGGTGCGGGCCCTACGCGGGATTGACCTGGAGGTGCGCCGCGGCGAGATGCTGATGCTGGTGGGCCCGAGCGGGTGCGGGAAGACCACCCTCATCAGCGTCATCGCGGGTGTGCTCGACCGTGACGAGGGCGAGTGCGAAGTCCTTGGGTCGGACTTTGCGCGCATGAACGGCGCCGAGAGGGCGCGTTTCCGCGCGGTCAACGTGGGGTTCGTGTTCCAGGCGTTCAACCTGATCCCGACGCTGTCCATTGCGGAGAACGTGGCGGTGCCTCTGCTCATCAACAACATGCCACGCGGACGGGCGATCGAGCGTGCGCGGGAGGTGCTCTCCAAGGTGGGGTTGGGGGACCGCACGAACGACGAGCCGCGGAGGCTGTCGGGCGGGCAGCAGCAGCGCGTCGCGATCAGCCGTGCGCTCGTCCACAACCCCAAGCTCATCGTGTGCGACGAGCCCACGAGCGCGCTCGACCACGCGACGGGGCAGAAGGTGATGGAACTGCTGAGGAGCATCGCGCAGGACGGGGGGCTTTCGCTCGTGGTGGTGACGCACGATCAACGCATCTTTGAGTTCGCCGACCGGATCGCTGAGATGGACGACGGGCACATAGTGCGGGTGACGTCCGGTGAAGGTCGGCGAGTGGCCGCGCACGCGGTGGAGGGTGATGGCGTGTAGTCCGGGCGGGCGTATGCAGCACCCGACCGAAGGAGGCTGGTCATGATTCGAGCATTTGTCATCCCATTGCTGGCGGTGGTAGGGATCATTTTCGCGGTGGTAACAGTGGTGCGCGGGAGCGTTCCCCCGCCCGCCGCACCGCCCGTGATCGAGCCCGCGCGGTCGCCCTACGACGCGTTTGTGGCGGGATCGGGCCTGGTTGAGGCCAGCAGCGAGAACATCGCCGTGGGCTCGCCGGTGGGGGCGATCGTGAAGAGCGTGCGTGCGCACGTGAACGACAAGGTCAAGCAGGGCGACGTCCTCTTTGAGCTCGACTCCCGGGAGTTGCAGGCCGACCTGCTCGTGGCGCGGGCGCAGCTTGAGGTAGCCGAACAACAGCTTGCGAAGGCACGCTTGGGCACGCGGCCCGAGCAGATCCCCCCCGCGCGGGCAAGGGTGGTCCAGGCCGGCAGCGAGGTGCAGGCGGCCCAGAGCCAGCTCGAGGACGCGAAGGCCCAGCTCGCGCGTGCCCGGCAGATGGCCGACGCCCGAGCGATGAGTGAGGAAGAGGTCACGCGCCGCGGCTACGCGGTCTCGACGGCGGAGGCCCGCGTGGCCCAGGCGCAGGCAGCGGAGGTCGAGGCGCGGTCGCAGCTTTCGCTCCTGGAGGCGGGGACGTGGAGCGCGGATATCAGGGTCGCGGAATCGCAGGCTGCCCAGGCGAGGGCGTCGGTGGACGCGCTGGTCATCGAAGTTGATCGGCGCACGGTGCGCAGCCCCATCGATGGCATGGTGCTGCAGACCAACGTCCGGGATGGGGAGTTCGCGTCGGCGGGGGCGCTGACGACGCCCCTGATGCTCGTGGGGTGTGTGTCGCCGTTGCATATACGGGTGGACATCGACGAGAACGAGGCCTGGCGTGTGCGCAATGGCTCACGGGCGACGGCCTTTGCGCGCGGGAACAAGGACATCACCACCGGGCTGCGGTTCGTGCGATTTGAGCCGTACGTGGTGCCCAAGAAGAGCCTGACGGGCGCGAGCACAGAGCGGGTCGATACTCGGGTGCTCCAAGTGATCTTCGCCTTTGATCCGGCGGACATGCCGGTGTACGTCGGTCAGCAGATGGACGTGTATATTGAGGCCGGGGGGCGGGGGAAGGAAACCAAGTAGGGACACCGGCCTCCAAGCAGGCGATCTCGAGCGACAGGAAACCATGATGACCCGTGCGCGACTTATTGGGACGGTGGGTGTGCCGACATTGCTGGCGCTGTGCGGCGGCTTTGCGGGGTGCAGATCGGCGGGGCCGGACTACGCGCCCCCCCGCACGGTCACGCCTGATGCCTTTGCGGGTACCGGAGATACCGCGGGCGAGGGAGTATCGAGCATCGGGCAGCCTCTGACGGGCGGCGAACTTGCGACCTGGTGGTCCCGATTTCAGGACCCCGTGCTGGATGGGCTCATGCAGCGCGCGGTGACCAAGAACAACGATCTCCGCGTAGCGATGGAACGGATAAACGAAGCACGGGCGCTGCGGGGCGTGGCCAGGTCGGCAGAATTGCCCAGCGTTGACGCGCAGGGAAGTGTTTCGCGCAGCCGCAACAGCAACACGCTGGGGCAGGGATTCCCCACCGGCGATCAGAACCACTTTGAGGCTGGGCTGGACGCGTCCTGGGAAGTTGACGTGTGGGGCGCTGTCCGCCGCGGGGTGGAGGCGGCGGACGCCGACCTGGGGGCGGCCGAGGAGAGCCGCAACGCCGTGATGGTGACGGTGACCGCCGAAGTGGCGCGGAATTACATCGAGCTGCGCCAGGCGCAGGCCCGCCAGGAAATCGTCGACCGGGGCATCGCCACGCAGCGCGACACCGTCGACCTTGTGCGCACGCGGCTCAACGCCGGTATCGGAACGCAGCTGGAGCTTGCCCAGGCGCAGGCGCAGCTGGCGGCGCGGGAGAGCCTTCGGCCGGTGCTGGTCATCGCGGAGCGGGCGGCGATGAACCGCCTCGCGGTGCTCCTGGGCGAGTACCCCGGGCAGCTGCAGGGGGAGCTGAAGCAGCCGGGCGCCATGCCAACGGCCCAGGGAACGGTCTCAACGGGTGTCCCATCCGAGCTGTTACGTCGTCGACCCGACATCCGCGCGGCCGAGCGGCGGATCGCAGGAGCATCGGCGAGGATCGGCGTGGCAACCGCCGATCTTTTCCCGCGTTTTTCGCTGACGGGGACGTTCGGCTTCCGCAGCGAAGAAGCGGACAACTTCGCGGACATGAACAGCCGGTTCTGGAGCATCGGCCCTTCGGTCCGGTGGAACCTGTTCGATTCGGGACGCGTGCGGCGGAACATCGACGCCGCCAACGCGCGCGAGCGCCAGGCGTTTGCGACCTACGAGCAGACGGTTCTTACGTCCTTCGAGGAGGTCGAGAACGCGCTCGTGGGCGTCGCGCAGCAGCAAGAGAGGTGGTCGGCCCTGCAGCGGGCGATCACCGCGAACGAGCAGGCGGTGTCCCTGTCGCAGGAGCGGTACCGCTCGGGCGTGAGCGAATTCCTGAACGTGCTGGAGAGCCAGCGCCAGCTCTACGACGCTGAAGATGCCGCGGCGCAGAGCCAGAGCGCGGTGCTCACATCGCTGGTTGCGCTCTACAAGTCGCTGGGGGGTGGCTGGCCAGAGCCTGCGCCCAGCGGCTTCGAGGGCGGTTCAAAGTAGCAGGACATCGGCACCGGCTTGGGTGAGAGGAGTCAGGCGAACGTCAGTGTCGCGCCCGCCATTCTGGCTTCATGCTCCAAGAGCCACTGCTTGCGCCAGAGTTTGCCGCCATAACCGGTGAGCGATCCGTCGCTGCCGATGACGCGGTGGCAGGGAATGAGGATGGCGACACGGTTCTGGCCGTTGGCCCGGGCAACGGCTCGGGTAGCGCTGGGCTGCTGGATAGACCTTGCGAGGCCGAGGTAGCTTGTGGTGGTGCCGCACGGGATGCGGAGGAGTGCGTCCCAAACACGCTTCTGGAAAGGAGTGCCGGGGGCGTCCAGGGGCAGGTCGAATTCAGCCCGCGCGCCGGCGAAGTACTCCGCGGCCTGCGCGCGGAGAGCATCAACGTGTGGGTTGGTGTTCGACGAAAAGCTGGTATCGAAGTGCCCGCAGAGGAACTTTAACTCGGTGGTCAGGGCACGCCGGTCGTGGAACTCAAGAAGGCAAATGCCTTTCGGCGTGGCGCACGCGGTGAGTTCGCCCAAGGGTGATTCGAACGTGCATCGTGCGAACGACATAGAGGACGGTAGTCACGGGGCCGATCAGCCGGCCAGGCGAGTATCTCCGTCGCCCTCGTGCGGCGCAAGCATGCCTAGCGCCTTCATCTTTTTGTAGAGCGTGGTCCGGTTGATGCCCAGTTGCTCGCTGGTCTTCTGCCGGTTCCAATGGTTGGCCTTGAGGGCGTGCAGGATGATCTGCTTTTCCGGCTCCCGCAGGGCGTCCTCGAGCGACATCGGAGCCCAGACTCGGTTGTCCTGAGGATGGGCGGGGGGGGTCGCGCCGAGCGGCGAAGCGTGAGAGGCCGGCGCTGCCACGTGTTCGGGCAGATCGGCGAGGTCGATCGTCTGGCCACGGGCGAGGACGGATGCACGTTCGATGATGTTCTGGAGTTCTCGCACGTTGCCCGGGTAGTGGTAGCGGCGGAGCGCGTCCATCGCCTGGGGCGTAAAGCCTACAAGCTGACGCTGCAGATCGGCGGCGTACTTGTCGAGGAAGAACCGCGCGAGGCTCTCGATGTCGCTGACACGCTCTCGGAGGGGCGCCAGCTCGATCTTCACGACGTTGATGCGATAGTAAAGGTCCTGGCGGAAAAGTCCCTGGGCGACGAGGTTCTCCAGCGGCTGGTTGCTCGCCAGGATGACGCGCGCATCCACCTCCTGCGTCTGGTTCGAGCCGACGGGTTCGAACTTGCGTTCCTGGAGCACGCGCAGCAGCTTCAGCTGCATGGCGGGGCTTGCCGAATTGATTTCATCCAGGAAGATCGTCCCGCCGCTGGCGGCAAGGAACCGTCCCGGTTTGTCCGCATGCGCACCCGTGAACGCCCCCTTGACGTGCCCGAAGAGCTCGCTCTCCAGCAGGGTCTCCGGGATGCTGCCGCAGGCGAGCTCGACGAACGGCTTGTCCTTCCGCGGGGAGTGCTGGTGTATCGCGTGCGCAATCAGGCTCTTGCCCGTGCCCGACTCGCCCGTCATGAGCACGGTGGTGCGGCTGGGGGCCACTGCCTTGACGAGGTCAAAGACCCGCGCCATGCGGGGGTCCGCGCCGACGATGTTGGGGAGGGCAAACTTGTCGTCGAGGCGCTCGCGGAGGGTGACGTTCTCGGCGAGCAGCGCACGCTGGCGCAGAGCCCGCTCCAACGCCATCTGGAGTTCCTCATCGACGAGCGGCTTTGTGAGGTAGTCGCACGCGCCGAGCCGGAGGCACTCGACCGCCGACTCCACGCTGCCGTAAGAGGTCATGACAATGAGGGGCAGGTCGCGCCGGGCACGCTGAAGGGAACGGAGAAGGTCGGTGTCGCGTCCGTCGGGCAGGTTCAGGTCCACGAGGGCTGTGTCGAACGGCTGTTCTGCCGAGCGGAGCGCCGCGATCGCCTCCCCCGCGGAATACACCGTGGCGGCGTGGTGGCCGTGCCTCGTAAAGAATTCCGCGAGGGACTCCGCAGCGACAGGGTCGCTCTCGGCCACGAGGATGCGTGCGCCTCGCGACGGGGCGTCGTCGGCCGCGGGAGGGGTTGGGGGCGCGGGGAACTTCACGGGTGATTCGCGCGGACCGGGCTTGGCGGTTACGCGCTCAGGCGCTTGCCCGCGGAGGCAACGACGGGGAACCGGACACGGAGCACACAACCGGGGCACGCGGTGTTCTCGCCGCCCGCGCCGTGCTCCACGCGGCGGATGACCACGCGCGGGAGAAGCTCGATCGTTCCGCCCATGCCCTGTACGACGCTGCGCGCAACGCTGAGTCCGACGCCCGCGCCGTGGGCCTTGGTCGTGAACCCGAGGTTGAACACGTTCGCGGGGTCGGTCCCCTTTGGCAGGCCCACGCCGTCGTCCCGCACCTCAAGCGTGCACCAGGCGCGGTCGTCGCGCCCGTAGGCGGCTTCCTTCGGCGGTGCGTCGTGGCGTAGTTCAATCTCAACCTTGCCCGGCGGGTGCGTAGAGCCGGTGTTGCGGCGGGCCACGGCCTCGATGGCGTTCTGAACGGCGTTGAGGGCAACGGTGTACACCGCGCCGGCGGGCTGGTCGGCAAGGGCCGCGGCGATGGCGCATTCGAGGGCGACACCGTGGCGCTGCGCAAGCGGGCGGCACACGTCCACGGCGTGCTGGATCGCCTCGCCCAGGGTGACCGGGCGGGCCTTTGCCAGGTGCGGTGAGCCCAACGAGTGCGACTGGCTCTGCATCGCCGCGTGGACGAGTTCGCTCATCTTGTCCAGATCGGTTGCTGCGGTCGAGAGGTGTTTCTCTGCGGCGTTTACTACGGACGCGGACAGCAGCGTGCCTGCCGAGATGGTCTTCTTGGCCTTGTCGACGCTCGCGAGCGAGTGATCGATGAGCCCGTGGAGCTGCTTGAAGAGCTCGGTCACCCGGTCGACCGTGGCGTAGGTCGCACGCGGTGAATCGTCCGCCAGGCGGTAGGCGCCGTGGTTGTGCGGGTGGAGCGGGCTCGTCATGCCCACTTGTTCGACCCCGGAGCGCGCTGCGGCCGCACCGATGTTGCCCGAACGCCACACGGGGGTGGGGCTGTACCGTCTGTGATGTTGCCGCGGGGCAACTGGGTCCGGGAACACTGTGCCGTGCGGGACGGCGCGGGGTGCTCTGTGCGCGTTACGCGACACCCACCGCGGCCGCGTCCCGATCCGTCAGCATCCCGCCGTCGGTGCGCTGCTTGACTGTCCCATCGCGTTTCCACGACCTCTCGCAGCGGGGCTGGTCGCGCAGGTCCTGGATAACGACGGACTTGACCGATGCGTCAAAGTTTGCGCGGCTGACACCGAGCAGGTCGGCGAGCTCCACCCGGCCATCGGGGGTATCAAAGTCACGGAGGGCGTCGGCGAGTGGGAGCGTGACGCCGGCGTCCAGTGGGTTTTCGATGCCGCGTGACTTGGCTCTTTCGAGCTCGATCTGGGCGGCCTTCGCGGCTTCGAAGAGCGCGTTCCAGCCAACGTGGGCATGGACGCCGGTGGGGGAGGGGAACTCCTCTAGATGCACGCAGGACTTCATGTCGTCCGGCGCGCACTTGAGCAGGGCGCGGAACGCCTCGTCGGCGGTGTGGCACATGATGGGTGCGAGGAGGCGGCACAGGCCGTCGGTCAGGTCCCACAGCGTTGTCTGCGTCCGCCGGCGTCGCTGAGAGTCCTCTTTGTCGCAGTAGAGTCGGTCCTTGACCGCCGCGAGGTACTCGGCGCTCAGCGTGGTGTTGCAGAAGTCAAAGAGAGCCTTGTGGGCGGTCTGATAGTCGAAGGCGTTGTAGGCCCGCACAACGGTGTCGCGCAGGGCATCGAATTCACGGAGCACCCACGCGTCCAGCGACGTCGGCGGGAACTGGTTGGTCGGAACGCAATGCCCCTCACTGCCGTCGCAGGAAGGGGAAAAGTCGGCAAGGTTGCTGAGCATGAAACGCAGTGTGTTGCGGACCTTGCGGTAGCTCTCGCCCGCGAGGCCGAACAACTCCACGTCCACCTTCACGTCGTTCTCGTATGCCAGGCTCGATACCCACCAGCGCATGACATCCATGCCGAACTCCGTGCACAGGCTGTCGACCTCGTAACGGTGCGCGTCGGGCCGGCTCTTGCTGAGCTTCTTGCCGTCGCGGTCGACCATGAAGCCATGGGTAAGCAGGGTCTTGAACGGCGGCCTGCCGATCACGCCGAGCGCGGGCAGGAGCGACAGCTGGAACCAGCCGCGGTGCTGGTCCGAGCCCTCCAGGTAGAGGTCGATGGCGTCAGAATGATCGGCCTTGGTGAACGCCTGGCCGCGTTCCTTCATGCACGAGTACCAGGATGAGCCGGATTCAAACCAGACGTCCAGGATGTCGTTGCCCTTGCGGAGAGAGGCAAGAGAGGAAGCGATGGAGAGACGGAGCGACGGGGTAAGTGCCTCGTCCTTGGCGGGGTCATAGTGCTTGAGCAGCTCTGCCGCGTCCTTGGTGAACCACGCGTCGCTCCCCTGCTCCCGGAAGACGCGTGACACAGCCCGCGCGCTTGCGGGCGTCATCACAACTTCTCCGGTGGGCAGGAAGAACGCCGGGATCGGCAGGCCCCACGCACGCTGGCGCGAGATGCACCAGTCGGGGCGCGACTCAAGCATACCGCGCATGCGGTTGCGGCCCCACTCGGGGACGAACTTGACCTCGTCGATAGAACGCAACGCGAAGTCCTTGACAGTAAGACCGGCGTTCAAAACGCGTGTTGGCCCACCAACCGAAACTTGGCTTTCGGCGCGGTTGAACTTGTTGCTATCACCGAAATCAACAAGACCTCGTGTGACATCAACAAACCACTGCTCCGTGCACCGGAAGATCACCGGAGTCTTGCTCCGCCAGTCGTGCGGGTAACTGTGCGTGAACACGTGGTCAAAGAACATGTGCCCGCTGTCGCGCAGGTGCTTCACCACGCTCTTGTTGGCCTCCCAGATGTTCATGCCGCGCAGCCACGCCGGCACGCTGTCGTCGTACGCACCGTTCTCTTTGACCGGGCAGTACACGGGGATTTTCTCGCGCAGGCCCGTCTGGTAGTCCTCCGCGCCGTGCCCGGGCGCGGTGTGTACGAGGCCCGTGCCGTCCTCGAGCGTCACGTAGTCGGCCCCGACTACTTTGTAACAGGTCGCGGGATCGCCGCCCGCCTCCTTCGGGAATACGGGCACGCCCTCGACGAAGGGATGTTTGTACCGCAGCCCGAGCAACCGATCGCCCGTCGCGCGAGCCAGCACCACCACGTCCTCGCTCTTGGCCTTCGCCGTGACGCGCGCCACCGCGTCCGCCGCGAGCACCGTGACGTTGCCGTCGATCCACACGAGCGCGTACTCGAACTTCGGGTTCACCGCGATCGCGAGGTTCGCGCACAGCGTCCACGGCGTCGTCGTCCAGATCATGAAGCAAGGCCGCTGCAAGGGCCGCGTCCCGGGCTTGGGGGCCTTGGACTTGAACGCGGAGGACGCGGTGGCATCCGATGCCGCAGTGTCTTCACCTTCTTCTTCCTCCGTGCTCTCTGTGTTCTCTGCGGTGTATCCGAACGCGTCATACACAGCCCCCGCGTCCGCCGCCTCGAAGTCCACGTACACGCTCGGGTCCTCGCGGTCCTCGTACTCCAGTTCCGCGTCCGCGAGCGCCGTCTCGTTCGCCGGGCTCCAATGGACGGGCTTGAGTTGGCGGTACACCAGTCCGCGCTCCAGCAGCGTCGCGAGCACCTCCAGTGTGGCGCCCTCGTACGCAGGCTGCATCGTGAGGTAGGGGTTCTCGTAGTCAGCAAGGGTCAGGAGCCGGGTCATCTGCTCCTTGTGCAGTTTGACGTACTTCTCCGCGTACGCCTGGCACTCGCGGCGCACAACCACCTTCCGCTGATCATCACTGAGTGTCGCGAGCTTCGTGGCCTTGCCCTTCTCCTGCATCTCCAGCATGACCTTGTGCTCGATGGGGAGGCCGTGGCAGTCCCAGCCGGGCGTGTAAGGGACGTCGAGGCCTTGCATGGACTTGGTGCGGACCACAAAGTCCTTCAGGCACTTGTTCATCAGGTGGCCGAGGTGGATGGAACCATTCGCGTAAGGAGGGCCGTCATGGAAGACGAACCGGGGCTTCCCCGCCCGTTCGTTCCGGAGGCGCTTGTAGACGCCCACACCCGCCCAACGCTTCAGGCTCGCGGGCTCGTTCTGCACGAGGTTGGCCTTCATGGGAAAGGGTGTGCTTGGAAGATTCAGTGTGTCCTTGTACCGGCTCTTTTCCTTTTCCGGCTTGGCGGGCGCTCCCTGGCTCGCCGCGGCGTCGGCGGAGTGAAGCGGTACGGTGCGGTTCATGTCGTGGTGCATGGCGAGGCTCAGTGGTGGTTCTCCGGAAACACGCCGAAAAAATGCGTGCCGGAGTGGCTTGCTTTGTTTGGCAGCGATGATAGTTCGGGGATTTCCAGCGCCCCGCCAGCAGCGCCGGACGTGGAGACAACGTGCCGCGCCCCGCCGTGGGCCGGTTGTTCATTCGTGAGAGGTGATTCCCTCGCAGCGCGACAACACTCGGCCCGTCAGCGGGGCGAGGTAATTCGACGGGACTGTTTGGGTCGCTGCATAGGGAAGTCTATCGGCCATTCCGCTTGGGGGTTCCAGCGTTCCTGACCTGCACGCCGCAGGGCTTGGCCTCAAGGAGAGTGGCACGGTGACCCAGGATCTCGAAGATCGACTGTGTCTTCAGCACCAGACCGGCGTTCGCGATCATGTGGCACGACTGCACATGGACTTCGTGCTGGAACCGCTGCATGGCGACCATCGAGAGGCACCGGCCTGCGTCATCGTCGTACATGTGAATGAGGGCGTCCAGGGTTCTCCCCTCCGCGAGCATTTCCTCGTAATCTTCGGCGTAGAGCGATTCGGTGAGGGTCTCGGTCTGGCACGCCGAGAGGTACTGGACGCTGTCCCGCGGGAACACGTATTCGTATTCCTTCTCGGTGGCGCACAGGTGCTGGGTGATGATGTCACCGGTCGGGATCGCGCGGTCCTGGTCGGTCACATGCTCCGTGCAGCAGACACGGTTGTGCTCAAAGCGGACGGCGTGCATTCCCGGCATGATCCAGGACTCGACGGAGTACCGGTCCTCGTGCGAGATGAACTGCCGACCCTTGAGCTTCTCCAGGAACGGGGCAGTGTGCAGCGCCCGCGCGTACAGGATCAGCTGGTAGGACTGCAAGGGGTTCTGGCGTGCCGCAACGCTCATGGGGGTTTCTCTTTCGTACCGCGCGATTCCGTGCGCGGTTCCCGGCCTTGCGCCATTCACCCACACCACGGGCGCTGGCAAGGCGTGCGAACGAGATACCGGACCAGCGGGCAGCTATCCTCAAGCTACCCGGCGTGCGGGTGGTGGAAAACGGGAACTCCCGCCTACGCACTCACCTTCCGAGGCCTCGTGAAGCTCACACGAAGGCCCTCCACAACCCGGTCCCCCCGAACATACAACTCTTCCTGTCACAACTTACTGCTCTCTCCAAATCCTCCAACCCAAACACCCCCCGACAAGGGCTCATATCTATACCACGTTTTCGGTGGTACACAATAGGCAAGGTAATATTTTTTTCACCGATATGCGAATCTGGATAAGCTGACGCCAAGCCGACACCCTCTGCCTTGTTGCTTGATGATGTCACAGACGGTCACCTTTTGACGGAGCGCAAGGACGTGCCCGAGTTCCCACCAGACATGAAGGCCGGCGAAAAGGCGGCGGACCGTCTCCGCAGAATCGGGCGGCTCCCAGAGGACATTCGAGCAAGAGCGCTGAAAGAGGGGCTGTTGGCCGCCGCAACTTCTGGGGGCCACGAACAGGCGACCTCCTTTGCTTGGGCGCTGTTGGAACTCGCCACCGTCCCCGCACTGAAACCCAGCGGTCCTTCATGGAGCCCGATGCGGGCGTGGGGTGAGAGGCGGCTGCGAGTGAGCGATACCGCCCTCGCGGGCGTCGTGGGTGTGTGGGTTGCACTTTCGGACGATGTGAAAGCGGCTGCGAGGGGTGTCGGGCAGTCTCGATGGGACGGTGCCTGCCGGGCCGCGCTGCGCGACGCCCGCGCGGTCGTGCGACGCAACGCGGCTCGGGCGCTGCTGGAAGTAGCGGATGTGTCGCTTGCGTCGCTTGCGAGCGAGTTGTTGATGGACGCGGATGGAGAGGTCGCTCGCCACGGGGAATTGGCGTTGGTGGCCATGGTCTTGCGTGCCCGCAGTTCCGCGTGGTCCGATGCCGAGCGCGGAGCGTGGGACAAGGCCTCGTTTGGACCTTTGTGGACGGGGGTGGCCGGTCCGGGGTTTGCACCGTGGGGCGCGAAGGATCAGGCGTTGCTGGCGGACGGTGTCGCCAAGGGGCTCAATTCCCTCGATGTCCACCGCAAACGCGGCGTTCTACTCGCGGCGTTACTGCTGGCGGATCGTGGGTTTGTATGCGACCAGGCAGGGTCGGGTGTCTGTTCCGCGGTCGCTCAGCGGGAGCACCCGTCGCATGGGCCGCTGATGTCCCTGCTGCGGGCGAGGGCAATCCCTACGGGACGCTTGCGGGCGCTGGAATGGCTGCCCATGCCCTCGGCCCAACGGGGGGCGGTTGCTCGGTTGTCGCGGGCGGACGGTGCCTGGGACCACGAACTCGTGCTGTCGGCTGCGCACCTGGGCCTGCGGCCCGCGCGGGCCCGTGCGCTCAGGTCGGTCAAGGCGGCTGGCCATTCGCAGGAAGACGCTGGCGGCGGGGGCGGGAGATTCCACGGGCGGTACGTGCTGACCCCGGCGGGACCGCTGCCCACTGCGGGCGTGGTGCAGGCGCTGCCAGCCGGTGCGCGACGGATGGCCCCACTATGGGCACGCAGCATCCACGCGACGAGCCCGCAGCGGCACGCTGCCCTTGAGGGCCTGCTTGCGGATCCCGATCCGGTGGTGCGGGCGGCGTGCGTGCGGCACGGCGTGTCTTCCCTCCGCATCGATCAGGTGCTCGATGTGGACGAACGCGTATCACGCGCCGCCTACTTGTCGTGGATCGCGGACGTGGAGGCCCGGCAGGAGTGGGGGAGTGGGAGTGATGATGCGGGCGGTCGTGCGGAGCACTCGCGTCTGCTGGCGTTGTTCTCCAGGCTGCCCCACCCTCGTGTGCGGACGCTCGCGGCGTTGGATCGTGCGTTCGATAGCGACCCATTCTCTGCTGCGTTGCGGGCAGCAAGCGTCGCTGGGATGGCGGGGGCGTACCGCTCGTTTGTCGCAAACCGTGCGGCATTTGTGGATGACTTGGCGGCGCGGTTGGGTGATGTCTCCCAGATAGGGGGCGGGTGGTCGCGGGCGATGCACCTCGCCAAGCGCCTCGGGATCTCTGGCGAACTCGAGCACAGGCTGCGTGAAGTCGCCGCGCGGGAGGGGGAGGGAGCGGACCTCGCGAGGAATGTGGCGCAGGCGGTGACCGTGCTGGGGGACGTACCGACCCCGACGAGCCGCGTGGCTCTGGAGCGCGCGCTGGTGCACGGCGACGCGCGCGTGCGTGCGAACGCGGTGGAATCTCTCGCCAAACATGCGCGATTGGCGCGTCAGGGTGGGGCCGCGCACGCAAGGTCGGGCGATCGGGCCGGGATCGTCGAGTTCAAGGACGATGCCCACCACCGGGTGCGTGCGAACGCGGTGCGGGCGGCGCTGCTGGCGGATGTGGCGGGTGCGGGCGCTTTCAGGCGTGAGGATGCCCTCGTGGAAGCCAAGTGCGACGTGTTGGGTATCGGGGTCGAATCGCTCGCGGCGATGCTCAGTGACGACCGGACAATGCACCGGCTTGCAGGAGCGTGGCTTGCGTGGAAGGTGCTGCCCGCGGGCGGCCCGCTGCGACTGCACGCGCGGTGGCCCGAGGTCGTTGCGCGGGTGGCGGAGGTAGCCCAATTTGATGCCGAGCCCAAGGTGCGGGCGCGGGCCGCGCGGTGCGCCCAGGTCGTAGAGGCGTCCCTGGCGGCCGCTTCCATGCATGTGGGTGGGATGTTGTCGCTGGAGGGTGGCATCTGACCCCTGCAAAAAACTGAACCCCTACCGTGCCCCGTGAGCGCAGCTGCTTCAACCTCGACAGATACTCGCGCCCCAGCGAGAATCCGTGCCTTGCCGGCGCTGGTGGCGAACCAGATCGCCGCGGGTGAAGTTGTCGAGCGTCCCGCGAGCGTGGTGAAGGAGCTGGTGGAGAATTCACTGGACGCTCGCGCGGTCCGCGTGATGCTGGAACTGGAGCTGGGTGGAATCGAGCTGGTGCGGGTGACCGATGACGGTGTGGGCATCCTGCCCGAGGACTTCTCGATGGCGGTCGCTCCGCACGCCACCAGCAAGATCGCAGACGCATCGGACCTGGACCATATCGGGACGCTGGGGTTCCGCGGTGAAGCGCTGGCGAGCATCGCGAGCGTGTCGCGGATGTGCCTGCGGTCACGCGTTGCCGGGCAGGATCAGGCGTGGCAGATGGACGTGGAGGGTGCGACCACCCAGCCGCTGCGCCCCGCCGCCGGCCCGGTGGGCACCAGTGTGACGGTGCGGAACCTCTTTTTCAACACGCCCGCGCGCCGGAAGTTCCTGAGGACTGCCCAGACGGAGAAGGAGCGGTGTGTCGAGGTGTTCCATCAGATCGCGCTGGCGCACCCCGCGGTGGCGTTCACGCTCATGGTGGATGGAAGGACGACGCTCGATCTTCCGGCGAACCAGTCAGCAAGGGAACGGGCGTTGGGAATCCTTGGGAGAGAACTGGATGCCCAGCTCGTCGTCGTCCAGGCGGACCGCTTTGACGACGCGCGTGGGATGAGCCTGTGGGGCCTGGCGGGGCTGCCTGCGCTCGCGAGGGGGAGCACGAAGGGGCAGTTCCTGTTCGTGAACGGACGCCCGGTGCGCGACCGCACCGTGCAGCACGCCGTCAGCGAAGCGTACCGGGGCCTCGTCGAGCCCGGGCGCTACCCGACGGTGGTCCTGATGATGGAGCTTTCGCCCGAGGGCGTGGACGTCAACGTCCATCCACAGAAGGCGGAGGTCAGGTTCCGGGACAGCAGCATGGTGCACAGTGTCGTGCTGCGGGCTCTCAGGGAATCGCTCGCGCGCGCGGACTTGACGCCCGCCGTGACGGCCCTTCGACCTGGCATCGCCTGGAGCCCTGCCCGCGGAGACCTGGGAGCGGGCGCGCATGCCGGGCTGCTGGGCGCGGGTGAAGCGGGCGGCGGCGCGTTCGCCGGGCTGCCGGGAGCGGTGGTTCCGGGCGCCGGCATCGCGGAGGCCAAGTTCGCGAGTTTCTTCAGCCGATTCCGGCCGGACGTGGAGCAGATACCTCTGAACCTCGCGGAGGGTGATCGGGCGATGGCATCGGCGGAGACCGCCGCGCGTGAACCGAGCAGAGCGCACGCGGGCGAGATACCACTGATGCCAGCGACGCGACTGCTGCAGGTGCATAACTCGTATGTCATTACGCAGGATGAGCAGGGCGTCGTGATCATCGACCAGCACGCGCTGCACGAGCGGGCGATGTTTGAGTACCTTCTGCAGCGCGTAGGAAAAGGGAGCCTGGAGAGCCAGAACCTTCTTGCGCCGGTGCCCGTGCGTGTCAGCAAGTCACAGGCGGCGGCCCTGGGTGTGCTGCAGCCCCTGCTCGCACGTATCGGTGTCGAGGCGGAAGACGCGGGGGCGGCGGGCGTCCTTGTGCGGGCGTTCCCGAGTTTCCTCTTCGAGCGGGGCGTGGACGTCGTGGACTTCGTGGAGGAATTGCTGCGGAAGACGGACGCGGGCGAGATTGCTCCGGTCACGGGAGCCGCCAACCCCGGCCACAAGGACCAGGCGTTCGAGCACGCGCTGCGGGACGTGCTCGACATGATGTCGTGCAAGGCGGCGATCAAGGCGGGCGACCGGCTGAGTGACCTGGAGCTTGCGGACCTTGTGCAGCTCCGGGAGGATGTCGAGCGTTCAAGCAACTGCCCGCACGGGAGGCCCACCAGCATCCGGTTGACCATTCGCGAATTGGAGAAGCTGTTCGGCAGGGCGTGAAGCGTGCTCCACGGGCACGCGGCTTGGCGGGGACAACGGGCTATACCAATGCACATCTTGTTCCTTCCCGCGCTCGTGCCACCGGTCGTTCACCCGTTGGCTCAGGCGCGCCCATCCGGCGCCGCTCAGGCGCAGGTGGTTGGCTGGGTTATTGTGCTGATCGTGCTGGTGCTCGTGGCCTTCGCGCTTGTGTACTTCGTGCACAAAAAGCTATTCAGCGAGAAGGCCGACGCGGTGGACCACGAAGGCCTCATGGAGACGATGCGGAAGATGAAGGCAAGGGGGGAGATGTCTCCCGAAGAATTTGACCAGGCCAAGCGGGCGCTGCAACGCAAGACAGTCGAGGATGTGGAGGCGAAGCTCGCCGCAAAGAAGCAGGCGAACTCCGTGGATGCCAAGCGAGAGGCGGCCAAAGCCGCGGCGCAGCGCATCATCGATGCCGGCAAGACACCCCCATCGGAGTAGTGCGCACACGCTGCACGCCCGGATAACCGCCGGAGGTCAAACGCGCAGAATCGGTCGTGGGTGTTTGCAGATTCGTCTGTACCACGCCGATACACTGACCGCGGTCCGGTAGGCAGGTCCGGGCCCGTGCGGTGGACGCACAAGAGTTGTATTGCTCGCAGGAGGGCGGAGACCAACCCATGTCGCAACAGAATCAACCAGGGGGAGCGTCGGCGGGCGGAACGGGCGGCGCTGGCGGGGGTGGGGGCGACGGGAACTTCCGGGGTCGGAAGGTGACAACGTGTTCATTCTGCGGCAAGACCAGCAAGGACGTGGGCCCCATGGTCGAGGGCCCCAACGCCGTGTACGTCTGCTCCAACTGCACCGACCTGTGCCAGAACATCTTCCGCCAGGAACGCCGGCGCGTCAGCAGCGCCCAGTCATGGCTGCGCGAGGTGCCCACCCCGCGCGACATGAAGACGTTCCTCGACCAGTACATCATCGGGCAGGACTACGCAAAGAAGGCCCTCGTCGTTGCGGTGCACAACCACTACAAACGCCTCCTCCACCTTGAGAGCGAGCAGGCGGGGCACGTCGAGATCGACAAGAGCAACATCCTGCTCATCGGGCCCACGGGCAGCGGCAAGACGCTCCTCGCCAAGACCCTGGCCCGCATGCTCAAGGTCCCCTTCGCCATCGGCGACGCCACCACGCTCACCGAGGCGGGCTACGTGGGTGAAGACGTCGAGAACCTCATCCTGAAGCTCCTCCAGAGCGCGGACTTTGACCTCGAGGCCGCCCAGCGGGGCATCATTTACATCGACGAAATCGACAAGGTCGGCAAGACCAGCAACAACGTCAGCATC
>CALLYM010000093.1 GCA_937858155.1 uncultured Phycisphaerales bacterium | reverse complement strand
CGTGCTGCTGAGCGTCGTGCTCGCCGTCGCCGTGTCGTTCATGCTCGCCAAGCGGAGCGCGGGCAGCGGTGCGGTGAGGTTCACCGTGCGGTTCAGCCTCGCCGACGGGGCCGCCGGCCTCCAATCCGGCTCCCCCGTCACACTCGGTGGTCAACCTGTCGGGCAGGTCCTTTCGGTGGGCTTTGAGCACCCAGAGGGCCTGAAGGACGACGCGTTGCCGACCGCAGTCAGCGTCCGCGTCGAAATAAGACGGGACATCATCCTCTTCGAAAACGCCTCGATTTACCTTGAACGGCCGCTGCTGGGCACGCTCAGCAGTATCAACATCGCCTCACCGGGGCAGCCGGGCGCCAAGTCCCACGTCGGCACCAGTGAGCGCATCGAAGCAGGGGAGGTGGTTCAGGCCACCCTCGCGCCGCCCACATTCCTCGCCCAGGCGGGCCTTGGACCCCAGCAGGTGGACCAAATCCGTCAGACCATCACCGACGCCCAAAGGGCGGTGGACCGGCTGGGCGCGATGATCGATAAGAGCAGCCCGGAAGTCGAGACCGCCCTCGCCGACGCACGCTCTCTCATCGCCAACGCCAAGACCGACGTGGGCCAGTGGAGCCAGAGCGTGGACGCGACACTGAAAAACGTCGAGTCGGCGTCCGCCCGTCTCTCACCCTTGCTCGACAAGGGCGACAAAGTGCTGACCGACGCCGACGCCGCCGTCGCGAGCGCCAAGGCCCTGTTCGACGACACGCACGCCACCATCGCGGACAACCGCCGGCGCATCGACTCGATCATCCAGGACGTGCAGGCCGCGACCGCGAAGCTGAACGGTGAATCCGTCACGGCGCTCAACGACACGCTCCGGGACGCCCGCACCGCCATGGGCGAGGCACAGCTCGCCATCTCCGATATCCGCGACCTGCTGACGCAGGAAGGGCCCAACCTCCGCCGCACCCTCGCCAATGTCCGTCTGATGAGCGATCAGCTCAAGCTCACCGCGGTCGAAGTACGCAGCCACCCGTGGCGCCTGCTCCACGAGCCGACGACCAAGGAGCTCGAGTCCCAGGCGCTCTATGACGCGACCCGCTCGTACGCCGCCGCCGCGTCCGATGTCCGCGCCGCCGCGGAGACCGTGCAGGCCCTGTCCGCCGCCGCCAAGCAGAGCCCGGGCGACGCTGGCACAGTGAAAAGGCTCGACGAGGCGGGCGAGTCCCTTTCCAAAGCCATGGAAGGATTCCGCGACGCCGAACAGAAGTTCCTGAGCGAACTGGTGGAACAGCAGCAGAAGAGATAGATCATGAAGGAGTCGCCGCGCCACTACGAACGCGCCTTCGACCGCTACCTGCGGTCACGGCGCGTTCCGCACGTGTGCGTCGATGAAGCCCGCCGCCTTCTGCTGCCCATCGACCGCCCCGCGCCATCCTCCAGCCTCAAGTTCTTCGACTACGTGGTGTACGGCGAGCGCGAGAACCTGCTGATCGAACTGAAGGGGCGCCGCCTGCCCGCCTCCTCGCGGGGAACGGACCCGGCCGGGTCGGTGCGCCCGTCCTCACGCCTGGAGTGCTGGACGACCCAGGACGACATTACTTCCCTCCAGCGCTGGGAATCGCTGTTTGGGCCGCCCTTTATCGCGATGATTGTGTTTGTGTACTGGTGCGAGGCAGAGCCAAAGAGCGCGCTCTTCCAGGAAGTATTCGAGTCGGACAACCGGTGGTACGCCCTGCGCTCCGTGCGGGCCAGCGACTACGCCGGTTGCATGCGCGTCCGCAGCCCACGCTGGCGCACGGTCGACATGGACCAGCCCACATTCGAGCGGATAAGCCATCCCTTTACGCCCGCTGGCGCCGCGACCACGAGCACGCCACCTTTGGAAGAAGTAGCGCACGTTCTCGCCTTTCCTCCGACGCGGTAGGTGCCTCTGCACCGATACAAGGCGATCGTTCTCATTCGTCGATCAGCGGCCACAAAACCAGGTCCCCGTCCATTACCGGCTCCAGCCGTCTTGTAGACCACCGAGCGCCGGGAACGGGCGGTGCCTTCCCACCGTCGTCATCCAGGTCGTTGCCGGTCGAGTACACCACCGGCGCGCCGTCCACAAGGCGGTACAGGATCGGCCTCCCGGTGAATGGGTCCAACGGTACCTGCGGCAGGAGTGACCGCGGAATCTCCCCCAACGTCGCCGGCCACCCGCCGTGCCCCCGCCGGAACAGCTCGCACGCGACCGCCACGCACGCCCCGTCACGCTCCAGCGAAATAGACTGGGCGGACCACCACGTCTTGTCGACCGCCGGAATCAGTATCGAGATCGGCATGTACTTCTTCCGCCAGGACTGGTCGTCGAACACTTTTTCAAACCCACCCCGCGCCGGGTCTGCCAGACGCACCCACGCGGGGCGCCCGCAGTCCGCTTCCGCCAAGGCCAGCAAGCGGCCGTACTCCGCGAGCATTTCCTTACGTCCGGCCAGGGTCTGCGCGTAGATCGGGCCTTTCGCACGCTCCGCCGCGTCGTCCCATCGCCGGGGTACGGAGGACGACGGCTCCCCGTTCATGCCGCGCAGGCTCAGCATGTAGCTGAGCCCCTCGTTAGTCAGGCGCCCGTCCCCGTGCCCGTCATCGGTGTACGTGCGTTGGAGCAGGTCGTCCATGAAGACCCGCTCGCCGGACATGTCGGGCGCCAGCACGCCGGGCTCGATGCACGACGCCAGCGCGTGCGCAACACCGGTAAGCTGGTCGTCGCTCAACAGCGACGGCGTTTCCGTCAGCGTCCGCCGGAGCTCGTCCGCGCCCACGTGCAGCACCGCGTACCCCACGAGCTGGCCGATCAGCGTGCTCTCCTTGCCCGTCTGGTCCGCGATGCCGAGTATGGCCTGAAGGTCCGCCGTGACACGGTCCGCGTCCCCCTCCCGCCTCGCCACCGCCGCGTCGAACATCAGGTCCCTCGCCATGGCGCGGATCTGCCCCAGGTGCGGCAGGAGGACCGACACAACCTCCGGATTCTCCACCTGCTTTGTCAGCCGCGCGGAGTCGCGCATCGCCGCAATGCTCTTCTCGTCCATCCCGCGCCGCTGCGCCAGCCTCACCTCAAAATCAATGTCCGGCTCCTGCTTCCATTCACACCCCAGCTGCGGCCTCCGCGCCGCCGCGCGGATGATGTCCAGCTGCGGCTGCGCCGCCTGGATGTACGCCCTTGCCACGGTGTACTGCGGGTCGTCCGGCAGGATCAACGGCCAGTCGTTCTGGATGTCCGAGTTGGGCCAGTTGGGCATTCCCATGAGCGCACGCCGGTACTCGGGCCACGCCCGGTCGCGCTCCGGCACCGCGCTCATGGCCTTGTTGAACTCCTTGAAGTAGTTGTGGCTCAACGTCGGGCTGCCCGCGAAGTAACGCGCGGCAAGCAACGCGTACACGAGCACCCCCACCGCCAACAGCATCCCCAGGCCCTTCCAGAACCACGCCCACATGTGCCACGCAAGGGGCCGTTTCCGCTTGGCGGCACGCCTGATGAGCGCCGCGCTGGTTGCGATGGTGCCAAAGCTCTCCGCGAGTGTGCCCGCCTCTGCCCCGGCGTCCAGCCCACAGCGGAAGTGGCTCGCGAGTTCCCTCGCCACGTCCGCCCGCTCGCTCGCCCAAAGCCCGGTGGCCCGGGTTGTGCGCAGCACCAGCGACCGCAACGGATCGGGCAGGTTAAACCGGTCGACCGTTGCATCCACCCGGTCCACCGCACCGCTCCGACCCAGTGTGACCGCCGCCAGCAGGCAGCGCATCATCCCGCGGAACGTGGGGAACGAGCGCAGCGACGGATCAAATTTCAGCGGCGCCGGGATGCTCATGCTGCACCCCCGATCACTCCCGTCATCCCGCGCCCCTCCACGCTGACACACGACGCCGCGCCCACCCCCAGCGCCTGCATCGCCCCCACCAACGCAGACCACTGCTTCTCGTCCTCGGTCAGCCTCTTCTTTCCCTTCGTGGTCAGGCGGTAGTACTTGCGGTCCCGCCCGGTGTCGCCCGTTTCCCATGTCGCCTCGATCAGCCCTTTCGCCTCCAGGTTGTACAACAGGGGGTACAACGTACTTTGCCCCAGGCTGAGCACCCCCTTGGTCCGCTCCGAGACCGCTTCGACAAGCTCGTACCCGTACATGTGGCGGTGCTGGAGCAGCTTGAGCACGGCGAGCGGGCCCGCGCCGCGGAGGAGTTCGGTCTCGATCTTCATGGGGCTTCTCCCTGTCATGTCTTGCGGCACATACTATGCGTCACACAGTATACGGACGCCCACCGCTCAGGTTGCTTGTTCCGCACACCAGTGAGCAGGATTCCCCTCAATTGGTGCTGTTGCCGACTCTGGTATGATGCACCCAAAGTCAGCCACGCCCCCTCCGCACTGGTCGAAAAAGCAGCCAACAGGAGCCTGTCCCATGCGTCACGTTGCTCTGCGCCCCCGCTTCCTGCGCTTCCCGCTCTGCCTGCCAATCTGCGCCGGGGCCGCGGCCCTGTGCGCGCCCCAGGCCCGAGCCCAGCTCACCATGCTCGTGACCGACCGCACCAACGACTCGGTCTACTTCCTTCACGACGACAACAACAACCTCGTCATCGACGAGCCGGGTGAGATCACCCGCTGGTTCGGCGCGGGCAACGCCTCGGGCCAGCCGGGCGTGCTTAACCCCAACACCATCGGCTACCCGCGCGGCGCGCCCATGAACGCCCCCGCCGGCGTCTGCCTCATCGGCGACCAGGACACGTCCGCACGAAGGGTGTACTGGACCCGCGACCTCAACAACGACGGCGATGCCATGGACGCGGGCGAGGCCGGCGTCTTCGGCGACATCACCACAGGCGTAGGCCAGTGGTTCGCATTCCCCTCGGGCGTCGCGTACAACAGCGCGAACATCCCCTTTGTCGTGAACGCGGGCAACACCTTCGGCCCCGATGCCATCTGGCGCTGCGCCGACGCCAACAACGACCTCGACGCCAACGACGCGGGAGAATCCACCACCTACTGCACACAGAACAACTTCTCCCTCTCCAACGGCACCTTCTCGCCGCAGGAGATTGTCTTCGACGCGGGCAACGTCCTCTACCTCCGCAACTCTTCCGCGAACCTCCACGGCATCTGGAAACTCGCCGACCTCAACAACAACGGTGTTATCGACGCCGCCGCCGAAATGACCCTGTGGTTCGGCCTTGGCAATGCCTCCGGGCACACGCCGAGCGCCGGCTTCGCCATCGATATCGATCCACTGCGCCCCCGGTCCTTCTACTACCACTCCCTCGCCACAGGCGCCGTCGACGAGGTATACCGCGTCACCGACGTCAACAACGACGGCGACGCCCAGGACGCCGGCGAGGCTGTGCTCGTGTGGTCCACCGCCGAGTCGGGCTTCACATCGGTCGATGTGGCGTCACTCGCCGACGGCTCCATCCTCGTTACCGACAACTCCGGCAAGCGCATCATCCGCCTCGCCGACAGCAACAACGACGGTCTCTTCACGCTCCCCGCCGAACGCACAACATTCCTCGCCAACTCGCTGAGCATCC
>CALLYM010000092.1 GCA_937858155.1 uncultured Phycisphaerales bacterium | reverse complement strand
AAGAACGTGAAGAACACGCAGAAACCGACGAACCCGAGCAGCAGGTTCATCATCGCCTGGTCCACGAGGACGACGCCGTTGCGGGCGGCGTTGAGTGCGCTCTCCGCGGCGTGGGCGACGCGTACCAGGTTCTTGAGGTCCAGGAAACTCGCGCTGCCCTTGATGGTGTGGAGGGCGCGGAAGACTTTGTTGAGGAGCTCGGGGTCGCGGGGCGCGCCCTCCAGCACGACGAGGTCCCCTTCGAGCGACTGGATGAGTTCGCCCGACTCGGTCAGGAAGTCCTGCAGGATTTCTTTGTCGAAGCCGGTGCTCACGGGCCTGTCCTCTCTGTGGTCGTGCGCGGTTTTTTCAGGCGGCCTTCAGCGCGGCGCGGGCACGCTTGTAGCAGAAGCCCTGGGGAATGCTGGTGGGGATGAACTGGGAGGTGCCACGGATCGTCTCGGAATGTCCGATGAAGAGCGTGCCGTCGGGGGCGAGCTGCTCGTAGAAGCCCGTGAGCACGGCGTCCTTCATGGGGTCGTCGAAGTAGATCATCACGTTGCGGCAGAAGATGACGTCGAACGAGCCGAAACGGCGCGCGGCGAGGCGGTCCTTGAGGTTGTGGAGCTCGAAGTGCGCCATCCTGCGGATTTCGGGGGAGAGGGTCCACGCGCCGTCCTTCTGCGTGAAGTACCGCTGCTTAGCGAGCGCGGGCGTGGTGCGGACGGCGTAGTCGGAGTACTCGGCGTTCGCGGCGGCTTCGAGCACCTTCTCGCTTATATCGGTGCCCAGGACCTCGACGTTCCATTCGGCCAGGCGCGCGCCGAGCGAGCGGTGGATGAGCATGGCGAGCGTGTAGGGCTCTTCGCCGCTGCTGCAGGCCGCGGACCAGAGGCGGAGGCGCTTCACATGCTTGCGAGCCTCGATCAGTTCGGGCAGAACGTGCTTCTCGAACACTTCGAGCTGCGGCTCGTTCCGGAAGAAGGACGTTTCGTTGATGGTGATCCGGTTGAACATTTCCTGGAACTCGTCGGACTGGTAGGGCCCGGTCGAGAGGAACATGTAGTACTGCTCGTAGTCCTCGAGCTCGAGCTCGATGAGCCGCTGGGTGAGGCGGGACTCCAGCACGTACTTCTTGGAGTCGGGGAAGTGGATGCCCGACCGCGCGTAGATGAGCGTTCGTAGCTGCTGGAACTGTCGGTCGGTCATGGGTTTGATGCCGGTTGTCGCCATGATTTCATCCCACTTGTGCGCTGGTGCGGCGGTCGTGCCGTGCTGATCAGGCCGCTTTCCGTGCGGTGCTGTCGCCGAAGAGCCTCTGGAGGTCCAGGAGGATGATCAGGCGGTCCTGGAGCTTGGCCACGCCGCTGATGAAGTCGGAGCTGATGGAGCAGGCCATGGCGGGGGCGGGTTCGACAATGTCGGGGGAGATGCGCAGCACCTCGTGCACACGGTCCACGATGAAGCCCAGCACCTTGTTGTTCACGTCCACGACGATGATGCGGTTGGCCTCGGTGCGTTCGGCGGAGCCCATGCCGAACTTGCGGCGGAGGTCGAGCACGGGGATGATCTTGCCGCGGAGGTTGATGACGCCCTCCACCTCCGGCGGGCTCTGCGGCACGCGCGTCAGGTCCATCATGCGGTTGATTTCCTGCACCGCCAGGATGTCGACCGCGAACTCTTCCCCCGAAACTTCGAAGGAAACAAGCTGCAGTTCGCCGGCTCCCTTGTGCTGTGTCTTGACGGTGGTCATGGGCGTCTCCGATGCGCGTGTGCCGCGGGCATTCCCGACAAGGATGCCCCGAATAGGCGTATCGGGCGTTCGGGGTCTTGGGTTCATGGCACGATCACGCGGCGGCCGGAATCCCCGTAGTCCGAGGGGTTCCGATAGTCCTAATCGCCTGCGCAATCTCTTCCGGTGTCATTGCCGCCGTCGCGGCACCAACCTCGACAACGGCGCGGGGCATGCCGTAGACCGCGCAGGATTCGCCGGACTGGGTGATGATGGTGGCTCCCGCGCCGTGCATGGCCTTCGCGCCCTGGGCTCCGTCGTCGCCCATGCCGGTCAGCATGATCCCCAGGCACGCTGGGCCGAGGGCTGCTGCGGACCGGAAGAGTTCGTTCACGCTTGGTTTGTACAGTGCCGAGGCGGGCTCGCTCGAGACTTCGAGCCGGAGCCTGCTGGTGGTTGGCTGGCGGACGATGCGCGAGTGCTTGCCTCCGACGGTGATGTACAGGATTCCCGGCTCGGCGATGCAGTCGTGCTCGGCATGGACGACTTTCAGCTTGCAGATGGACGCGAGGCGTTCGCTCATACTCCTGGTGAACAGCGCGGGCATGTGCTGGGCGACAACCACAGGTCCTTTGAATCCCGCGGGGAAGGCGGGGCAGATTGTCTCCAGCACGGGTGGACCGCCGGTGCTGCTGCCGATGACGACGGCGTCGAACGATCTTCCCGCCAGGGAGAAGCCCGGGTTTGGGCGGGGCGGCGCGACGGCCTTCACGGCGGAGGCCCGCATGAAGGGCGCGACCGCCCGCACTTTTTCGATGAGACTCTTGCGTGCTTCGGCGTTGCCGGACCCGAGCGCGTCCGGGTTCTTCTCGATGAAGTCCACGGCTCCCAGGGACATGGCCTTCAACGCGGTCTGGCTGCCCTGCGCGGTGAGCGTGGAGCAGACCAGCACCACGGGCCGGTGTCCCGCGGATGCCCGCAGCTTTGTCAGCACGCCCAGGCCGTCGAGCACCGGCATTTCGATGTCGAGCGTGACGACATCGGGCTTGCACTTGGCGATTTTGTCGAGGGCGTCCTGGCCGTCCCGCGCGCTTTCGATCACCTGCAGGGAGGGGTGGCTGCTGAGGATCGTGGAAATCGCGCGGCGCATGACCGCCGAGTCGTCCACAACCAGCACGCGCACGGGCGGGGAACTTGGTCCCGACTTCTCCAGGGGCATGTCGGTGTTATCGACCCGAGCACAGGCCGACTGAACGGGGGCGCGGCGGATTCGGGGAATGGGGGTCGGCCGGGCGGGCGTGGCGGGTCTACTAGGATTGTGATATGACCTCTCCGACGATCACGGGTTTGGCCGCGAAGGTTGCGCTTGGGAGCTGGAACGCGGGGGACATCGCACGGCTTCAGGAGGCGATCGCGTTCGCGTCGCGTTCCCACCGGCATCAGCTCCGGCGCGACGCGCGCACGCCTTATGTGTCGCACGTGGTGCGGGTGATGACGACGTGCGCGGTGGTGTTTGCGTGCCCGGATCCGGTGGTGATGACGGCGGCGGTGCTGCACGACACCATCGAGGACACGACGACGGACTACGAGGATGTGGAAGAACGGTTCGGGGCCGAGGTCGCGCGGTGTGTCGCGGCACTCACCAAGAACATGGCGTTGCCGGAGGCGCAGCGGGAGAAGGAATACGACGCACGCCTGGCAGCCGCGCCGTGGCAGGCGAGGCTCATCAAGCTCGCGGACGTGTTCGACAACCTGTGCGACATCGAGTCGTACACACCGGAGAAGCGTGAGGCGAAGCGGCGGGACGCCATCGAGCGGGCCAAGAGGGCGGTTGCGCTCGCGATGCCCGATGCGCACCGAGAACCTGTGGCGGTCGCGTTGGAGGCGGTGATCACGCTGCTCGAGGCGCAGCCGAGGGCACGCCAGACCGACAGCCGCAGGCACGGCGCGCGTCAGCGGAAGTAGGATGGCGTTCAGTGCGGCTCTTCAAGGGCTTCCTGCTCGAGGCGCAGGGTCTTCCACGCGTCGCGGCGCTCGTTTGAGCCGCGGATGATGAGGCTGCGGATCTGGGTAAGGTTGAATTCCTGGCGTGCGCGCTGGTCGGCGGGCAGTGTGGCGTCGCGGAGGGCGGCGCAGATCGCGCGTTCCTGCTTGAGGAGTTGGTTGGCCTGTTCGGTCTTGGCCTGCAAGTCCGACCAGATGTCGCCCTTGACGACGCGTCCGTTGAACAGCCGGTTGGAACCGCCATCCAGGCTCCGCAGGCGCCCCGCGGCCACGATCAACGGCCCATCGCCCACGGTGGACACGACCTCGTTGACCTCGACGCCCCCGCGCTGGCGGAGAATGCGGGGCATGAACGCCTGGAGGCGGAGCGCGTCGGTCCGGTCGCGGGTGAGGCCGGTCGCGAGGGGCTCCTGCATGACGGAGTGGCGGATGCGTGCGACTCTCGTCTCCCACGCGAGGCGCAGGGACGCGGAATCCACCGGCACTCGGAAGCCGTTGTTGAGGTCGCTGTATGCGCCGAGCTTGACGCGGACATCGCGGAGCTGACCTTGGCGCACGATCTCGACGGGCACGTCTTCGCCGGGCTCGAAGGAGATGATGACGCGGCGGGCGTCCATGTTTTGCCGGATGGGGACGCCGGCGATGGTGCGGATGACATCGCCTGGCACGAGCACCGCCGCGGCGTCGAACCCGTTTACCACGCCCTCGATGGATACGCCTTCGCCGTTGCCCTCGGTCAGAGCGAAGCGGACGCCCATCGCGGCGCGCGGCTGGGCGGCGAAGATGGAGTAGCCGACATTGGAGAGACGCTCGGACTGTTCGGCGGAGAGCTTGGGCTGCTCCAAGAGCGCTTCGACCGTGGCGAGGCGCGTACCCACCACCCGGCGGAGTTCGTCCTGGGCTTCCAGACGGTCGTAGATGGAAGTGGAGTCCAGCTTGGGCAGCACGGCGGCGAGAGTCTGCACCGCGTTGGGCTCGGCTTCACGCCCGCCCGCACCTTTGGCATCCGGGGCCAATTCCGGCGGCGCTGCGCACGCAATCCCAGCACTCATAGTCACAAGGATGGCCGCCCGTGCGAACATGTGGGTATGGTATACCGGCATCCAAGCAATATGACTAATTCGTGTATGTATCGGAGTTCATAGCGAATTCACCCGTGGGCGGGGGAGCATGAGCTCGGGTGGCTCCAAGGGTCGAGTAGCCAGCAGCGTGGTCAGCTGCCGGTGGTGGGAAGCTTTGTCTTTCCGGTACCGCACTCGGGGCACACCGCGGTCGTCAGGCCTGCGAGCGAGTATCCGCACGTTCTGCAGACTCCTGCCGGCGGGCGCTCAAGCCATGAGTACACGACGCACAGGCTGCCTAGGACACCCCACGGGGCGAGAGTCCCGAACTGCAATCCCCAATCCTGATACGTCTCGCCGTCCGCGGTGGCAAAGACCGCTTGCAGGCTGATGAGCGGAGCGAGGACGCACTGCAGCGGCATGAAAAAGAACGGCCAGGCTGACGCGGCCAGGAAGAGGATCGCGACGACCCGGCGCGTGCGGAGACCGCGGACAAAGACGACGATAGTCCAGAGGGTAATGAGCAATGCAAGCCAGCCCCAACGCATCAAGACTTCTTCGGCCGACCATCCACTCATAGACGACATGGCGCTCTTCCACACGCCGGCGGACCAGAGCGCTTTGAGCATGCCGGGGAAGGTGTACATCTGGGAAAAAACGGTGACCTCGCCCGCGAGGTTGCCAAGGACCCACCACGCGGTGAGCAACGCCGGTATCACCGACCACACGAGGCGGGAACGTGCGCCTGCCCACGGTTTCTGCGGCCAAAGTCGCGCCCGTTTCAATCCGCTTTCTCCAGCCGGTCCAGCGACCGCACTTCTCGCCATGCCCACGCGACGCCCAGCACAACCAGGAGCGTGCCCACGCCGCCACTGACGACGCTGAAGACGGGGCTGACGGCCTTCGCGACTGCGCCGCTCTCGAAGGAGCCCAGTTCGTTGCTGCACTCGATGAAGACACTGTTGACCGCGCTGACGCGACCGCGGAGCTGAGGGGGGGTGCGGGTCTGGACGAGGACGTGGCGGATGACGACGCTGATGTTGTCCACCGCGCCGGCGAAGAACAGGGCGCTCATGGAGAGCCAGAAGGAGGTGGAGTAGCCGAACACAATGGTGGCTGCGCCGAAGAGCGCGACGCTGCCCAGCAGCATGGGGCCGGCGTGTCGCTTGATGGGCTTCCAGGCAATCACGAGGCTCATGGCGAGCGCGCCCAGGTAGGTTGATGCGCGGAGCCATCCCAGGCCCACGGCGTCCACGTGCAGGATGTCCTTGGCGTAGACAGGCAGGAGGCCGGTCGCGCCGCCGAGCAGCACGGCGAAGAGGTCGAGCGTGATAGTGGAGAGGATCAGTTTTTCGCGTCTGACGTGCGCGAGGCCTGCGCCGATGCCGTCCCAGAGGCCGGTCAGCGTGAGGCTGCCTGGGGTGCTTTCTCGCAGGGGCCTGAGGAACGCGGCGAAAACGGAGGACGCGATGCAAAGGCCCGCGCTGATTGCGAAGACGGGCCATGATGCACCAGCTCGCTTGATCAGCCAGCCCGCGGCGAGCGGGCCCACGACGGCGGAGAACTGGAAGAGGCCGATGTTCCAGGTGATGGCGTTCTGGAAGAGGCCCTCGGGGACCAGGTCCGGGAGGAGGCTGCTGCGCGACGGGCCATTAAAGGTGCGGACGAAGCCCATGCAGGAGACGAGGGCGAGGACGGTCCAGACGGTGGCACGCTGTGTGCCGATGCCGTGCGTGGCGAGCGCGATGGCGGCGAGGATCACACCGAAGCCCAACTGCGTCGTCATCATGACGCGCTGGCGGCGGAGTGAATCGACAACCTGCCCGGCGGGCAGCGCCATGAGGACGACGGGCAGCGCGCGGGCGACGCCCATGAGGCCCAGGATGAAGGCGTCGTGTGTGCGCTCGTAGACCTCCCAGCCCAGGGCCATGCCGGACATTTGGAGGGCGAACGAGGAGCACACAAAGGCGAGCGCGAAGAGGATGTAGTTGCGGGAACGCACCGCGGCGAAGGGGTCGTGGGGCGGTGCGGGAGGGGTGGGCATGTGGCGCGCGATCGTGGGAACGAAAGTATGGTGACGGTGAGCACGCACGGACCATGCGGCATCGAGGTTTGGAGAAGGCGTTACCTTCCCTTGGGCTTCTCAATCGGGCGCTTCACGGGCCTAGGACGCTTGGAGTAGGGCGGGGCGTCCACCAGCTTCGCGGACTTGAGCACGGGCGGGTCGTTGGGCCGGTCGCCTGTCACCTTGACCTTGGAGAGCGCCACGATCACCTCTTCGCCGCGCACCGCCTGAGCGAAGGCGGTGTACTTGCCGTCGAGGCGGGCTGTGCCTTCACGCGAGAGCGCGATGAAGACCTGGGAGCCGTTCGTGTCGGGATCCGTCGAGCGTGCCATGCTGAGGACGCCGAAGTCGTGGGGAAGGTTCGAGTTCTCGAGGTCGAGGTTGTAGCCGGGGCCGCCGTCGCCGGTGCCGGTGGGGTCTCCCACTTGCACGACGAAGGGGAAGCCGTCCTTGAGCATGGGAACAACACGGTGGAAGATGATGTCGGTGTAGAAACCTCGCTGGGCGAGGTCGCGGAAGTTCCACGCGGTGTTGGGCGCAGCGTCGGGGCGGAGGCGGAACTCGATCTCACCGAGCGAAGTGTCGAGGACGATGTGCTGGTCGACGTATGCACGGATGCCGGAGTAGGCGGGGACTTCGGGGACCCAGGCGATCTTGCCCTCCTTGGGGTCGAACGCGTCGCTGTTGGTTTCAGGGTCTTTGAACCAGCGTTCGCGGACGGTCTCCGTGCCTCGGGTCGTGGTGCGGAGGAGTTCGCCCTGGGCCGGGGTAACCATGGGCTGGAGGACAACGGGAGGGCCGATCTGCTCCCCCCCCACCACCAATTGGGCGTACCGCAACTTTGGTGAAGGGCCCTTCCAAAGGACCGGGAACAAGGTGGAGAGGTCGACCACGCCGGCGAGGGCCGGGGCGGTGGTTTCCGGCTCGCCGCTGTCTCTGGCTGGGTCAATCAGGTCGATCCGGACCTCTCCCTTGGCGCTTTCGGGGACGGCGACTTTCATGGGTATCGGGCGGTTGACACCGAAGTAGGCCCGCGAATCGGGTTCGGGTGTCAATTGGGCGTAGCCGGTGAGCGGGAGGAGCATCCAACCGATCAGGGCGGGGATAAGTCGGAGGCTTGTGCGCATGGGTTCAGCGTGTCTGATTCGGCGTGCCATACGTCCACTGTACCGGCTCGGCGGCGGCGAGTGCGCTTCTGGGAAGGTCGGGTGCTGGGGCGGGCGGGCTCGCGCCGTAAAAATGTCTCCTTTCGAAACAATGGCGATGGGGCCCCGTACGATGGGTGGCACGGTGGACCTGCGTAATCACACCAACACCGCTTCTAGCCCTGCATCGGTGCCCGCGCCTGTAGAGGTCGCCGCGCCGGGTGACTTTGGGGATGCGGCGTTGGTGGCACGGCTGAAGGCGGGGGACGCGCGTGCGTTTGAGGACGTGATCCGGGAGCTTGGCGGGCGGATGCTCGCGACAGCGGTACGGATGCTTTCCAACGAGGACGACGCGAAGGAAGCGGTGCAGGACGCGTTTCTCTCCGCGTTCCGGAACATCCAGAACTTCGACGAGAAGAGCAAGTTCGGCACGTGGCTGCACCGGATATTGATCAACGCGTGCCTGATGAAGCTTCGGACGCGACGCCGCAAGCCCGCGTCGAGCCTGGATGAACTCGCGGAGCGGGTGAACGGGGGGAACCACGCCGAGTTGCCGATCGCGTCGTGGCGGGAGAAGAACCCCGACGAGCTTGATGACGAGACCCGGGCGCGTGTGCGGGAGGAGATCCAGCACTTGTCCGACGAGCACCGGACGATCATCATGCTGCGGGACATCGAGGAGTTGAACACGGAGGAGACCGCGCAGGTGCTGGGCATCAGCGTGAGCGCTGTGAAGACGCGGCTGCACCGGGCGCGCCTTGCGCTCCGCGAGCGGCTGAGCAAGTACTTTGTCGAGTCGGGGCAGGCGGGCGGGGCCTACGGGGGCGTGGAGGATTCCCGGCCATGAGCTGCTCGAAGGGTGACCAACACGGCGCGGCTCACGTCTCGTGCAAGGAGATCTGCCAGTTCCTGTGTGACTATGTGGATCATGAACTCCCGACCGCGCAGCGCGAGTCGTTCCTGCAGCACATGCGGGATTGCGGGCCGTGCGCGGAGTATCTGAGGCAGTACGAGAGCACGATCAAGGCGTGCAAGAAGTGCATGTGCCCTGGGCACAGCAAGCCGCCGCCGCCGCCCGAGGACATGGTGCGGGCGATCATGAAGGCGATGGGGAAGTAAAACGGGCTCGCGCGGCGGCGCGGTTGTTTCAGACCGTGGCCATGAGCGCGTCGACCTCTGCCCTTGTCGGCATGCTTGGCAGAGCGCCGGGCTTGGTGGTGGCGAGGGCCCCCGCCACTGCGGCGAGGTGGCCGGCGTGCTCGGTCAGCTCAAACTCGCTGTTGTCCTTGCGTTTCTGGGCGGCGTGGACCTGTCCCCAGGCCACGGCGAGTGCGCCGCAGAATGCGTCTCCTGCGCCGACGCTGTCGACGCTGCGGACGGTCGGGGGGCTCAGGCGCTTGGGGCGTCCCTTGTGGGCCATGATCGCCCCTGTGGAGCCCAGCGTGAGGAGCACGGTGGAGAGGCCCAGTTCCGGCAGGCGGAGCGCCAGGCGGGCGGGGTCCAGTCGCGAGTCGATGTTGAGCATGCGCATCGCCTCGGTCTGGTTGACGATCAGCACGTCGACGAGCGAGAGGAGTTCCTTCGGGAGGACTCGCGCGGGGGCGGCGTTGAGCATGACGCAGCGCCCGGCGGATCGCGCGATCTTTGCGGCGGCGTGCACGCTCTGGAGCGGCACCTCGAGCTGCATCAGCAGGACGTCGGCGTTCGCGATGAGTGCTTCGCTCTGCTGGATGTCTTCAGGAGAGAGCGACGCGTTCGCGCCGGGCGCGACGACGATGGTGTTCTCGCCACCCTCGGCAACTGTGATGAGTGCGAGTCCGGTCGCTTCCTTCTCGCGGATGCGCAGGCCGGAGAGGTCGAGCCCCTCGGGCGCGAGCGCTTCGCGCAGGCGGGCTCCGTGGGAGTCGTCGCCCAGACAGGAAATGAGTGAAACGCTGGCGCCCATGCGGGCCGCGGCGACCGCCTGGTTGGCGCCCTTGCCGCCGGGGAACGTGCGGTAGGACCCGCCCAGGACGGTCTCGCCTGGTACAGGGATTCTGGGCGCGCGGACGACAAGGTCCATATTGCAGGATCCGAGCACGCAGACGCGCGCGGGGGGCTGGGCCGGGGGGGCCATTGGGCAAGTCTACACGCGGCGGGGGTCGATCGCGTGGGGATTGGTGGGTTCTGCGGGGGCCTGAGCGGCCGGTCACTCGATCACGATTTTCGAAACATCGAGGTCGACCTTCGGTGGTTTGGGGTTCATTTTCTCGAGGGTTTCGCGGAGGATTCCGGCGATCGCCCATCGGGCGTACCACTTGCGGTCGGCGGGGATGACGTGCCAGGGAGCGTGGTCGGTCGAGCACTTGGCGAGCACGTCCTGGTAGGCGTCCATGTACCTTGGCCAGAACTTGCGTTCCTCGATGTCCTGCGGGGAGAACTTCCAACGCTTGTTGGGATCGTCGAGGCGGGCCTGGAGGCGTTCACGCTGTTCGTCCTTGCTGATGTGCAGCATGAACTTGACGATCGTCACGCGGTTGGCAGTGAGGTACCTCTCGAACTCGTTGATCTGCTCGTAGCGGGCGCGCCAGACCTTTTCCGGGACGTAGCCGTGCACGCGGACGATCAGCACGTCCTCGTAGTGGGCGCGGTTGAAGATGCCGATCTCGCCTTTAGGCGGCGTGGCGGCGTGGATGCGCCAGAGGTAGTCGCGGTCGGCCTCCGCTTCGCTGGGCTTCTTGAAGCTGGTGACGTGGCAGCCCTGAGGGTTGACGCCGCGGAAGACGTGGCGGATGACGCCGTCCTTGCCGGAGGTGTCCATGCCTTGGAGGATGACGAGCACCGCTCGGTCGTTCTCCGCCCAGAGTCTTTCCTGGAGGTCTGCGATTGCCAGCGTGTGGTCCTGGAGTTCGGCCTCGGCGCGGGCCTTGACGTCGCCGTTCTTCTCCCCCTTGCGTGCCTCCAACGCCGGGGTGGAAGCGGGGTCGAAATCCGTGAGACGGAACTTGGAACCGGGCTCGATGCGGTGGACAGAGAGGGAGGCCATGAAGGGAGGGTACGTAGACCATGCTGCCCGACCTGATTTTCACCCTCCCGCGCGGATATCGCCGACAACTCGGCATGGAATCCGCGCTTCCACGTTGTTTTCTGCGCACCCCACGCCGCAGGCCGGCGCTTTGGCTGTGCGCCTGGCTCGCTGCGGGTGTGACCACAGGCGGGCCCGTCGCCTGCGCGCCACGGGCTGGCGGTGGACCAGGTTCACCTCGGCCCAGTGCGAGCGCTGGTTCCAAGGAGCCTCCGGCCGTCAACACGGGACTCGCGGCACTCGCGAGCAACAGCAAGGCTGTCGTGCTCCCGACCCCGGACCCCACCGCCCCGATGACCGAGGCGCAGAAGGCGGTATGGGCGCAGCAGAGCGCGCTCAATCTTGAGCAACTGCTGCGGGATGGCACGGTGGATGACTTTGGGAGGCCCAAGACCCCGCCCCCGGCGCAGGCACCGACGACGCCAGCGGCGCGCCCGCAGCCCGTGCGGCCGCGCGGTGATGGCGCCGCGAGCACTGGGCTTGGCGCGTTGGCGGCGGAGTCCGGGGCTGAAACGGGGAAGGACGCCGTTCCTGAAGCGGCGCCCACGGAGCCTGTCGTGGCCTCGCAGCAGCAACAGCCTGCTGCTGGGCCGCCCGCAAGCCCGGTTACGGACCTGGCGGCGCGGATGGCATCGCTGCTGCGCCCAGCGCCCGGGAAGTCCAAGGCGGCACTCTCGGACAGCGCTGCGTTGCTGCCCATCGAGGCGATGCAGCCGGGCGTGCTTGCGACGCTGGACGATGCTGCCAATCCGCTGGCCGCCTCGCTGGCACAGGCGGACCTGGCGACGCTGCGGCAGGCGCGCACACGCCTGATGGCTGACTCTACGACGCCTCCGGACCTTCTCACTGCGCTGCGGGGCAGCGCCGCGCCGGTGGTGCCCGCTCCCCGGCAGTTCTCGATCACGAGGTCCGCGCTCTGCACGCGGGTCACCGGCTTTGGACGGTTCGACCCGTACTCGTCCAGCACGTTTGTCGCTGGGCGGCCGATCCGCGCGATCGTCTATACCGAGCTTGATGGCTTCGCGACACGTCCGGCACGCTCGGGCGATCCGGTTCAGACGAGCGTGGCGATGGGTGATCAGGTCTCGGTGCAGCTCTCGCAAACGCTTTCGCTCTACAACGACAAGGACGGGCTGCTCGCGTGGCACCGGCCCGCGCAGGGCGTGACGGAGACCAGCCGCAGCGCGCGGCGTGACTTTTATCTGATCCAGATCATCGAGCTGCCACCGACGCTCTCGATCGGGCGGTACAACCTGAAGGTGACCGTGGCGGACTCGACCTCGGGCAACGAAGCGGAGAGCATTCTCCCGATCGACGTGGTGGCGGACCCGAGCCTTGTATCGCGTTCAAGGTAAGGATGCGGCCCGCCATTCTGACACCCACACGGCGGCCACGTGCCACCCATTTGCATCATGTTGCGGACACCTAGGGCGCGCTTATGGACAGCATTGGTGGGGCTGACACGGGGCAAATCGCACCGGAGTTTGACCATTGAGGGGCAGGGCGAGCGGGCCGTGTCGTCGTATAAATCGCTGAAAAGGCAACACTTGCGCGTCTGCCCCGGAAGGATCGAACGCCGTGCTCTGCACAACCGATGAAGATACCGCGAAGGTGCCGGCATCCAAGAGCGCGGGACCGTCGCAGGCCGGATCATCTTGGGGTCTGGTTTGCACGTATAGATGTGTGTCGGGAAGGGCCTCCCCGTCCCCGGCAAAGGAAGGATTGAGCGATGTTTGAACGCTTCACAGACCGTGCCCGCAAGGTGATGGCCCTCGCGAACCAGGAGGCCCAGCGCCTGAACCACGAGTACATCGGCACCGAGCACATCCTGCTCGGGCTGGTGAAGGAAGGGTCGGGCGTCGGCGCCAACGTGCTGCGCAACCTGGACGTGGACCTGAGGAAGGTGCGTCTGGAGGTGGAGAAGCTGGTGCGCGCCGGCCCGGAGATGGTGACGATGGGGAAGCTGCCCCAGACGCCGCGCGCCAAGAAGGTCATCGAGTACGCCATCGAGGAAGCGCGGAACCTGAATCATAATTACGTCGGCACCGAGCACCTCCTGCTGGGGCTGCTGCGTGAGCACGACGGCGTGGCCGCGCAGGTCCTGATGAACCTGGGCCTCAAGCTGGAGGAAGTCCGCGAGGAAGTCCTGAACCTGCTGGGCGCGGGCAACGAGCAGAGCGAGAGCATCGAGGGCGGCGGGGGTTCGGCTCCGTCGTCGCCCGCGAAGGAATCCTCGACGCCCTCTTCGTCGGGCTCGACCGGTTCCTCGGGCTCGGGCGCGCAGGGCAAGCGGGGCCGCAGCCAGACGCCGGCCCTCGACTCGTTCGGGCGTGACCTGACGGAGCTGGCGCGGGAGAACACGCTGGACCCGGTCATCGGACGGACGACGGAGATCGAGCGCGTCGTGCAGGTGCTGTGCCGCCGCACGAAGAATAACCCGGTGCTGCTGGGCGAGGCGGGCGTGGGCAAGACCGCGATCGTCGAGGGCCTGGCGCAGCGGATCGTCGCGGGCGACGTGCCGGAGATCCTTTCGGACAAGCGGCTGGTGGTGCTGGACCTTGCCATGATGGTGGCGGGCACCAAGTACCGCGGCCAGTTCGAGGAGCGCATCAAGGCGGTGATGAACGAGGTGCGGAAGGCGAAGAACGTGATGCTGTTCATCGACGAGTTGCACACGCTGGTCGGCGCGGGCGGCGCGGAGGGCGCGATCGACGCGTCCAACGTGCTCAAGCCGGCGCTGGCCCGCGGCGAGATCCAGTGCATCGGCGCCACGACCTTCGACGAGTACCGCAAGTACATCGAGAAGGACGCGGCTTTGGCACGGCGCTTCCAGGCGATCACCGTGGACCCACCGAACGACGAGCAGACGGTCGCGATCCTGAAGGGCCTGCGCGAGAAGTACGAGACGCACCACAAGGTGCGGATCACGGACGGCGCGCTCAAGGCCGCGGTCGAGCTCTCCGGCCGGTACATCACGGGCAGGGTGCAGCCCGACAAGTCGATCGACGTGATCGACGAGGCGGGCGCGCGGGTGCGTCTCAAGAGCATGACCAAGCCGCCGAACCTCGCCGAAATCGAGGCGGACATCGAGCGTCTCTCCGTCGAGAAGGACGAGGCGGTGCGCGCGGCGGACTACGAGAAGGCCGCGGAGCTCCGCGATCAGGCGGAGCAATTGCGCCGCAAGAAGGACGAGATCCAGAAGGAGTGGCGGGCCAAGTCCGCGGAGGCGATGGGTACCGTGGACGACGAGATCATCGCCGAGGTTGTCTCCAAGATGACGGGCGTGCCGCTCAAGCGCCTGGAGAAGGACGAGGCGGCGC
>CALLYM010000091.1 GCA_937858155.1 uncultured Phycisphaerales bacterium | reverse complement strand
GACGGCATGCAGGTTCGCGTTCGGGCCCTCGGCTGAGCGCCCCGCGGGGCTCGGCCCGGCGGCCGTCCTGTCGACAGCCCGAGCGAACGCGGCCGAGCTTCCATATACTCGCCTCACGACGCCCGCTCCGGGCGCCGGGAGGGTTCGCATGCAGGCTCTATACATCGGTCTGGGCATCGCCGGCGCGATCGTCCTGCTCGTTCTGTTCTTCATCGTCGCCAGCTTCTTCAACCTCTACATCCAGGCGCTCTTCAGCGGCGCCCGCGTCGGCATCACCGACCTGATCGGCATGAAGCTCCGCAAGGTCGACGCGCGCGTCGTCGTCTACAGCCGCATCCGCGCCGTCAAGGCCGGCCTCGACATCCCCACCAACAAGATCGAGACCCACTACCTCGCGGGCGGACGCGTCCCCGCGGTGATCAACGCGATCATCGCGGCCAAGGGCGCACGCATCAACCTGCCGTGGGAAACCGCCACCGCCATCGACCTGGCCGGGCGCGACATCCTCGACGCCGTTCAGACCAGCGTGAACCCCAAGATCATCGACTGCCCCAGCGCCAACGGCCCGCGCGCCACCATCGACGCCGTCGCCAAGAACGGCATCCAGCTCAAGGTCAAAGCCCGCGTCACGGTGCGCACCAACATCGGCCGCCTGGTCGGAGGCGCCACCGAGGAAACCATCATCGCCCGCGTCGGCCAGGGCATCGTCAGCACCATCGGCTCCGCCCACGACCACAAAGCCGTGCTCGAGAACCCCGACGAAATCAGCAAGAAGGTGATGCAGAGCGGTTTGGACGCCGGCTCCGCGTTCGAAATCCTTTCCATCGACATCGCCGACATCGACGTGGGCGACAACATCGGCGCCAAGCTCCAGACCGACCAGGCCAACGCCAACAAGCAGATGGCCCAGGCCGAGGCCGAAAAACGCCGTGCACTCGCCGTCGCACAGGAGCAGGAGTTCAAGGCCGAAGAGCAGAAAAACCGCGCACAGGTTGTCCTCGCCGAGGCTGAAGTGCCCAAGGCAATCTCCGAGGCCTTCCGCAGCGGGCGCCTGGGCGTGCTGGACTACTACAAGATGCAGAACCTTCAGGCGGACACCAGCATGCGGGGCAGCATCGCGGGCGAGGGCGGCAAGGCATAACACTCAGCCGGCGGACTACAGCCGGGATTGTCATGACTCGATTTGGTCCGCCGCACGCGACTGTGCGGACATCGCTGAACGTAATCACTTCGCGAAAATCGCAAGCCCAGCGCACGTCCCCACAAGCAGAAGAATGATGCCTCCGCCGATGCACCACTTGATGGTGCGGGCCCGCGTGCATTCGCGCGTGACCTTGTCATGCACCGCCCGGAACGCCGCAATGGACGCTTCGACGCCGGCCTGCTGCGCGAGCAGCGATTCCACCGACCCGGCGAGCCCCAGCAGCAACGCCCTGTGCCTTTCTGTCCCCTTCATCCGCGGCTCTTCAATCGACGCCGCAAGACCGATGCGCCCACGATCAAAGTCCAAGAACACCCTCTGCGGGTGCGACGTGATCACTTCCCAGTTCAAACTATTGATCTTCCCGCCCCGCTCAAACCGCCGCCGGTGAGCCGACGTATCCGCCTGCCCACATTCGGGGCAGCACGACCCTACCGCAAGCCCCGCACGCGAATACCCGCACTTCGTGCAGTCCACCTCGTTCGGCACGAGCTTGAATCCCGCGCCAGTGAGCATCTGCTCAACCCGCGCGAAGGCCGCGTCCTCCTCGAGAGTGGTAATGAATGCATGTTCCACAACCACAACACACTCCTCACGCGGCGTTCCCGGACATCGCCCGACGCAACTTCCTGTGCTGCGCTCCGGCCTTGATCGCGCTGACAAGCGCACCGATGATGATGATCTTCATGATGACCCCGCGTGCAGCCATCATCGGGTCCGCGACAAGGTCCACAATCCACAGCAGCACATACACGGACAGCCCGGTGATCGCGGCGGCCATGGGCTGCCACCTCGCCCATACAGCCATCCCCAGGAACACCACCCCCACGCCGACCACCAGCGCCGCAGCGAAGGCGCCGGCTGCGCCCGCACCCAAGCCCCCCGTCGCGACCACAATCCCGCCGATGATCAACTGAAGAATTCCAACCACGAGCAGCGTGACAAACGCCTTGTTCATCGTCTTCTTCAGTTCCTGCGATTGGAGTTCCTGCCCAACCTGTGAGCCCGCTAGGTTGGACGAATCGACGATCCGTGGCCCGGACGAACCCGCAGCAACCGCCTTGCCGCACGTACCGCAGAACGCGGTACCAGCCTCGACCATAACCCCGCAATGCGGACACGCGTCGCTCATGCAAATCTCCTTCCAGTAGGAATGGAAGGCTACCCGAAAAGGCGGTACCTTGCAACAACCCCGACCCGATGGAATGAACCATCACAGCAGCCCGGCCCGCACCTACCCGCGCCTCGACATCACCCGTCGCAGATCCCGCTCCACGTCCTTCTTCGCAATATCCCGCCTCTTGTCGTGCGCCTGCTTGCCCTTCGCCAGCCCGATGAGCAGCTTCGCCCACGGGCCCTTGAAGTAGAGCTTCAAGGGCACGATGGTCATGCCCTTGGTCATCTTCTTCGCCCACTTCTGGATTTCAGACTTGTGCGCCAGCAGGATGCGCGTCCTTGTCGCCGCGTGCCCCAGGGCCGCCGCGGGCGTGTACTCGCCGATATGCACCTTGTACAACGTGAGCGTGGGCGGCTCGTCGGTGATCCTCACGAACCCCTCCGCGAGCGACACGTGGCCGTCCCGCACGCTCTTGATCTCAGACCCCATCAGCGCGATGCCACACTCCAGCGTGTCCTCCACGTGGTAGTCGTGGCGCGCCTTGCGATTCTCGATCGCAGGCAGCGTCTCGGGTTTTCCGGGCTTCTTCGCCATGGGGGCGAACCATAGTGCGACAGGCAGGCGGGTGCTCTGACCAAGACACCCACGATTCACACAAGGAACTCAAGGGTCCTGCGGCCCGGTCGAAACGGGCAGCACCCCGTCCACTTCCGCCCGCCCGGTCCACCAGTTCGTGATGCGGACGATGGACCTGACAACTTGGGCCCCCCGCGTCCGCACGCCCGCAGTCACGCCCGTCGAATCCGACATGGGCAGCCTTGAGCCGGCAGGATCGGGGATCGTCGCAAGGGGCACAATTGGCAGGAGTGCCGGCAACAGTCGCGGGCGGCCGAGGTTCTCCGGAACCGCCACCGCCTCCCCGCCCATGCTGGGCAACTCCGCCGGGCGCAGCGCGAACATGTCCTCGCCCGCAAGCACACGATCAAGGTCCGTTAGCATTGCCCCCGCGCTCTCATACCGCTGGTCATAGTCCGCCATCGCGCGCCGGATGATCCACGCCACGCCCGCCGGACACCGCTTCTTGATCGGGCTCAGCACGCCCTGCGCGGGGAACCCGTCCTCAATGACCGAAAAAAGCACTGCTCCAGCGGCGTAAATATCAAACCGCACACCGTCCACCTCATGCACCTTCACACCCCGCAACGCGCGCCGAACCATCTCCGGGTCCCGGTAATACTCGGTGCCGTGCGTCGTCAGCGTCATCGCGCTCCGCAGCGACGACACCAGCCCAAAGTCCACCAAGGTCGCCCGTCCGTCAGGTGCAGACGATGGCAGCGGCGAGTTCTTCAGCGCCAACAGCTCCCGCGCCAAAGACGCGTCCGCAGGCTCGCCCGCCGCCGCCACGGTGTCACCAGGGACGGCCACCCCCCCCGCACCAACGCTGGCGGCACTGGTTTCCACGATGACATTGTCGGGCTTCACGTCCTTATGCCAAAGCCCGCTGTCGTGGTACGACCGCAGTGTTTCAAGCAGGTCACGCACGTACAGCAAACCCGTCCTTAGGTGCGCATCGTCGAGCCCTTCTTCGCCGCACGCCGCATGCATGCGCGTCGTCACCACCCGCAGGCTCTCGCCCGGCACATACCGCATGACGTAATAGAACCGCTCCGACGTGAGCACATGCTCCAGGATGAGGCCCATCCGCCGCCCCACTTCCAGGGCCCGGCTCTCCCGCACGATCGTCAGGAGCCCATCGTTCTCGTACGTGGTGAAACTCTTGATGACCACCTGCCCGCCCGGGAAGCCGTCTCTTACCAGTTCCTTGCCCTTGCGCCGATCCGGCTCCGCGACGTACAACTTCGCGCCAGACCCGCCGCCAGCCAGCGTCCGCACGATCGTGTACCCCGGGAACAGGCTGGTGCGCGGCGAGACCGCATCCCCCCACGTCGATGTCAGCACCGTGGGCAGCCGCGTCTCGATCCCCTCCAGGGCCGTTTCCACGCCCAGCAACCGGCCAGGCAGCCCAATGAAGATGCGGTACACGCACACCACCATCCGCAGGCCCTCGTCCTTGAGCGCACGCCCAAACCTCGATGCCGCCGGCTTCTGCACAAACACAAGGCTCAGCAGCGCCAGCACCGCGAACACCGGCGCCACGATGAGGCAGGCGATGAGGCGTGCCCACTCCCTCGCCTCACCCGCGACAAACGCCCACACGTGCCGCATGAACCGGCCCACGCCCCGCCCCACCGGCATGGCCACCCACACAAAGATCGCGATGACCGCCGCGATGCCAAGCAGCACCGCGATCACCGCAAGGATGAACTGCGGGAAGGAAATGGTGGACGGAAACCCCATGGTGCGATCGCCCGCTGCAAAGACGCCCGCCTACTCGTCCTTCGACACGTGCCGGTGATAAACCTCCGCCAACGCCTGATCGAACGCCGCATCCACCTCCGCCCCGCCCTCCACCTCTTTGGGATTCGGCGGCAGCCCATTCCGCGCCAAACCATTCCGAGTCAGCTCATCCGCTTCATCCTGCGTGAACGAGTACACCGCCACCACCTCCGCCAGCCGCCGGCGCAGCACATCCCGCACCCGAGCCACACGCCGGCTGATCGTCGGCTCGCTCACCCCCAGCGCCGCCGCCACGTCCTTGCCGGGCTGCCCCTCCAGCACTCGGGCCCGAAAGACGGCAAAGTCGTTGAAGTCGCACTCCTTCGCCGCCGCGCGAATGGCCGCTTCCACCTTGGCGCGGAATATCGCCGCCTCGTACTGCTCGTCCGCGGACGGGTCCTTGCTCGCCACCATCCACGATTCATCCAGCGACCCCGCCTTCTCACCCCCACCTCGTTTGAGGGCATTCCGGCGGTCGAGTTCGTCGCCCAGCACGTGCCGCGCAATCGAAAGCAGCCACGTGGAAAACCGCACCCCGCGCTGCGGGTCGAATCGATCAATCGAGTCGCTCAGGGCCGCCAGCGTCTCCTGGGACAAGTCTCTCACCGTCTCCTGCCCAATCCGCCCGCGGCCCCACTTGTTGAGCTGCCCCTGCACCACCGGCCCAAACGTCTCCCAAAGCTCAAACCACGCCGCCTGGTCATTGGCCCGCAGCCGCGAAAGGAAGTTGGTCGTGACGGGAGTAAGCACGCATTCAAGGGTAAGGGCCTCGCGCCGAGGGAGCCCTGAGCGCAAGCTCAGGACGGAACCGCCGTGCCCTCAAAGTCTCCGCCCTGAACGACTTCGATGGGCACGACATTGAGGCCACCCGCCTCAAACACGCAGCTCCCCATAGAGGCTCGGGCGCCAGCCCGAGCACCGTCGCGCCCAAACC
>CALLYM010000090.1 GCA_937858155.1 uncultured Phycisphaerales bacterium | reverse complement strand
CCCTGGGCATGATGCTCACCGAGTACGCCTCCACCAGCCGCAACACGCCGCTGGATGAGAGCAAGATCGACACCCACACCCTGCGCGAGAAGCAGCGCGTGAGCGCCCGCCGCGCCGCGCACCTCCTGTTCCGTATCTCCCACTACACCCCCCGCCCGATCCGCACCCTCGCCAGGTGCCACCGAGATCGGGCCCTGCCGATCTCGGTGCTTCCGCGCAGGCCGATCCCGCACCTCAATGAGCCCACCCACCGCGCAAGTCACCCCAAAAACGCCACTTGCAATCAATCCAATCAAAACCCGTACATTCCCATTGACGCCCACCCACTCATGCCGTGCATTCTCCGTACCACATGGTCGCCCTCACCGCCCATCCTGACCCCACGCCCCACGGGCCCACCCCGCCAGCACCGGCCGAGCCCTTCCCGCGCGCACACCTGCTCGATCTCCTCCTGAACCCCACCAAGTCCCTCCAAGACGTCGCGGCCACCCTCAACACCACCCTCGACCACCTCTCCCTCTTCCTCGCCAGCGACCAAGGCGAAGCCCTCCTCTCCCGCGCCCACAACCTCGCCACCGTCCGCACCCGCTTCCTCGCCACCGCACACCTCCACAAAGCCATCGCCGCCCTCGGCACCATGCTCGACGACTTCAACGCCACCGCGAAAGCCACGCGCGATATCACCACGCCCACCAACACCCTCTCACCCAACACCGCTCCCTCCGACTCCACCCTCCTCGCCGCCCTCCACTTCAAGTACCACGACCAAGCCCGCCGCGCCGCCCACCTCCTCCTCCGCCTCGCCCACTTCAATCCCCGCCCCAACCGCGCGTGCGACCCGCGTGGCACGGGCGTCCCGCCCGTGAACCGTGGCATGGACGTCCCCGCCCATGCTTCGGCGCAGCCCGCGCCCAAGCCTCAACCGGCATTCGAAGCGCACCATCCGTCCGCAACTCCCACGGCTGCCGGCTTCGATGCCCCCCTCACCCCTCCCCCACCCCTCTCACAAACTCCACCGCCTCCTCCACGCTCCGCACCACCGCCCCGCGCACCCGCCCCGCCTCATCCAACTCACTCAGCAGCAGCAGGTCCTCCAGGTCCTCATGCTCAGAGAGCCGCCGCTTTGCGCGGTGCCCCAGCGTGCCCGTGCGGTACTCGTGCGCCTCCATGTGGTGCGCAATCAGCCACGCCGTCCGCTCGCTCACCAGCCCATCGAGTGCCTCGATACCCGCCGCGACATGGTCCCTGGAGTCGATCGCCTTCCCCACATCGTGCAGCAACGCGGCCAGCAGAAACTCCTCATCCCACCCGCGCGCCTGCACCGCCAACTCAAACACTTGCAGGCTGTGGAACAGCGCATCACCCTCCGGGTGGTACGCGGGGTTCTGCTTGACCCCTTCCAGCGGCCGCAGCAGAGCGACAAACTGCGTCCACACATCCAGCCCCGGCGTGTCGATCACCGCGAGCTCCGCGTCCACGTCCATACCCGGGTTCGTCTCCCAGAGCAGTGCGACCAGCCCCGCCTCGTCCGTCTTCTCGATCAACTTCCCTGTGATCGAGCTCTTGAACGGGTAGTTCGCCTTCTCCGACGGGTACACCGTCAGTTCCACGTCAAAGTTTGCCTTGACGTGCACGTGCGTGAAGTGCCGCTCCTCCCCGCCCTTGGTCACGCGCTTGTACTCGATCTGTGTGCGGAACCCCTCCTGCTCCAGCACGTCCGCCACCAGCGTGGGGCTGTCGCAGAACACGTGCAGGTCGATATCCGACCCCGCACGGATGTGCCCGGTCAGCACGCTCCCGATGAGCCGCGGCCGCCACCGGTGCAGCAACCGCAGGAACCGCAGCGCCTCCAAACGCATCCGCGTGAGGTCCTTCTGCCGCTTGTCCCCTTCCAGCATTTCCGCGAGCAACTGCACCTGCTCGCGGATCTCCGCGTTGCTGGGCAGGTCCTGGGCGCGTTTGTCGCCCGTCACCAGTTTCGCTGCCTTGCGTTTGGCCTGAAAGTACTCCCGCTCCTGACGTGTGTACATCATCTGCGCAGCGCGCAGGGCGATCGCTCGCCGAACTCTCTGATCTGACATGTGGTGAAAAGTGCGCCGAAAAAGGCCCGATTTCGATGCGGCGCGGGGCCAGAACACCCGCGGCCATTGCGCCGCGGTACCACATGATACCACCGTCAACAAACGACGCCAGGTGTCATCGATGCCGTGCCCTCAAAGTCATGCCCTGCCGACTTCGATGCTCCCCGCTCTACACACACGCCCCACCACCAAAGACCCGTATCAACGCCCCAATGTCATCCGTATCCGGGAACAACCCATCGTTGTTGAAGTCGATGTCCCCGCACGTCCCCGTCGGGCACGGCGCGCCGCCAAACACGGCGATGAAGTGGCTGATGTCATCCGTATCCGGGAACAGCCCATCCCCGTTGAAGTCAACGCTGTCGCACGCCGGGCCCAGGTTGGCCCACAGCACCGCCTCGTTCCGCCCGGTCATGGTGTTGAACCCATACCCGGTCACATAGGTGTTGGCCCCGTCGATTGCGATCCCCGTGGCGTAACTCTCCGTGAACCCCGCCGGCAGGAACGTGCCGAGGTTGACCCACGACGCGCCGCTCCCGCTCCACAGGCTGGCGCGCGTCACGCCGCCCACCACAGCAAAGCCCACCTGCTTCGAACCGCTCGCCGCGAGAACCTGCGAAGACGCGGACCCCGCGGGGTTCAGATCAACCCACGACGCGGCCGTGCCGCTCCACAAGCTCGCCCGTGTCACCCCGCCCACGATCGCCCACCCCGCCTGCTGCGAGCCCGTCGCCGCCAGCGCCGTCGACTGCACAGACCCCGTCGGGTTCAAACTGACCCACGACGCAGCAGTACCGCTCCACATCCCAGCCCGCAGCACCCCGCCCACCAGCGCTTCACCGACCTGCTGCGTGCCACTCGTGGCGTGCGCAATCGAGTACGCCGCGCCGGCCGGGTGCAGATCGACCTTCGACGCGGCGGTGCCCGTCCACAGGCTCGCGTGCTCGTCCCCGCCAATGAGCGCATACCCCACCTGCTGCGAGCCGCTCATGCCGAGCACGATCGACCGCGTCGCCCCGGCCGGATGCAAGTCCACCCACGACGCCGCGGTGCCGTTCCACAGGCTGGCGCGGGTCACACCACCCACCGTAGCAGAGCCGCCCTGCTGCGCGCCGCTGACCGCAAACGCCGTCGAGCCCGTCGCCCCCGCAGGGTGCAGATCAACCCGCGACGCCGCGGTGCCGCTCCACCGGCTGGCCCGCTCCGACCCGGCAATGGAAGCGACCCCCGCCTGCTGCAAGCCGCTGACGGCGAAGGCGCGAGCTTCCGTCGCACCGGCCGGGTGCAGGTTGGTGACAGTCCACTGCGCGCGAGCGTTGGCCGCCACCATGAAAACGGCCGCAACGCCGGCCACGCTGACCACAGGCTTCATAGTCACTTCCCGCTCCTCTCATGAACTCAAGGGCGCACATCCACCATCCACCCACGACACACGCAGAGACAAACTACCGCGTGCTCCACGAACTGTCAATAGATCATCAACTACACAGCCCAGCGCACCCAAATGAAAAACAGCACGCCCGCGCGTGCTGCAAAGAGGTCAAAATACCATTCGAAGCGTCCCCGCCCTCAGACCCCGCGGCGCCGCCGCCTCAGCCCAAACGCCAGGCCCGTCATGGCCAACGGCAGTGTCGCCGGGGCAGGAACGCCGCCGTCCAGGCCGATGTCCAGCTCCAGGTCGCCCGGCACCGTCACGACAAACGGCGCGCTGAACTGCAGGCTGTAGAGCCCCGGCCCATGCGTCACGAGCGTGGTCGGCGCGGACTCGAACAGCCCCGTCTTGACCACGTGCACCACGGGGTTGCCCTGAAAAAAGCTCATCTCAAGCCCGAGCGACCCCTGGAACGCACCCTCGCCGATGTCGATGCTCGCGACCGACATCAAGGGTGTCAGCCCGTCAAAGTCCGCCGCGTCCACCTGGAAGTAGCTGTTGCCTAGCACCTCCACGTCCATCAGCCCCGGCGCGCCGTTGGGCATCCATGTCTGCTCCACGTGCAGGTAGCTCCCGGGCAGACCGGGCGCGGGATACTCCAGCGTGCCGTCATCGCCGCCGCCGCCATCACCCGGCGCCTGATCCCAGAAGTCCGAGCCATGGTGGTGCGCATGCCCCGAGCCCGCGTTGCCCGTGATGTAGTTGTACCCCTTCTGCTCGTGCGCCGTGATGTGCTTGGAGCCCGTCGAACGGTTCGCGTGCGCCTGGCTGTTGTGCCCGGCGTACGAAATGCTCGGCACGCCCTGCAGCCACACCTGCGCGTGCATGAGCCCCGCCTGCGCGGAACCCGCGGCACACGACAGAGCGCCGCCGGCAAAAAGCAACGACCAATGCCTCGTCTTCATTTGTCTCTCTCCTGACAGACGCAGGACGCAAACAGCCGCACAAGGCATCCACACGGACACAGGCACGGCCCGGGCGTCTCAGCACGGCGCGTCTGTCAAGTTGGTCCAGGCTGAGACGCCCGGAACCCATGATACCAGAAACCGTGACGCCCATGCCCCAGGCGAGCGACAATTGTCCACGCCCCACCTGAAGTTGCTCCCCTGCACACCACGCCGCCACTTCCACGACATAACCGCCTTTGTGCGCGCGCCGCGACACCCAAACCGGAATCCCAACTCGTTTTTCCCACTTTTTCTTCTCACGCCCTAGGTGCTGATGTTCTCCTGCTTTTCCCACTCTTCCGCCTCCGCGCTCCCCGCGTT
>CALLYM010000089.1 GCA_937858155.1 uncultured Phycisphaerales bacterium | reverse complement strand
GGGCGTCGCGCAACCCCTGGAAAAGCACACAGCGCATCGCTTCCATGCGATGCGGACGCCGCATCGCCGCGGCCAAGCCGCCCGACCGCGCGACGAACACCCAAGTCACCCACAACGCCCCCCCGCGCGCAAACCACAGGCACCGCTGGTGAATGCCCCGTCGAGGCCTGTGCCACGTGCTGTGTCACGTCACCCAAGTCGTGCCACCCCGCCCGCCCACTGCTGGACGGCCCGGCCTGAGATGACAGTTTGATTGCGCCGCGTGTGCAAGCGGACCCTAGTAGTCGATTGTCCCGCGCACGCTCACCGTCACGCTCCCACCCGCCCCAAGCTGGCCCGTCAGTGTGCTGGAACCGCTCGCCGACGCGAAGCGCCCCGTGCCGCCGGTGTAGGTCACCGTCGCGTTGACCGCGCCCGTCGCTCCGTTCAACTCGCCGGAGACCGATGCGTGCAACTCGTCGCCGTTTGCCGCGGTGTACACGATCGTGCCCTCGACATGCAGCACGGCGGGGTCACCCGTCGGCGTGAACGCGAGGCTGCCCGCCTCGCTGTACCGCCCCAGGTGCCTCGCCTGCCCGGACCCGACGAACGTCGTCGGCCCCGTGAACTGCGCAGTGCCGCTCGCGGCGTACGGCCGCACCACCGCCGAAGCCTGCTGCGGCAGCGCGAGGAAGGTCACACACGCGCACGCGACTACCAGCAGGCGGGACATCGACTTAAAAATGCCGAACATGAATATGGTCCTTTCGTCCGCAGAGCGAAGGCCCTCAGCCGCGTCGGGCCTGCAGACAGTGCGCCCGATGCCACCGGTCGACGGCCGGCCAACAAGGCCCCGCCGACTCCATAACTCAGAACACCACGCGCCGAAACGCCTAGCCACGGGCCACCCAACACGGAATTACGCCGAATATCGGCAAGTGGGCAGTGTGGCCCAACCTGCCCGCCGCCGTGCCACAGCTTTCGCCGGGGCTCTAGAAGGCGATAGCTATGCTTCTACGCAGTGCGTGCCCGCATCCCTCCCTTCACTCGTACCCCCTTCATGGCGGCGTCACAGACCACCTGACGTGCCGTGGTGACCGCGCGATGAACACCTAAGTCACCCATGACGCCCCGAACCGTGCCACCTGCCGCCCCGGAGGGGCGCACGTCTGTAGCCAGGGGTGGAGCGACGCCGCCCCGGGCGTCGCGCAACCCCTGGAAAAGCACACAGCGCATCGCTTCCATGCGATGCGGCCGCCGCATCGCCGCGGCCAAGCCGCCCGACCGCGCGACGAACACCCAAATCACCCATAACGCCCCCCGCGCAAACCACAGGCACCGCCGGTCAAGGCCCCGTCGGAGCCTGTGGCACTTGTTGTGCCACCCTGCCCACCCCACCGCTAACTCTGGCGCTATCGGCCCGCATGTAGCCTGACTCGTTACGATGGGCCATGGGAAAAAAGTCTCAGGCTCGTCGCAAAGAAAAAGAGCGGAAATGGAAGCAGCGCGATCGACCGACGGTGTCTCAACGCACATCGCCCCCGCTCGCTCCGTGGTTTGTAGACAGAACAATTCAATGCCCCTGCGGCACAGGAAAGTCGTTCGCCAATTGCTGTGGCCTTCTGATTCACACGCCGGGCCATGATGCGATACCGCTGCAGCCTGATGCTCCTGCGCCGATTGCAGAACGGCACGCAAGAGCGATCTTTACTCGGTACGTCGGATGGGTGTTCCGCCACACCGTGCCAGCATTGCGTTTGGGTCTTCCATTCGCGCGACAGCTCAGTCAAGTAGATGTTGAAGCGCTATCTGATTGCGTCGATGGCGTTGCGTACGCAATGAGAGCCCAGGGGCGCCAGTTAGAAGTGCCCGCGTTTTTCGATCACGTTGCGGGTGTCGTCCCACTGGCGGTATTCAGCGAGCGAATGCTTGCGTCCAAAGCCGTATGGTTCGATGCAGTATTGAATGACAATAAACGAGCCACGGAAGTCCTTTCGGGCGTCGACCCACACACTGCGAATGACAATCAGCTTATCGAAGCCACTATTGCCATTAGAGAAGTGCGGGACCCGCGTGAGGGCATTCGCTTAATGGACCGCGCTATTGCGTTAACGTGGGACGACCGGCATCGAGTGTGGAATCTGACAACCAAGGCGTTGCTCCAAGAGGTAGCTGAAGACCCGGCGGGCGCCAGAAATACCTTGGCTAAGGCGACTGTGCTCGCTAGCAAGCACAGCATCATGCAGTCAGATGTCATGGAACGGCTTACCACTGCGAAGTTCTTTGGTGTGAAATGGAAACTGACTGGTGACGAGTCCGACTTTGTTGAAGCCATGAAGTGGTACGAGTCCATTGATTTGAGTGACTTTGCCACAAGCGGGCGTGCAGAACTTCTTCATCAGGTCGGCACGCTTCGAGGAGACCATGGAGAAACGCGATCTGCAATAACTCAACTTGAGCAGGCGTATGAACTCGATCGCGCAGTCGAGGTCGGAGTTCGGCTTCTTGAGCTACTAGTTGAAGATGGCCAGCATGCCAAAGCGGAAGTGCTTTCGAGCGAACTGTTGCCACAGGTGATGTCGCCGGGTCTCCGTGCTGAATACTTGACTGGTGTCGCGGCGTTGTCCGTACGCAAAGGAGATGAGGGAGGTCTTCGCAAGACAATCGACGCGTTGCGCATGCTGCGGATCGAAGTGCAGTATTTTGCGAAGCAGCGAGACCGCACATGCGAGGAACTGTTGGCCGAGTTGGATGGAGCTATGGGCGATTGGCGCGGCGTGCCGACGGCAGGCGTGCTGTTGAAGCTGTTGCGAGGATTCTGCAAAGTGTGCGAGTACCTTGAGCTGAAGCCGAACGTGTATGGCGTCGGCATCAATTTGAATAAAGTGATGGAGCGGGTTGATCGAGCGGCGGCAGGCAGAGATGGGGTCAGACAAGACCGGGTGGTACGGCGTCCCCAATCGCCTGGATAATGGGCGAGTGGAATGGTGGAACAACTTCCCTCTCTCCGTGCCACGGCGTTCGCCGTTGCCTTGGACGGCGATAGCTGTGTTTCCACGCACTTCCCTCACCCCACGCCCCGTGCCACCACCATGATCGGCTCCGCGATCAAGGTGGCCTGCAGCGGTCAGCCAAGCCCCCGCCCCCAACTTTCTGCTCCCGATTGACGCGGTTTGTGCGACACTTTGATGTCATCGGCGCCCGCCCCCTTGGCGCACCGCAGGACGCGTGGTAGGTTTGCCCCATGCTCGCACTCCACCCCACCCTCCAGGCTTCCATCGAGAACCTGAGCCCGGAGCTCGTCGCCCGCTGGCTCACCGACGCGCTCAACGCGCTGAGTGACATCTCGCGGGTTTCCACCGACCCCGTCGAACGCCGCCGGGCGGCCACGACGCTCCTGCGATTCCTCACCGCCCGCCCCCCGCGCAGCACTCCGACACAGGACAAACCGACGCGCGATGCGCAAAACCCAGTTCGCAGCGCCCCCGCCGCGCCCTGTGCCGCCATGCCCATACCTCGGAACACCCCGCCCAAGCCGGACGCGCCACCACCGCTCACATCGCTGTACGCAACAGCCCTCATCCCGCACGCGCCACCCTTGCGATGGTGTTCAGGCCGTTCGCTTCATGGAGCCACAGCCCAATCGCTCCTCGCCCGCGCCGGCGCGCCGCCCCCGTGAGCCCAAAACCTCCATGAGGCCAGCCCGCGCCCTCATCCCTGCGTCATCAGCAGCACCACAAACAGCACCGCGACAAACACCGTCGGAAACACGCCCACCCCCGCCGCCAGCGTGGGGCGCTTCAACACCATCGCCCACACCGCGCCCGCAAGGCCGGCCAGCGCGACCACCGCCACGAGGATCATCCACATCTTGATCTGCGCAAGCTGCTTGGGGCTGCTGTTGGGAGAGCCGGCGATCAGCAGCACCAGCATGCACAAGGAGACGCACGCGCTCATGAGCGACGCGAGCACGGCGAGAATGTACGGAATCATGCAAAAGCCCCCAGAAGAAAGGAGTGTGAAGGAACAACGGTACAAGTCGGGCTCAGGGCGCGGGTTCATACCCGAGGACGCCCACCAGCCGAGCACGGTCCTGCGCCCGCCCGGCTTCGTAGTTCTCCGCTTCAATCTGCGTGTGGGGGTCGGGGTAGCAGTTCTGCGCCCAGGACAACGCCCGCAGGAAGACCCGCTCGATCCGCTCCTTGTCCTTCCGCGCCGCGCCAGACTTGACAAGTGCACGCAGGTGCTCCTCGTACATCCGCGCGATCGCAACCGAACCCTGGATCGACGAGTCCACCGCCGCGACCACCGCCTCGGCCTCCTCGAACTTTTCGCGTTGGAGCAGCCCCGCCGCCTTCTCCACCGCCGGCTCCAGCCGGGCACGCTGCTCCTTCACGTGCTTCTCATACGACTCGGGCGTTGCGGCGTCTTCCTTCTTCCACCCGATCGCGGTCGTCGAGTCCAGGTCGTACTTCGGCCCCTGGGGACGCGTGAGCGACAGCGAACGCACCGCCCGCGTCATCGCCTCCCCGTAACTGGGCCACAGCTCCGCCGGGCACAGGCCCTGCGCCATCACGAACCGGCCCCCATCCTCGATCGCCACCATCGTCAGCCGCAGCTTCATCCCCTCCTGGTCCTGCTCCGCGTCCGCCAGGATCGCCGGATGCCGCCCGCCCTTGCCGATGGTCCCGGACCGAACATTGCTCAGCGTCAGGCCATGGAAGTTTGTCAGGAACCGCAGCCACTGCAGGACGCTCCCCGTCTCGTACGCCGGACGCGCCATCACGGTGATGATCGCGGTGGCAACCGGCGACGCCAGCAGCACCAGCGGAGCGCACACCACCGAGTTCTCAAAGTCGACGTCCTCGTGGGGCGTGCCCGGGTCAGCAAAGCCGTCCGGCACATCGAGCGAGAACCCCAAGTCGGCGAGCAGGGCTGGAAATTCGGTTTCAGTAGGCATGGCGGAAATCTATGGCAACAAAGGCGCAGCCCAACCCGGCACACGGCCCGGTGTGGCCCCCCGCCCCAATGCGACGTTTGGGAGAGGGGGCGCTCGCCCGCGCAGGCACTTCCCCGATGCACCAGCCTTTCCGGACCAGCACCAAAGCAGGCCCGGGACGAAGGTACCGCACCTGCACAACGTGCGCGAATGGATGGACTCCAAGACCCCGACCCACAACCAAACTCCCCGGCACGGAACACACCCCACTGACCTCTCGCCCCAAACCCGCTCGGCGGGTAGACTTACCCCCTTCCCGGCGTCACGCGAGGTGCAGGCACGCCGGGACGCTCATCTTTCCGCCCTGGGCTCTGCGTGTCCGGCGGAAGGGAGCGACCAACGCCGACCTCATCCGCCCGCACAAGAAGCACTCAATGACCACCTCCCCGTCCGGATCCGCTCCTTCTTCTCCCGCCCCCGCTCGCGGGCGGCGTCGTATGCGGGCCGCAACCAGTCAGGCATGGTGAAATCTGCATCGGAGTCCCACTCGCTTTCATACAATGCCACGAGCCTCACAAGCGCCTTCCTCGCCTCCCGCAGCGCCGATTCGGCGGCGTCAAGGTATGCTGTACGCATCGCAAGCGCCTTCACAGCCTCATCCCGCTCGGCCTGCGCCTGCGCGAGCTGGCACCAGCAGCATGAGCCACCCTTGCGCACTTCATCTGCGTGAGCCTGACAGGTGTATTGGCGATTGCGCTCTGCTTGGGTGAGGGAGGTGCGGAGGGCAGCGTTCTCGGCAGGCAGCGGGTCAACCCAGTTATCCCCCAGTGGGCAGTTCGCCACAAAGTCTGCGCCAGCGGCAGCAGCATCCCCTGTGAACACCCGCGACACTGCCGCTTGTGCGGCTCGCCACGCTGATGCGTCTTGCTCCGCCTTCTCCGCCCGCTCTACCTGCGCCCGGATGAATGCGAGGAGGGCGGCGGCGTTCTCCCCGGTGTGCATCATGTAGTCGTTCGCCATGTCGTCCACCAGATGCTCTGCCTCGCGCATCGTGTCAGCCATGTCCACGGGGCGCTGGTCATGTTGCCTCCTTTTCCCGCACGTAGGCCACGACGGCGGCGATGAGCGCGGCGAGGGGAGTGTCTCCACTGCCGCTCAATGCCTCCCAACACTGCTCACCTTCGTACTTCTCAGGCCTGCTGCGCCAGAACGTCGCTCGCCATCGCGGCTCATTCGGGTCTCGCAGACCTTCTGTGATCCATGGCCGCAAGCCAATCTCCGCTGCCTTAGTCAACAGCGCCATCAGCAGGTCGGCGTCGGATAGCGCGTATATCCATGTACTCTTATCACAGCGTTTACCAACATGGTCTGGGTATGCGTCGTTGACGCAATACGGCTCCCCAAGGAACTTAGCCACCATCTGCGCTTGCTGGGCGTCCATTACAGCTTCCCCACGGCGGCGCGAAGGGCGTCGAGGCCGCAGTCGCACTTGCAATCGAAGTCCTGCGATTGCATACAGTCAGGGTCGTGCATCGAATACTCCATCGCCATCTTCAGGGCGCGCTCTAGCCAGTCGGCGTACTGCGCGGAGACCGTTTCGCTAGGCCACCCAAGCGGCCACGTTCCCTCGTCTGGGCAGTAAACAGTTCTATCCGGCCTCGGCCCGAGATCGGCGGGGGTCATGGCTTCAAGCGCCATCGCGCGCTTCGTCGATCCTGAGATCCCCTGGACGCTGGGGATGATCTGCGCCCGCGCGCTCCGGCGGACCCCGCGGTGGCGCTACCGGGACGCGCTGAAGATGAGCCGCGCGCTCCGGCGCTGGGACGGACGGGATCCCGCGCTGGCCCGCGATGAGCTGGCGCAGTGGATGGCGCAGCTCTTCCACGAGGAGCTGGCGGTCCGCGAACAAGCGCTGGCCCAGGCCCGAAAGGACCCCACCCGGCATCGACAAGTGCAGGAGGCCGGCTTCGAGCTGGTGGAGGAGGCGAAGCTGGAGGCGGTTCGACCGCGCCGCAACTCCTCGGTCACCCATGACAGCATCGCCAAGATCGCCCGAAGGCCGGTGGCGCCCGTCGAAGGTCCGCGCGTCAATGGCTTCGCGGTGGCCCTGACCTCGGGGCGGTGGTTTTGGGCGGTGCTGAGCGGGCTGGTCCTGCTCGGCGTCTCCTTCGGGATCTACTGGGGGATGAGCTTCGAGCGGGGCGGCGGCGAAGAATACGGCTACCTCTCGGTGACGGCCGATTCGAACGAGGTCGAGGTGATGATCGGGAACCGGAAGCTGGGCCGCGCCCCGGTCCAGGATGTCGTGGTGATCCCGGGGCGCCACCGCATTGTGGGCATCCTGGGCGACGAGCGGGAGACGGTGGAGATCGTGGTGCCGGCCGGGCACCGGGAGACCGTGCGACTCTCGCTCCAGCAGCAAGCCCCTCCCCCGCGGTAAAGACGCCCCTTCTCAGGCCCCGGCCTTTCGGCTAGCGATCGTCCGCGATGCCGACCCCGACCGAGATCATCCGGAAGCTCCCCGCCGCCCGCTTCGCCGCGCTCATCGCGGCCTGCCCAAAGAACTTCAGAGAGGACCTGTTTCGCCGCGCCGGCGTGCGCACCAAGACCAACACCTTCGCGCTCAGCGCCGCGCCGAAGACCCAGGTCCGCGCCGAGAAGCTCCACGAGGCGATCAACGGCGGTCTCGACCTCGACGACGACGTGCTCGAAGAGGTCATACGGAACTACCTCTACACG
>CALLYM010000088.1 GCA_937858155.1 uncultured Phycisphaerales bacterium | reverse complement strand
CGCGCCACCACCGGCAGCCCGCACGCCTGCGCCTCCGCCGCCACGATCCCGAAGTCCTCCACCTGCGGGAACACCAGCAGCCGCGCCCGCCGGTAGTGCTCACGGAGCTCCTCATCACTCACGTACCCCAGAAAACGCACCTTGGGCCCCGCCAGCCGCCGCAGCGCCCGCGACTCGGTCCCGCGCCCGATCACCAGCAGCTCCTGGTTCAGCTTGTTCGCCGCCATCACCGCCAGGTCCACCCGCTTGTACGGTTCGAGCGCCCCCACGTACAGCCAGTAGTCGCCGCGCGACTGGCCGACGCGCTCCAGTGCAGGCGTGAAGAACTCCGTCCGCACGGGCGGATAGATCACCCGCGCCGAACGCTCGTAGCACTGCGCGATCTGCTCCGCCGTGTATGTGGAGTTTGCAAGAAGGCGCGTGACATAGTCAGGGCTGCTGCCGATGCGGTCCCACCGCTGGTAGTTCTTCGCGTAGAACTTCAGGCCCAGACTCCGAAGCGAATGGTCGCGCCGGTACTCCCGCGCCTGCGACCACACGTACCGCGGCGGGCTGTGGCAGTAGCACAGGTGCGGCACGCCGTGAGGCGGGCGCATGTTCTTGACGGCGGCAGACGACGAGGTGATGAGCAGGTCAATGGGCTTCCTGGCGTGAGCCTCCTCCAGCGCGTGCGTCAGCTGCCGCACGGCCCTCGGGTACATCGGCATCAGGTACTGCCGCAGGCGCGTGGTGCTCGCCGCAGGCCACTGGCCGACGCGCGAGACGACCTTGGGCGCACCGTCGATCGCGGGGCGCAGGGGCCGCTCGTCATCGAACATCACGAACAGCCCGGCCAGCTCGTGCTCGTGCTGCACGACCTCGATCACACGCTCCAGCACACCCTCGCCGCCGCGGTAGCCGCAGAGCCAGTCATGGGCGATCGCAACCCGCAGACGCCGGTGCCCGCTCCCACCGGAGCGTGCAACGCCCCCGCCACGTCCGGCATCGAACGCCGTCGCCGAGCCTGCGTAGATTGCACCCGCGTCGTGTACCATCGGTCCCCAATCATGCCCAACCGCACGCCCACGTTCTCCCTCGATAGCGCCCGAGCCGTGCCGGCGCGCCCGCCGCGGCCGGAAAACCGCTTCGCCCTCGACTACGCCGCCGCCGCGAAGCTCCTGCCGCCGCCCCCCGTGGGCATTGTTGACATCCATACGCACCTGAACGGGCCCGGAGCCCTGGCGATCCACAAGCGGGTCGCGGCAATATTCGGTATCACGAAAGCTCTGACCATGGTCCGCCTCCCGGAGGCCGGCACCGTCAGGGCCGCCCTGGGCGACTTTGTCCACTTCATCGCCTTCCCGGACTTCCGCACCCCCGACCGGCGTCACGCCTTCACCGAGGGTTTTTTGAGCGACATCCAGGCCTTCCACGACCAGTTCGGCAGCAGGATGATCAAGCTCTGGAATGCGCCCCGCGTGTTCGAGATGTTCCCGGGGTCCGAAGGACGCCAGCTCGTCTCCTTCGACGGCGAGTGGCGCGTCCGCCAGGTCAAGCTCGCCCAGTCGCTGGGCATGGGCGTGATGGTGCACGTGGCGGACCCCGACACGTGGTTCGCCGCCAAGTACGCCGATACGTCCATCTACCCGCCCAAGCGGGAGCAGTATGTCGGGCTGGAAAAACTGCTGGACCGTTTTGCCGACGTGCCGTTCCTGGGCGCTCACATGGGCGGGTACGCGGAAGACCTTGCCTTTCTCGACGGCCTGCTGACGCGCCACCAGAACTTCCACATCGATACGTCCGCCACCAAGTGGGTCGTACGCGAACTCTCGAAACACCCACGCACGCGCGTGATCGAGTTCTTCGACAAGTGGCAGGACCGCATTTGCTTCGGCAGCGACATCGTGACCACAGACGAGCACCTAGTCACCAAGGCACCCGCTTCACCCGCCCCCCCCACCGCCCCCGCGCCGGGGTTCAATGCCGGCAAACCCGCCGTGGTGAAGCACCCGATGGCCGACCTTGCCGAGAGCGAGGAGACCGCGTTTGACCTTTACGCCAGCCGGTACCTCGCCCTGCGCATGATGTTCGAGACCGACTACGACGGCGAAAGCCCCATCGCCGACCCCGACCTGCGGATGGTGGATCCGTCCATCACCGACCCGCTCGCAGCGCCGCGCTTGCAAGGCTTCGCACTGCCCGCGGCGATGCGACCGGTGCTGTACCGCGGCGCCGCAATTTCGCTGCTTGGCAAGATGGGGCTGCGTTTATAGCCCCGCTTACTCCACCTGCTCCATCGCACCCTCCAACGCCTGGGTGATGAGCCGCAGGCGCTCGCATGTGGCGTCGTCGCGGCGGGCGTGGAAGGAGCCGGAGAATTCCGTGGGACCGATCGCGTCCTCGAAGCCCTTGGTGGCCTGTGTGAGGTGCAGCGTTGCGCTGCGGGTGCTGCCGCCGGCCTCCTTGCCGTCGACGCTGCCGCTGGGCGAGAAGAATCCGCCGCCGCCGTAGAGGCCGGCCTGCCCGCCCGTAAGGACGTACACGCGGATGATGGCGGTAGTCGCGTCGGTGGCGATGGGCGTGCTGCCGGCACGGGGCTTGGTGAAGAGGTGGACGTGGACGATGGTGCCGGTCGCGTGAGAAAGGTCGCCCCCCGCGCCACCACCCGCGAGAACCTCTTTGGGGAGATCGGTCAGGTAGTAGTCAGCGACGCCCGCCTGCGACGGCGTAAAGACCCTGGTGGGGAGCGAGGGCGAGAACCGGTCACCGGTGACCGGAGAAACCATCGCGGGCGAGCCGCCGGAGAAGGAGAGCGACGAGCACGCCGACAGGCACACGGCGGTCAGGAGCGTGCCAAGCACGAAGAGTCTCGGGAGGCGGGCCATAGGCGGATAGTACCAAGAGAAGCTGAACGCGGAGGAGATGGAGCAGAGAGAGGAGAAGAAAGCAGCGATCACGCGGTGTTAAGGCACGGGGGTGGGGATATGCCCGCACTCAGGGCAAGGTGAATTGTGGGGAATCCCGGCACGGTCATACACGCACTTCGGGCAGCAACCCAAGCGAGTCCGACCCTTCCATAGGCGGAGCATCGACCAAGCAAAGAACGGAACACCGGGCAGCAGGATTGCCAAAATCGGCAGCTCAATCGTGCCGTCTGGCCATCGGTGTGGAAGCACACTCCAGTTCAGCCGGACACTGCTCTCAATCGGCATCCATTCAATGAAGAACAGCTCGCGTAGCCCGGCATGCGCGTGCGCAGCAGACGCTTCCAAGTTGCTCATGTAGTCTGGCCGGACTGGAGGCATATTGGCCCAGACCATCCCGGACATCACGAGTACATCGTGCCCTCCGCACGTTGCGGCAATCGGCCTGTGCAGACTGGCAAACAACACCAACGTCCACGTGGCTATCCAGAGTGCGCTTCCACTCAGCAGGCACCACAACCATCGTGATTTGCCTGGACTCCGCCTTGGCTGCTGCTGTGAGCTCATCATCGACTTCACTGACTGGACTTCCCGCTCTGTGTCTGTTTGTACATCCCGTCCACCAGTCGCGTCACGCCGTGAGCATTTTCATCCCTCAACTCTTCGGGCAGCAGCGCCTGCGGGCAGTTCTGGTAGCACACGGGTCTGCACCAGCGGGCGATGGCGTGGTGGCCCACCGCCGTGGTGTCGGGGCGGTTGCACGCCGGGTACGGCCCCGAGTGCACCATGCCCGGTACGACGCGCACGCCGGTGGGCACACCATTCAAGATGATGCGGCCGGCGTGGCGGGCGTGGTGGTTGAGCACGGATCGGGCGCGGGCGGTATCGGCGGCGTCGTGGTCGTCGAAGAAGATGGAGAGGGTGAGGTTGCCCGAGAGAAGGGCGGTGGCGTGGTCGTCCCACGTCGGCATCATGACGAAAATAGTGCTGGGGCCAAAGCACTCTTCGCGGAGGACCGGCGTCGAGTTCCATCGCGGCAGATCGGTGCCCCACAAGTATGCCTGTGCGTTTCTAGCTGGGTCGCCACGCGCTATGACTTCACCAAAAGCATTCAGGATCGCCTCGCCGCTGTCTTCAATCTCGTTGATCCTCGCGTTGTATCCATCGCGGACCCACGGCGCAAGCATGTCCCGGAATGTACTGGCCTTGAAGCGTTCCCTCAGGCGGGCGGGAAACGCAGGGCTCATAGCGCTCTTCGTGAAGAACACCACGCCGGGGCACGTGCACTGCTGGCCGAAGCGCGCGAGCACCGCGTCCGCGAGCATGTCGGCGATCTTCTCGCCCCGCGCGTCCATCGCGCCGGGCGTAATGAACACGGGGTTCACACTGCCCATTTCGCAGAATGCCGGGATTGGCACGGTGCGCTCGCGGGCGAGGCGTTCGACCGCGAGGCCACCGACAATCGACCCGGTAAACCCGACCGCGCTGATCACCGGATGCTGGACGAGTTGCTGCGCGACGGAGTAGTCCTTTGGGTCTTCGTGGGGGATGTAGGAAAGCAGACGGGACAACGAAGACGAATGGGACGCAGAGGACGAGGCGAGAGCCGTGGCGGCCACGGAGTGGAGCAATCTCCCCGTCCGCGGGTGCGCCGGGTGTTCTTTCACCACCACGCTGCACCCCGCCGCGAGGGCGCTCGCGCTGTCGCCACCGCAGACGCCGTATGCCAACGGAAAGTTGCTCGCGCCGAAAACGGCTACGGGCCCCAGCGGGACCAGCGTGCGGCGGATGTCGTGCCCGGGGCCGACGAGCGCGGCGTGGTGCTGCGCCCGCTCGGCGACGTGCTGTACTGGATGCCGCCGTACTGCATCGACGACGCGCAACTGGAACTGCTCGCGCGGGTGACGCGCGAGGTCATCAATGAACTCAGCCGAACTCCTGCCCTGGGCGCCGAGGCGGCGGCCTACTTGCTGGAGGCTCTGACCGCCCTGCACCTGCTGGAGCGTGCAGGGGATTGCCAGCGAACTGAACCTCAGCGAGCGCGCGGTGGTTGAGCTGGGCGGACACGTAGGTCCACCCGGACTTGGAAGTTCGCCGGGACAGGGCAGTGGACACCCTTCGACTGCGCTCAGGGCAGGCTCCAGTCCGCCGGGAGAGCAGCAGGAGCTGGTGCTGACGCTGCGGCCACGACCGGGGGTGGATGTGGCGCAGCTGCGCCGTGACTATGGGTGCGCACGAGGCGCGTGAAAGACCGCTCTCGGAAGCGGCGCCTGCCGTGTGGGGGAGGGCGAGAGACCTCCCCGTCTGAAGTCCTGAGGCACGGACGCCCGAGTGCGCCGCGTGTGATCTCAGGGGATGTGGGCTGTCGTGTGATGTGGGTGTTAGGAGCGGTTCGCTTGACCTGCTGTCTTGCGCTCCGCTGTCCTGACCTACACTCCAATGATCGGCGCCCCGCTGAGGCTTTATAGGGTTTTCAGGGGCCAATTTCGTGCGATTTTGCGATTCCCTTCTGTCAATCTCTGATACGCGTTGCGCGCGTGTACTCGAAGAAAAATGGGTGGGTAGATACGCGAACCTCGCGGTTCTCCCATGGGGCGAACCGCTGGCTTCTGTCGCAGGCATGTGACGACTACCGTGGACGCACTGCGCTACGGACTGTCGCTACGCCGCCTGCGTGTCGTGAACGGTGACGCCATCCCCGGGGCCGCCGATTCCAGCACGGGAGCTGGAGCCGGCCCCGCCCGGACGCCGCGTGGCGGTCCGAGCGCGGAGGCATGGCGGCCGGAGGCTTCCGCGAGATCGCGGAGCGCGCGGAGCTCTTCCAGAACGAGGCGATCCTGCTCACGCACTTCTCGCCGCGCTACTCGAACGCGGAGATCGTCGCGGCGCTCGACCGCACGCTGCCCGCGGGCCTGCGCGAGCGCTGCACACCGCTGCTCGCCGGCCGCTGAGGCGTCA
>CALLYM010000087.1 GCA_937858155.1 uncultured Phycisphaerales bacterium | reverse complement strand
ACACTCGCTGATGATGGTGTTGGCACCCGCAAGAATTCCTAGGCCGCCATTCAAGCGGCAAAGCACGCCAGAAATGCGACTGCTGGTGGTAGGGGTTGTTCCAAGGTCGATGCCTTCCTCGCCCCAAGAGCGGATCGTGCCGTTGCGAATGTCGATGTTTCCGATACCCGCGAAGGTGGAAGCGATGCCATCGCGAGACAAGTTTGTACCCGCGAGTTCAAAGCCGTTCAGATCGATGGTGACACCGCTGACTGCAATCTCGATCCCATGCTTGAACGACACGCCCGCTACGTTGCCCGTCAGGTAGTACGACCCGGGCTGAGTGATCTTGAAGAGCGAGTCCGCATCGCCCGGAGTGTTGGTCGCATTGATGGCGATGCGGGGCTCGACCTCGACCATTGTCTTCATGGTCGAAGTGACCGGCCCCGCGGGCGGGTTGAGCGGGCCTGCAACGGCGGCGGTGGCGAAGGCGAGGGAGGCCAGGACAACTGCGGTGGTGCTGTTCACGGTTCGGTTCCTTTGTGGTTGAGGGTTCGCAGATCAGTGCGCAGGGTGGGTGGGAAGTGGCTCGTGAATTCAATTGGAATGGCGAATCATGAGTCGCGAATGCCGAATGCCGCAACCGGGCCTTTCACCAAATCCCGAGCCTTTCTATTCTCCTCCTGCGCATTATGAAGTGAACTCACCCCGCACACCGAGCCAGGAGCCCGTCTTGACGACCGAGCGACATCGGAAACACCAATCCCAGGCCCAGGCCCATGTCACGGTGCTGCTGCAGGCGGCGGCGTCGGGTGACACGAAGGCGTCCGACGAACTTCTGCCGCTGATTTATGCGGAACTCCGCAAGTTGGCGTCATCGAACATGCAGAACGAGATGGACGCCGGCGCGGGGCACACGCTGCAGCCCACCGCTCTCGTGCACGAGGCGTACATGCGGCTCGTGGGCGATGGCGACCAGCAATGGAACGGCCGCGGGCACTTCTTTGGGGCCGCAGCCCAGGCGATGCGGCGCATCCTGATCGAGCGTGCGCGGGCACGGAACGCCCTGAAGCGGGGCGGCGACCGCGGTCGGGTCGAACTGCGAGACGATGCCGTCGCGACGGACCCGGGTGAAGGCCCGGGTTCGGACGCTCAGGCGGAGCAACTGATTGCACTCGATGCAGCACTGGAGAAACTCAAGGAACTCGATGAACGCGCGGTGCAGGTTGTCATGCTGCGGTACTTCACGGGGCTCTCCATCGAGCAGACCGCCTCGGCGATGGGGATATCACCCGCCACAGTCAAGAAGTCATGGGTCTTTGCAAGGGCGTGGCTGAACCGCGAAATTGGTGCGTCTCGGGCTGAGTGATATCGAGCGCTCAATTGAAGCGCGGCTGCCGACGGCGTGGGGAGTTTGACAGCAGACGAAAAGAATCAGGAAGAGGTTGGAGGCCGGTGGGACGCGGCGGTGGCCGTCTCACCGGCTTCGATCATGATCTGAGACACCAACGCGAGCGCCTGCGTCCATTCGGTCTCGAGCTGGGGCGACCAGTCCTTGCCCGCTTCTTTGGCTAGACATTCCACCAGGATCGAACAGATGATGGCATAGTGCTCCGGTCGGGCGCCGTATCCCACGTGGCGTCTGCCGAGATCCTGGAGCATGCCTGTGACGCGCTGGGGGTGGCGCACGTGCTCAATAACCATCACCAGCGTGTCGAGCAGTTTGCGTTCCTGTGCCGCTATATCGGCCGGGAACATCGCCCGAACGCCCGGGAATCGCTCGAAGAGCAGGGCGTAGAACGACTTGGTGACGCTCGGCCCTTTGGAGCGGATGAGTTCAAGGCTTGTGCTGAGCCTGGTGACGGCTGCCTCGTCCACCGCGAACCGGCGGAGCCACTCGTCACCTGGCTTCAAGGGCAAAAATGGGTGTCGGGTGATGGGCATGGGGCAGTACCAGTGCGCATCTAACGGGAGCGATGGCTATTCTTTTGCGTGGGCTCGTGACTTTTATTTTGGGCGAGACCAGGGAATGACACCCGAACAGTATCGACTTGTTTCGGAGGCCTTCGACGAACTGGCGCCGGTTTCGCCGAGTCAGCGACGACCACTCATCGACGCACGCTTTGCCCAACAGCCGGGTTTAAAGGCTGAATTAGAGGGTCTGCTCGCGGAGCACGATCGTATCGATTCGCCGGTGGCGACGGCCGCGGGTTTGGATGCCATCAAGGACCACACTTTGGTACCACCAGGTTTGGTGCTCCGGGACGGTGAGCCCACACCCGTGTTGAAAGGTGCGTACCGGCTTCTACGCGCGATCGGTGAGGGCGGGATGGGGGTGGTGTACGAGGCGGAGCAGTCGTTCCCGAGGCGTCGGGTGGCGCTCAAGTCAATCCGGCACGGGCTGTCGACCCCGACCATGCTGCGCCGGTTCCGCACCGAGATTGAGTTGCTCGCCCGGTTGCACCACCCCGGGATCGCGCAGTTGTATGAAGCAGGGCTCGCGGACGAGAACTCGCCCGACCAGGCGTTCTTCGTGATGGAGTTGGTGGACGGTTTGCCGCTGCACAAGTATGTCCGTGCGCACACGCTGACGACGACGGACAAGATTGAACTGATGGTAAAGGTGTGCGACGCGATACAGCACGCGCACCAGCGGGGGGTGATCCACCGCGACCTCAAGCCCGGCAACATCCTGGTGACGAGCGCGGGGCAGCCCTAGGTGCTGGACTTTGGCGTGGCGAGGTCGGCGGATGATCCGGGCGATGCGACAATGGCGACACGCGCGGGCCAGGTGATCGGCACACCCTCGTACATGAGCCCGGAGCAGATGTTCGGGGAGCCCGTCGACACGAGGGCGGACGTGTATGCGCTGGGCGTCATCGTGTACGAGCTGCTCAGCGGCTCGCTTCCCTTTGATTTTTCAAGCGTTTCTCTCACAGAGGCCGCGAAGATTCTGCGAGAACGGACCGCGTCGCCCCTGTCGCGTGCGGACCGGGCTTTGCGAGGGGATCTGGAAGTCATAGTTTCGACAGCGATCCACCCCGACCGCGAGCGGCGGTATTCCTCGGTTGCGGCGCTGGGCGAAGACCTGCGCCGGTACTTGGAGCACCGGCCGATCGCCGCGAGGCGAGACTCGGCGGTCTATGTCGTCACCAAGATCGCCCGGAGGCACTGGGCGATCGTGTCACTGGCGGCGGTGCTGCTTTCGCTCGTCGTCGGCTTCGCGGTGTACTCGACCGCGATGGCGTCGAAGAACGCCCGCCTTGCTGGTGAATCGGACCTCGCGCGCAAAGCGGCTGAAGAGGAATCACAGCGCAGCGCGACGCTCAGCCACGCTCTGGAAGCCGAACTGACGTCAGCGAAGATTGACCGCGGTCGTGCGGAGGCGGCCGCGGGGAAACTCAAACTCGCAGAGGACACGCTCTGGGACGAGTACCTCGCCAACCCCGAGTCGACGCAAGCGCGTTGGGCATTGTGGGAGATGTACCAGCGCATCCCGTGCCTTTGGACGGTGCAAGTGGTCGGGGGGACGCGGTCCGCGATCGCGGCGGATGGTTCCACCATCGCGGTCGCTCGCGCAGATGGTGCTGTGGAGCTGCTGCGCGGGAGTGACGGGGTGAGATGGTCGGGCGTGGAACACCTCGATTCCCCGGTGACGTCGTTGGCGTTTTCTCCCGATGGTGCGTTCGTAGCGATCGGGTTTGCGAACGGCTGCGTGGCGACCATTCCCGTTGACGAACACCCTGTGCCCGAATACCTGGGAGACGGAGCAACGCACACCCGCGGCGTGACGAGCCTGGTGTACAGCGGCGACGGGACGCGGCTCGTCACAGGTTCTGGAGACCGGAGGATTACGGTTTGGGATACCGCGAAGCGGGTGCAGCTTGATTCTTGGGTGACCGAGCTCGACGCGGTGGGCCTGCTCGCGGTCGACCGAAGCGGTTCGACAGTGGTTGCGGCGGGGCCTTCTCCAACCTCAGGTCGTGGCGTGTACCGCATGGGCATGCGGGATGACACTGTCACGATCCCCATGGCGCCGCATGATCAGGTGCGTTGGATGGGGTTCAGCGCCGACGACTCGTCGTTGGTAGTTTCGCGCTCGTGCAACGACATTGGCGTGTTAGACCTCGCATCAGGGAGGTTTGAGGTTGTGTGCCGAGACCTTGCGAACATGGCGTTTTCCGCGGCGTTGTCCCCGGACGAATCGATGCTCGCGATTGGGGCGGGGCAGGAACTTCTCATTGCGCCCGTCGGGACTCGAAGCCGGGCGGGGATCGCGTTGCGGTCGCTGGGGCAGCAGCAGCACTCCATCATGCGCATTGGGTGGACGCCGGAAGGGCGGATCATTACAGCGAGTGATCAGGGAGAGGTCCGGTGCTTTGATCCACGCGGAGAACCGGGTGTTGTTCGCCTGGGTGGATACCAGTCGTGGTGCTTTTCGAGCGCGTGGTCGCCCGACGGACGGATGCTGGCGGTGGATGGGGGCGGCATGCAGACGGATGTGTTCCGTGTAGGGAGCCTGGAGCGGATTGTCTCCGCGCAGCGGAGTGTGCGGCTTCGGGAACGGGCTATGTCGTTCTTCGCAGGCTCCGGGTCCGTCCTGAGCGGCGGAATGGACGGGCGGCTGCGGGTGTTTGACGTCAGGCGAGGGGAAGTGGTGCAGACCTTGGGGGATCGCGGACCAGAGATTTACACGTTGTGCATCCTCCGTGACGGGGAATCCGCGGTCACCGGGCATATCGACGGTTCGATGAGACTCTGGAACCTTGCAACCGGGGGTGTTGCACGGGAACTTCCCAGGTGCGCCAAGCGCGTAGATGGACTGGCACTCTCACCGGATGGGCGCGTGCTTGCGGGCGCAGTCCTTTCTTCGGGCGTGCAGTTATGGGATGCTGCGACGCTACAGCCCACCACTTCGCTCGAAACATCCGGCTTGCCCTGGGGCGTAGCATTCAGCCCCGATGGGCGCACGCTGTTCGCGACGACGTACGCCGGCATGCTGGATGTCTTGGATGTTGCGACCGGGACGCGGCGTGCGAGCGTGGTTGCCCATCAACGGTTGGCGCCGGCCCTTGCATGCTCTCCCGACGGAATGCTCATCGCAACCGGCTCTGAGGACGGCAGCATCCGACTGTGGGACGCCACCACGCTGCGGCAGTTAATGGCACTCGAACCCCGTGCCGCAACGATCGTGCACCTCGCGTTCGATCCTACGTCACAGTACCTCGCCGCAGGCGCGGAGGGGCGGTCGGTCATCGTGTACGACCTCCACGCGATGGACAGCGCGATCGAGGGCAACCGTGCGTTCCAAACCGAACACCGGACCCGCTAGCGGCGTTCATAATCAAGAGCTTTTGTGAAGTGGTCCTCTTCAGGGGTGCTGCTGACGAGACTGAGAGCCGCGGAAGTTGAGCAGGTCACGCATGGGCGGCCGGCGATGGTACTTTGAATTGGCTTGACGACCTACGGTTCTGGTTGGTCGTTCCCGCCGCCATCCCACCCGGTGGCAAGCGCCCCATTGGTGAGGGGTTTGAACCCTCGCCCCGCCGTTGACGGAAGTTCACGCACAGACGCACCGACTCGATTGAACCCGGGGCCGCAGTGAGCGCGAGAACCTCCGGCCTGACCGTTCATTCCACCCAGCCTGCACGATGTCGCCCGCCGCAATCGAAGCAGGTACGACAAAATCGAAGCAGTTCCGGGACAGCAGAGGTGACTTTGTGCAGACGATCTCACGTAACCGCCTACGAAAACAGCCCTTGCATTCGCAAGGGCTGCTGGAAGCGGAGAGGGGGGGATTCGAACCCCCGATACCGGCCAAAACCAGTATAACGGTTTAGCAAACCGTCGCCTTCAGCCTCTCGGCCACCTCTCCGGCGAGGC
>CALLYM010000086.1 GCA_937858155.1 uncultured Phycisphaerales bacterium | reverse complement strand
GGTGACCAGGAAGCCGTATTCGTCGACTGCCGAGTAGATCGCCAAACTCGAGATCAAACCGATGTTGGTGCCTTCCGGCGTCTCGATCGGGCAGATGCGGCCGTAGTGCGAAATGTGCACGTCGCGGACTTCGAAGCCCGCCCGCTTACGGTTCAAACCGCCGGGGCCCAGCGCCGACAGCCGCCGCTCGTGCGTGAGCATCGAGAGCGGGTTGGTCTGGTCGACCACCTGCGAGAGCTCGGACCGACCGAAGAAGAAGTCAATCGCGCTCGAGATGCTCTTGGAGTTGACCAGGTCCGCGATCTTGGCGATCTCGTCCGGGTCCTTGACGCTCATGCGCTCCTGCACCGTGCGGCGGAGCTTCAGGAAGCCCTTGCGGATTTCGTCGGACGCCAGCTCGTCGATCGTGCGCAACCGGCGATTGCCGAGGTTGTCGATGTCGTCCACCTGGGCAGACTGATCGCCGACGCGGAGTTTCACCAGGTAGCGGATCGCGTTGACGAAGTCCTCCGAACGGAGCGTCATCGCGTCATCCGGCACGTCCTGATGGAACTTGCGGTTGATGCGGAACCGGCCCACGCGCCCGAGCCGGTAGCGGTTCTCGTCGTAGAACTTCTCATAGAAGAGCTGCTTGGCCTTCTCCACCTGCGGCGGGTTGCCGGGGCGGAGCTTGTTGTAGACCTTGAGGAGGGCGCGGTCGTAGGTCGTCTCCGCGTACTCCGCGAACTGATCGAGTTTCTCCTCCGCGACCGTGTTCAGGATGAGCACGTCGCTGGGGTTCTCGATGACCTTCACCTTCTTGAGGCTGCTGCTGACGATCTTGGCCGCGGCCTCCTGGCCGATCTGGCGGCCCACGTGGACGAGCTCTTCGCCGGTCTCGGTGTCGACGATCGTGTCCGCCGCCCAGTGGTCGGGTTTCACGTTCTCCGCCTTCACCTCGCTGATCTCGTAGAACAGGCCCAGGATCGCGCTGGTTTCCGCCACGCTCTCGTCCAGGCAGCGCAGGAAGGTGGTCGCGGCCAGCTTCGTGCTCTGGTCGATGCGCATCGCCAGCACGTCCTTCTTCGTGACCTCCAGCTCGATCCAGCTGCCGCGCTCGGGGATGATGCGTGTGCTGTGCAGCGGGCGGTCGCCCTCGCTGCTGATGATCGAGAAGTCCACGCCGGGGGACCGGTGCAGCTGGCTGACAATCACGCGCTCGGCTCCGTTCACGATGAACTCGCCGCCGCCCATCATGATCGGGAACTCGCCCAGATAGATCTGTTCCTCGTACGTCTCACCCTTGGTCTCGCGCGTCATGCGCAGCGTGACGCGGAACGGGCGCCCGTACGTGAGGCGGAGCTCACGGCATTCGTCGGGCGTGTACCGCGGCTCCTCCAGCGAGTAGTTGACGTACGTCAGCTTCATCGTGCCGTCGTACGACTCGATGGGGAACACCTCCCGCATCAGGGCCTCCAGGCCCAGGCTGATGTCCCGCTCGTCCGGGCCCTTGCCCAGCTGCAGAAAACGCTCGTAGCCGGCGGACTGAACCTCCGTGAGGTCCCCCACCGTCACCGCGTCCCCGCGCTTTGCGAAGTTTCGCACAACTTTCGAACCAGAATGAGCCGACGATGAGATTACCGCCATCGTGTGTCCTTCGATGGATACGTAGACAAAGACCCCGACGCGTCAAACCATCACGCGTTGGAGCCGATGCCTGTTAGAAATTCTGAGTCACGTTGGTCAACGGTCCATCCCAAACCGCTTGAACAACCCAAGGTCCGCCAAGACGCCCGCCACGAGCCACTCGGCCCGTAGCCCGCAAAGATAGCACCCCACTTTGCCAGCGTCCACAAGTGTGGCGCGGCTTTTGCTACCGATCAAAATTCGAACAAAATAACCCCGGGGGGTTACCCCCGGGGCTTTGAAAGGTCTTTGACTCCACCGAATTAGAGACAGGGACCACCGCTGAACACGCTCAGCAGCGCGTCAATGTCACCCGTATCGGGGTACAGGCTGTCGTTGTTGAAGTCGATGTCGCCGCAGTTGCCTGTGCTGCAGGGCCCGCCGGAGAACACAGACAGGAAGTCGTCGATATCCGCCGTGTCGGGTTGCAGGGTATCGCCGTTGAAGTCAGTGTTATCGCACACGAGTCCGCCGCACAGCGGGTCGTTGGCAGGACGCACCGTCAGGCTTGCGGGATTGCCGGACGCCGTGCCGCAGCCATTGGAAGCGGTGTCGCGGAAGTTGCTGGTCGCGCCAGCCTCGACGCCCGTGATCGTGAGCGTACCGGTGGTGGCTCCGGACACGGTACCCAGGCCAGCGATCGCGCCGTTGCCGATGCTCGCATAGACGCCCGGAGAGGTCTCACGTTGCCACTGGTGCGCGGGGTTGGTACCCGTTGCCGTGGCGGAGAACGTGGCGTTGTCGCCGGGGCACACCGTGGATGCGGACGGGTGGGCCGAGAAGCCCGCCGCCACGCCGCACGAAGGCACCACCGCACCGACCTGCACGCTGGGCACCGTACCGTTCTTCCACAGGCCGAGCGTCACGTTGTTGGAGCCGGACGCGGGAGGAGAGTTGGTGTCAAAGCGGAAGTTGTACGTGGTCCCCCAACGGATCGCGTTCGCGTTGGGATTCGCGGCCGGCGTCTCGCACGCAAAGGTCAGCATCCCTCCAGACTCGGTCGTGGACCACGCAGCCGTGGAGTAGGGAATTGCACCAGATCCGCTGCCATCGCGGTGAACCACGCCGTGGAACCCGATATTGCTCACCGTGACGCCGGCGGGCACGGGGATGCCGAACGAACCGCCGTTACGGTCGCCGTTCATGTTGTAGACCGCGTACTCGTAATGCCACTGGCCACCGCCCAGGTCGGTCGCCTTGGAGCCGACAACGTACATGCCATCGTCCGGGACCTGCACGTAGTTCATGGTGACCGTCGGGTCAAAGCCGCGCCAACGCCAGATCGCCGACTCTTGGCGCGTCGTCGTGCCGCTGAACCCAAAGGTCCACGTGGTCCCCGAGCCCGAGGCCGTCACGTCGATGCGGGAGGCGTTGTTGTTCTGACGACCGGCCGCTGCATCGTCCGGTGTGACGTACTGGCACTCGCCGACGTACTTCACCGTTGCGCTCGACGCTTCCAGGTCGGCGATTTCCACCTCGCACCGGCCCAGGTTGCCGCCGCTGGGGCGGGTGGGAGTTCCGGTCGGGTACGCGCCCGTGTGGGCGTTCACGGTGTTGCGCGGACCAAGGCCGCTCTGCGTGCCGTTGCGGCTGGAGGTATAGGGGTCGGAGCAGCCGACGCCCAGCAGCGCACCCGTGCCGGGGTTCTGGCAGGTGCAGCAATCGCTGTTGGCGAGCGCGAGGAAACCGTGCTTCAGCCAGGAGAGGCCGATCTGCTCAAACCGGGTAGCCCCATTGACCGTGCTCCACTTATACAGGTTCCCGCCGATGACCGGGTGCGTGTTCGCCGGTGAAGCGTCCCAGTGGAGTGCCGTCGTGCCCATGTTGCACGACGTCGTGCCGAATGAGACAGCTTCCCGCGTGCCAACCGCTGTGTAGTTGGTGGGGCCCGTGATAATGCCCACGATCACGTCCGGGCCGGTGCCGCTCCCGCAGGCCGCCGGCGTGGGCTGCGCCATCGCGCTCCCCGCAGCCGCCATCAGAACCGCACATGCTACTCCCTTGCTCGTCTGTTTCAGCATCGCCTTCTCCAAACTAAGAGGTTCGGTTTGCCGCAGCGCCGCGGCACGGCTGTCTACACGCAGAGCAGCCACCCGGGACCGCCACGCGACAGCGCGGACCACCCCGAGCAATCAAGACTCCGTGGAAATAATGTACCAGACCCCCCACCTCACTACAAGGGACTCTTTGGACTGATTTTCAAATTTCGCGCCTCATAACCCTCCAGATGGCCTCCCATAAACCCCCACCGAGCACCGGACGCCACCATCCCGGCATTGGGTTTCCCCTGAAGGGATGAGTCGTACCTGCACATCCGTAGCCACGCACCCCAGGACCGTGCTCGCAGCCGCCCGATCAAATGGCTCCAGCACTCCCCCCACCATCGGCATGAGTGTGTAGCCAGGCGCGTGCACCATATTGAGCGGGTTCGCCCCACGACCGTCATCGGGCATGGCGGGCATGGGAACCACCCGAAGCCCAAGGCCCGTGAGCGCAGCCCTGATCGCCGCGCGATCCCGCGCGCGTCGCTTCAAAGACCGAAGGAAGGCCTGCGCGAACGCGTCGCCCAACTCTTCTGGTCCGAAGCATGTCGCCGTCAATTCATCGAGCGCGCCCAGTAATCGCCGAAAATTGGCGACCCCGTTATCGGCCGGTCCCTTGCGGAGCCGCGTTGCGAATTCCACCGGCCAGCCACCCTCCGCAGTCCGATGGGGCTCAAGCCCCTCCCATATGAGCGCAAGCGCCTCTCGCCCTCTTCCCGCCTGCATCGCGGCTGTCACGGCACCCGACCGCTCAGCGCCGCACAGCAACGGCAAAGAGGCCTCGATCACAAGCTTCACCGCTGCGTGTACGTCTGCCACGAAGGCCACGCATCCGTCAGTGCCCGCCCGAACGCTGAGTTCCTGGTCAATGTGGTACGACGCCGCCGGCAGTTCCACGACCCGATCGACGCCACATTCCGCCTGGAACAACTCGACGACCTGCCGCGTGGTCAATCCCAACGCCCGGTTCCTGGCTACCTCCGCCTCGCCCACAAGCATGACCTTGCCAGAAGCATCCTGATAGGTGATGATGTTGCCCGCCTGAAACAGCAGCGGGCTGCGTGCCTGCACCCCGCACCGCCCCAGCATGGGCACGTCCGCGAGGTCGTCTGTTGGCAGGAATTCGGAGGTTGCCTCTTTGTACGTGGGGAACCGTGGCAGCAGGTGCGCGGGCCCGTCTCCAGCCCAGCCGCACAGCGCGTTGTCCCGCGCCCATTGTGTCGCGGGCGGGTTGTGCTCGATCAATTGAACGCCCTGCCGCACATCCCCAACCGCCCCATGCGCCAGCACCACCGCAGGCACCCCCGGCGTCGCGTTCAGAACCCCGTGTACCAAGTCCGGGCAACTGCCGTCCCCGGGCCCCAGGTACCGATCGTGCGTCGGGCATTGCAGCCGCAGCAGCACGAAGTCGTCCGTGCCCGAATCCTGAGTCGCCGCGAAGCCCGGGATGGTGGCGCGGGGCGCAAACTCCAGTGACTGCGCAATCCGGCGAACAGGCTCGCCCCGCGTGAGCCTCGCGGCCACATGCCTTGCAACATCGTCCGCTGTCATGCGGTCCGAGCCCGGCACTCGGAACATCGAGAGAAGATCGCTCGGAAAACCCGAGTTGTGGAGCGAACGCAACGCCGCTGCATGGTCGAAGCGAGCACGCCCCACTTCCCGGCACAGCACGCCGATCAGGCCATCCCGCGCCAGCATCGGTACCCGGTTGAGCGCCGGGCCGGCTGTGCCTGGCGGCGATGCCCGTTGGATGACCTCTGCCTTTCCCCCCCCGCCCACTACCACCACCCGGAACCGCTCCACGAACGCTGCGCGAAGAGCCCGGTCGGTGAGCCTCGTCACAAACTCGTGCGACAAGTCAAGGTCCGCGACGGTCCCCCCCCCCACGCGCTGCGCAAGGACGTTGGTGCGCACTTCACGCTCGATCGATTCCGCGGTGGGTTTGGACGCGTTCCGCACGCACGACGGTACCCCCATCCGTGCACGCACTCCAACGCGGTCGCCTGGATGAATCAACTCGCAAAAACGCACAGGGGCCGGCGCGTGTGCGCCGGCCCCTGTGATTCGTGCTTGATCAGCGGCAAGAAATTCAGGCGAGCTCGACCGTGCCGCCCGCTTCTTCCAGCTGCTTCTTGAGCTTCTCGGCGTCGTCCTTGCCGAGGCCCTGCTTGATGGGCTTGCCCGGTGCATCGACCAGCGCCTTCGCTTCCGCGAGGCCCAGGCCCGTCGCCTCGCGAACGACCTTGATGAGGCCGATCTTCTTGGCCGCGTCCACGGCCTTGAGGACGACGTCGAAGGAGTCCTTGACGGGGGCCGCCGCGGCCGCGCCGCCGCCAGCCGCCGCCGCCATCATGACACCGCCGCCGGCCGCGGCCTCGATGCCGTACTTGTCCTTCATGTACTTGCCGAGCTCGAC
>CALLYM010000085.1 GCA_937858155.1 uncultured Phycisphaerales bacterium | reverse complement strand
CCCCCCTCCCGGCACCCATTCCTTCTCCCGCCCGCACTCCCGCCGGTCGCGTAAAAGACGGCCGCGTTTCAGACGTCCACTGCGCAGAGCACAGGTTCGGCCGCGGCGGCCGAACCTTTGGCACTTCAAGCCGTGCCACCTGTCGGTGTGCGACAAAAGGTGGCAGTCGGGGGACGGGTCCGACGCTTGGTGGGCAACCTGCCGATCGACGCGTGTGAGCGGAGTGATCGGACCAGGGCTGAATGGAGGTTGCCATGTTCGTCACTTCTGTGCTCGTTCCATCGGTCCGCCGCTTGGCCAGTACCAAGGTGCCCGCCGGTGTGTGGCTGTCGGTCATGGTGGTCGCGATCGCCTACACGGTCCATGCCGTCCATTCCATTCCTGAAGCCCGGGACATAGACAGTTACTTTGTGCCCGTGGATGGCACCGGCAGCGCTGTGGAGCCGGGTGCGGCGCAGGCCTCTCCGGCGCCTGTTTTCGAGGCACCTTTCGGTATGATTCGCCCATGAGCGCCGAGCACCCGGGAATGGAAGACGCGACGATTCTGATGTCCGCCGCGGCGGGCGGAGACCGCGACGCAGCGGACCGCCTCCTCCCGCTGGTGTACGAGCAGCTTCGTCGCGCGGCGCAGGCGCAGATGGGGTCGGAGCGGGCGGGTCACACGCTTTCGGCCACGGCGCTGGTGCACGAGGCGTACATGAAACTGTCCGGCCCTCGTGAGGTCCCCTGGGCGAACCGGGCGCACTTCTATGCCGCGGCGGCGGAGGCGATGCGCCGGATTCTGCTGGACCATGCACGGGCCCGGGCGCGGCGCGGGGGCGGCGCGGTGCGGCTGACGGAGATCAGCGACGTGGGAGACCTTGCGGCGTGCGACGGGGAGCAGATCGAGGCGGTTGACGATGCGATCCGACGGCTGGAAAGGGAAGATCCGGAGGCGGCGTCGATGGTGAGGCTGAGGTTCTTCGCGGGTCTGAGCGTGGACCAGGCGGCCCAGGCGATGGGGATGTCCTCCCGATCGGCGGCGCGGGTGTGGGCGTATGCGCGTGCAACGCTCTTTCGGGACTTGACGGGCGGTGGGGCGGACCGGGCATCAGGGAGTACCTAAGGGAGCAGTCATGAGCAGCGAGTTGAAGAAACAGGCACGGCGCGTGTTCATGGAAGTCGCGGACCTGCCCGAGGGAGAGCGGGCTGGGGCGCTGGACGGGGCGTGCGGTGGGCACGCGGAGCTCCGGGCAGAGGTGGAATCTCTGCTGCGAGCCGACGCGGCGGCGGGCGGGTTCCTCGCGGAGCCGACCAACGCGATGCCCTCGTCCCCGGTGCCGACGGTGGCGGCGCTGCCCCGGGAGCAGGAGGGGCAGGTCGTGGGGCGGTACAAGTTGCTGCAGCCGGTCGGCGAGGGTGGGTTCGGCACCGTGTGGATGGCAGAGCAGCGTGAGCCCGTGAAGCGCCGCGTGGCGTTCAAAATCATCAAGCTGGGGATGGACACCAGGCAGGTGATCGCGCGCTTCGAGGCGGAGCGTCAGGCCTTGGCGCTCATGGATCATCCGAACATCGCGAAGGTGCTGGACGCCGGTGCCACGGAGACGGGCCGTCCGTACTTCGTGATGGAGTACATCAAGGGTGTGCCGATCCTGGAGTACTGCGACAAGGAGAAGCTGGATACGCGTGCGCGTCTGAGCCTGTTCACGCAGGTGTGCCAGGCGATCCAGCACGCGCACCAGAAGGGCATCATCCACCGTGACATCAAGCCCGGCAACGTGCTGGTAACGATGCACGACGGGGTGCCGGTGCCCAAGGTCATCGACTTCGGGATTGCGAAGGCAACCTCCGGTGAACTGACCCAGAAGACGCTCTTCACAGAGCACCGGCAGCTCATCGGCACGCCCGCGTACATGAGCCCGGAGCAGGCGGAGATGAGCGGCCTGGACATCGACACACGCAGCGACATCTACTCGCTGGGCGTGCTTCTCTACGAGCTGCTGACGGGGACCACGCCCTTCGAGACCGGCGACCTCATGAGCAAGGGGTATGCGGAGATGATGCGCATCATCCGCGAGGTGGAGCCGGCGCGCCCGAGCACCCGCCTGGGCTCTCTGGGGGACACCGCCACAAGGACCGCGGAACAGCGGCGCGCACCCGACCCGGTGCGGCTGAGCCTGATGATCCGGGGCGACCTGGACTGGATCGTCATGAAGTGCCTCGAGAAGGACCGCACACGCCGGTACGACACGGCGAGCGGGCTCGCGGCGGACATCCAGAGACACCTGAGTGATGAGCCGGTGACCGCGGGGCCACCGACGGCGGTCTATCGGGCGAAGAAGTTCGTGCGCCGTCACCGGGGCCGGGTCATCGCGGGCGTCGTCGTTTTGGCGGTGCTGGTCACCGGCATCATCGGCACCACGGTGGGATTGGTGTGGGCGCTGCGGGAGAAAGAGGCCGCGGACCGCGCCCGGGCGGAGTCTGTCGCTGCGGCGAGCGCCGAGAAGGAGGCTCGGGAGCAGGCCGGCAAGCGTCTTGCGCAGGTGGAGAAGGCGAACGGCGTGCTTGGGTCGGTCTTCCGCGGCATCGACCCGCGCGAGGTGGCGGAGTCGGGTCGCCCGTTGCAGGCGGTGCTGGTCGAGCACCTGGACCGGGCGGTTCAAGGGCTGGACGGGGAGGCTGTGGGCGACCCGTTGGTCGTCGCGGGCCTGCAGATGGACCTGGGCAATTCACTCGCCGGCCTGGGCGAAGCGCGGAAGGCCGTGGCCTTGCTCGAAAGGGCGAGAGTGACGTACGCGGAGAAGGTGGGCGAGGACAGCACCGAAGCGATGACAGCCACGAACGACCTGGCCATGGCCTACTTCGACGCGGGCGACGTGCAGAAGGCGCAGGAACTGATGGAGGGCGTGCTCCCGCGTCGCAGGGCCAAGAGCGGGGAATCGGACGTTGAGACCATCACGTGCATGAACAACCTGGCGACCATTTACGAGCACCAGGGGCTGCACGACCGGTCGATCCCGCTGCTCAAAGACGCTCTGCGCCTGCGGAAAGAAGTGGACGGCACGGACCACCCCGAGACGGCGAACGCCATGCACAACCTGGCCTTGGCGTACATGGGCGCGGAGGATGTCGATCGGGCGTTGCCGCTGGTCAGGTCGGCGCTGCGCATCCGAAAGGCCACGATCGGTGAAGATCACCCGTACACGCTGCTCAGCATGAAGTTGCTGGGCGATTGCGACGCGGCTCTGGAGGACACAGAGGGGGCGACACAGCAGTACGAGCGGGCGTACAGGCGGGCGAGGGCCACGCTCGGAGCCGACCACCCCACAACGATTTCGTTGGCGACCGCGTTAGGCAAGCAATACTACAAGTCAGGCAGGGTGGACGACCTGACCGCGCTGATGGAATCGACGCTGCCGGCGATGCGCTCCCGCCTGGGTCCGGAGCACCCGGACACGCTCAATGCCATCGGCAACCTCGCGGGGGCGTACTGGATGCAGAAGCGGCTGGACGCGTCGGTGCCGCTGTACGAGGAACTTGTCCGTCTCAGCGAGAAGGTGCTGGGGCCGTCGCACCCCGAGACGGCGCGTGCACGGGCCAATCTTGGCGTCAACTACGTCGGCGCGGGCCGGTACCAGGACGCACTGCCTCTTCTGGAGAGTGCCTCCGCCGCGTCCAAGGAACACCCCGAACTGGCCTTCGTCTCGCACGCGCTGCTCGAAAGTTACATCCGGACGCGGGCACCGGAGAAGGCCGCGCGTGTGCTCCCCGATGTGCTCTCGTACATCCGCGGGGCCGCGCCGCCGGAGAGCGTCCGGCTCGCGGGCGGGCTGATGCAGATCGCTGGTCTGTTGCTGGATGGCGGCCTCGCGGCCGAAGCGGAACCGCTGCTCCGCGAGGCGATGGTCATCCGTGAGAAGGAGCAGCCCGATGAGTGGGGAACGTTCAACAGCCGCGCGGTGCTGGGTGCGGCGCTGCTCGCGTTGGGAAGACCCGATGAGGCTGAGCCGATGATGAAGGATGGTGCAACCGGGCTCATCGCGCGTCTGCAGCGTGTGCCCGACGCGGCCCGATCCCGGGTGACCGAGGCGGTGGACCGGCTGGTGGAGTTCTATGCCAAGGACCCGGCGCGGGGCGAAGACCTGCGGCGGTGGCAGGCGGAGCGGGCCAAACTTCCATAGCCGGCGGCTGATTGGGGCCGTCCCCCTGCTGAGACTCGAGTGTCGCGGGATCGCCTTTCCGCTCTATCGGTTGGGTGGCATCGATGTCGTGCCATCGAAGTCGGGCTCTGACGACTTCGATGGCACGTTGCTCGTGCCGAGACGAATTACCGGCTGATGATGATCTGCTGGCCGACGTCCTGCGGCTGGTGGAGCGTGTTGCTCGCGAAACCGGTGGCGCGGAGCATGTGCTCGTATTCGCGGAAGGTGTAGGCGTCGCCCTGGGCGGTGGTCGCGAGCATGACGAGGGGGAACGTCGCGGACATGGGAGGTGAGACGCGGTCCTCGTTGGGCACGAACTCCAGGGTGACGAGCGTGCCACCCTTGCGCAGCACGGCGCGGAGGCGGTGGAGCAGTGCGGTGCACTTCTCCTTGCTGAAGTGGTGGAGGAGGTTGGTGAGCAGGATGGCGTCGTAGGGGCCCTTGAGATCGACCTCGAACGCGTCACCCGCGATGCTGCTGTAGCGGCTGCCGACGCCCATGTGGTCGGCGTTCTGTTTGGCGACGTGGAGGACCTTGGCCCAGTCGAGCGCGGTGACGTGCAGGTCCTTGTTCTGCTGGGCGAGGATGATGCCGAACAGGCCGTGACCGGCCGCGACATCGAGGACTTTGCCGCTGATGGGGCCGAGCAGGCCTGCGATGGCCTTGGCCGCGGGGAACATCATCGCGCCCATGTCCTGCGCGAAGGGGACCCAGCCGTCGTACTCGGCCTGGACGGAGCCCTCGGTCTCGCACCCGCCGTTGCGGACGGCCTGGGTGAGGCGTGCAAAGAAGGGCGTGATGGGCCCGTTGAGGAAGCCCATAACGCCGCCGACGTAGGCGGGGGAAGACTTGTCCAGGAAGAACGCGGATTCGGGCGTGAGGGCGTATGTGTCGCCCTTCTTGGTGAGCAGGCCCTGGACGACCCAGTAGTCGCAGAGGACGCGCGCACTCTTCTCGGGGACGTGGCACTTGGCGGCGATCGCGTTGGCGCTCAGCGACTCCTTGCCGATGGAGGTGAACAGGCCGATATCGACCGAGGCCTGCATGGCGGCGGTCTTCTGGTACGCGAAGAAGCAATCGAAGATGGGGGCGGGGTTCATGGTGTTGGTTCCCGGCGCGGCGGTGCTGACCGGGCGCGCTGTTTGCCCGAGGGGTTTACCGCATGCCCTGCTTGATGGCCTCGACGATTCGCTGCGCGGTGCGCACGTTGGCGAAGCCGGCCTCGGCGTCGATGGAGGGGCGGCGGGCGAAGCGGACAGCGTCCAGGAACTCGCGGATTTCGGCGACGATGGGCTCTTCGTCATCCACCGCGAGGGAATCGACGACGACGAGCTCGTCCCACTTGAGGCTGGTGAGGTCGGCGCCGTGGGCGACGGCGTCGCGGACCTCGCGCATCTGGATTTCGTTGGCGGTGCGCCGGATCATGTTGCCCTTCTTGGCGCCGTAGTCGATCTTGATGTACGCGTTCTCGCCGGTGATGCGGGTGACGCGCTCGGTCTTGAGGGCGAGGCGGCTCGCGGTCACGTCCGCCACGCACCTGCCGTGGGGCGTGCTGAACTCGAGCCAGGCGGTGCAGAGGTCTTCGTGGGGGGTGACAACGCTGACGCCGGCGGCGCGGATGAAGTCGGGCTCCTTGCCCATGAGGTTGATGACGACGTCCAGGTCGTGGATCATCATGTCCATGACGACGCCGATGTCGACGCTGCGGAAGGTCATGGGGCTGACGCGGATGACCTGCATGAACCGCGGGATGATGCCGGGGCCGCTGGCGGCGGCCTTCTGCATGGCGCGCATGACTGGGTTGAAGCGCTCGATGTGGCCCACCATGAGGCAGGTGCCGGTCTTCTCTGCGAGGTCCTTGAGTTTGCGGGCGGTGTCGACGTCCTGGGCGAGGGGCTTCTCGATGAGGCAGGCGACGCCGGCTTCGAGGAGGGGCTTGGCGGCGTCCCAGTGTGCGGTGGTGGGGGTGGCGATGGAGACAGCGTCGACGCCTGCATCGATGAGCTGGTCGACGGTTTCGTAGGCCTTGCAGTTCCACTTTTCGGAGTGCTCTGCGCGGCGGTCCGCGCTGCCGTCGACGACGCCGACGAGCTCGCAGTCGGCGAGCTGGGCATAGACGCGGGCGTGATGGCGGCCCATGCGACCGACGCCGATGGCCCCGCAGCGCACCTTGCGCCCCGCGAAGCGGTCGGCGCCGGACTCAACGACAACGGGGCGGGCGGGGGAGGTCGTGGATGTGTGGTTGGTCATGGGGGACTCGCGTGGGCGAAAAGGGTAGGGGCGGGGCGGGCCCATGAAAAAAAACCGACCGCGTCGCCGCGGTCGGTGTCGGGTCGTCGGATGGCTTTCGTGTTCAGGCGGGCACTTCGAGCGCCTGCTGGAGGCCTTCCACCATTTTCTGCATCTGGTTGCGGGCGAGGCCCTGGAAGCGGCGGAACTCCTGGCCGTTCTTGAAGATGATGATGGTGGGGAGGGAAAAGATCTGGTAGGTGGTGCCGACGGTGCGGTTCTCGTCGGTGTTGACCTTGCCGACGCGCACACGGTCGCCGAATTCCTTCGCGACATCGTCGATGAGGGGGGAGAGCATCTGGCAGGGCTGGCACCACGGGGCCCAGAAGTCGACCAGGACGGGCACTGGGCTGGAGAGCACCTGGCCGTCAAAGTTGCTGTCGGTGAATTCGTGGATGTTCTCGCTGGACATGTGTCACTCCGTTGCGCGTGCGTCGGCCGTTGTAAGCCGCCCTCAGTGGTATCGGCCAAGGCTAGGCGCGGCTTTTTCGGACCGTACCACTTTGATGCCTTGGAATGCTGTTTGTCACGGGCGCGAGGGCGGCCCACGCGGCGTCCAGGGCCTGTCGGTGGGGGGCTGTGTCGTGCACGCGGAATATTCGTGCGCCCAGGGAGAGGTGCAGCGTGCTGAGCGCGAGCGTGGCGGGGAGGCGTTCGGCGGGGGTGGAGTCTCGGGCCAACCCGGCGCGCCCGACGAAGGACTTGCGGGAGAGCGCTGAGAGGACGGGTCGTCCGACGCGCGACACCAGTTCCGGCGTGTGTTGGATCAGTTCGAGGTTCTGCGGGACGCTCTTGCCGAAGCCCAGGCCGGGGTCGATCAGGACTTGCTCGCGCGGGAGGCCTGCTTCTGTGGCGGTGCGCACGCGGAGCGACAGGAACATCGCGACCTCGTCTGTGACGCTGCCGGTGAGGGGCGGCTGGGCGTATTGGTCGGAGTAGGAATCGGCCTGTGGGCGGGCGACGCGGTGCATGAGGATGATGCCAGCGCCCCTCGCGGCGGCGATGGGGATCATGGCGGGGTCGGCGGTGCCGGCGGAGACGTCGTTGATGGCGTCCGCGCCGGCGTCCAGTGCTGCGCGGGCGACGCCGGACTTGGTGGTGTCGATGGTGATGGGGATGGTTGACGCGGGGCCATGCTGAGCGCGGATGGCGCGGAGGACGGGGAGCACGCGGCGCAGTTCTTCATCATCCGGGATAGGCGGTGCGCCCGGACGCGTGGATTCACCGCCGATGTCGAGTGCGTCGGCACCATCGGCGATCGCGCGGAGGGCGGCTTCGAGGGCCGCGGCGGGGTCGGTCAAGGGGGCTGCGTTCGCGAACGAATCAGGCGTGACGTTGAGGATGGCGAGGATGCGGGGGCGGTCGAGCGGCAGCCTGCCGTGGGAACCGTGGCGGTGCAATTGCCAGAAAGGTGGTGCGCCGTGGTCCATCGCGTTCGGAGCGTACGCGGAGGGTTTCTCGCCTTTAGAACCTCGGTGCGCCGTCGTCCTTCTTCGAGTTTGCGGGGGCCATGATTTCGGCCTGGGCTTCTTCCATGCTCTTGGTGATCTTCTCGACCGCTGTCAGGACGTCTCCAGGCACGAAGACGCGCGTGTGCATGCCGCCCGCGTGCATGGCCGCGCCCAGGGCGACGGGGGAGGTCTTTTCGGGCACGTCGAACACGGGGCCGCCGATCTGGTCCATCAGGTCGCTGGCCATCTGGAAGAGGGGCTTGGGGTTGACGAAGATCGCGGCGGCGGAGTGCTCGGGCAGGAAGGACGCGGCGTGCTGGATGTCCTTGTCGGCGCCGAGGGGGTGTGCGCTCTTGTCCTCGGTGTTGCCGGTGGCGGCGGCGATCGCCGCGGTGAGGTTGGCTTTGTTGCGGGACATGGTCATGACGACTCCCTGCCCGGCGGACGCGGCGTAGCCCCGCATGCGGCTGCCACCGAAGAGCGCCTGCTGCGTCATGTTCAGCATCATGGCGTTGGGGTTGTTCTTGTCGGTGATGGTCTGGACTTCCCATGAGTCGACCTTGACACCGGCGACTTCCTCTGTGGCCTTGGCGTACTGCGACTTGTAGGTGACGCCTTCGGCCTTCAGGCCGTTGGTGGCGGCGTTCCACTCTTCCATCTTGGCGAGGTAGGCGGCGGGGTCCTTGGTCTGCACGTAGTAGACGGATTGGGAGAGGAAGCCTGTCTGCATGCCCGCGGGGTTCTCGCCGATGACCACGCCCCAGCCGTCGGCGAAGCTGGGGAGCTGGGCGATCATGCTGAAGGGGCTCTGGAAGGCCTTCTCCTCGCCCTTCTCTTGCCCGTGGTTCTGGGCCTTTTCCGCGGCAGCGCCGGCGGAGCCCAGGAAACTGCTCATTATCTTCTTGGCGCCGGGGCTTGAGACGTCGAAGGCGCCGGCGAGGATGAAGGACTTGCCGGGGAGCTTCGTGAGCAGGTCGCGCGTGTTGCCCTGCGCGTCCATCATCGCGGCTGCGGGGGAGCCTTCCTTGTACTGCGTGCCCACGTCCATCAAGAGGCCAGAATCACCCACGCCCGCGCCGAAGATCATGCGGGACGCGTCCTGCGTGAACCCTTCGAGCATGGACTCACCCATGGGGAGGATCTGGCTCATGCCGGGCATGCCCATCTCTTCTTCCGCGCCCGCGCCCACGTCTTTCATGAGGGCTTCGACCTTGTCCTTCACGAGCGGGACGTTGGCGATGATGAGCATGTGGTCGCTCTTGGCGATTTCATTGCCGACCTCGCCGATCGCGGAGGTGTGGGCGGCCAGCTGCTTTTCGCCCGGCTTGAACGCGTCCAGCGCGGACTGCGTGGGGCTCATGGCGACTTGGCCCGAGCCGATGTCGCGCAGGAACAGTTTGTGGCCTTCCACCTCGCACGAGCCCTTGCCGGATTCGAGCGTGGCGCCAAGGCCCGTGGCGAACTCTCTGGCGCTCAGCACGGGGACGAGGGCGATGACATCGAACTGGTCAAGAAGGTCGGTGCCGCTGTCGGCGGGGGTGGTGGTGCTTGTATCTTCGTCAAAGAACTCGTCCTTGTTTTCGTCCTTGTTCTCGTTCTTGGCGGCGTCCTTGGTCGCATCGTGTCCGGATGCGTCGCGATGCTCCGGCGTCTTGGGATACATCAGGACGGCGGCGGACCCATCGGGCGAAAGGCCGGGGAGCGCGAGCAGCTTGTTCAGGGGCTCAAAGAGACCTTCTTCGCCCTCCATCTTGGGGCCGTCCAAGAGGCGGGACACGCGGAGGACGCTCTCCTTCGCGGCGGACACCTTGTCCATGGCCACGACCAGGGGTGTATCGATGGGCACGCGGTCGAGCGCGGAGGGAATGTCTGCGAGCGTGGGGGATGCGGTGCCGGCGAGGAGGAGGAGCGAAAGGAGCGAAAAGGAAAGGGTGGTGCGCATGGGTGTCTCTGGCGGGCAAGGACAAAGCGGGTCAGATTCCACTGTACGTGGTGTGGGGGCGTCCTCTCCTGATTAGAAAAACGCCCCGAACACTTACGTCCGGGGCGGGTGGGGTGTGCGGGTTGTCTTCGTTCCTTAGTGGCCGCGGCTGTCGAACTCGCGTTCGCCACGGTCGTAGGAGTCTTCGCCCAGGTCGTCGGCGTCGATGACGGCGGGCTGCTCGTCTTCGGCGAAGGGGGGCGTGTCGTCGTCGGGCACGACGCGCGGTTCGGGCTTGGTGTTCTGCTTGGAATCAAAGAGTTCTTCGGCGGGCGGTGGTGAGCCGATGGCGTTGTCGCCGGGCTCGCGTTCTTCACGAAGGACGATGCCCTTGGCCCTGGCTTCTTCGGCGGCGAGGGACTTGATGCGCTGCCAGTCTTCGAGGGTGATGAGGACGTCGCGGGCGACGCTGCCCTTGTGGTCGCTGATGATGCCGGCGATGCCCATGAGGTCCACGAGGCGTGACGCGCGGGTGTAACCGATAGCGAGGCGGCGCTGGAGGAGGCTGACGCTGCCGCGCTTGGTTTCCAGCACGATCTCCACGGCGCGGTTGAACATCGGGTCTTCCTGCGCGGCCTGGAGGGACGCGCTGGAGTTGTTCTGGCTCTGGAGGATGCGGTCTTCGTCGCTGCCTTCGGCCCCGCCGGAGCGGAGCTGGACCAGGCTGCGCTCAAAGGATGGGCTCGCGATCTCCTTCATGAACTTCACGACCTTGCGGATCTCGCGGTCGTCCACCAGCGTGCCCTGGGCGCGGCTGAGCTTGCTGCTGCGCGGCGAGAGGAAGAGCATGTCGCCGTGGCCCAGCAGCAGCTCGCCGCCCTTCTGGTCCAGCACGATGCGGGAGTCCATGCCGCTGGCGACCTTGAAGGCGATTCGGCAGGGCATGTTGCTCTTGATGAGGCCGGTGACGACGTTGGCCTGCGGGCGCTGGGTGGCGAGGATGAGGTGGATGCCCACCGCGCGGGCCTTCTGGGCGATGCGGATGATGTGGCTCTCCACGTCCTTGTTGGTCATGATGAGGTCGGCGAGCTCGTCGATGATGAAGACCATGTAGGGGAGCTTGCGGGGCGTCTTGGCCTCGTCCTCGGGCGTCGTGATGCTCAGGCGTTCTTTGAGCTCGTCCCAGGAGAGCTCGTTGTACGCGGCGATGTCGCGGCAGCCGGCTTCCGCCAGCAGCTCGTAGCGCTCGTCCATCTTGGTCGTGGCCCACTCGAGGATGGCGGCGGCCTTGCCCATCTCTGTCACGACCGGGCACATGAGGTGGGGGATGTCCTTGAACTGGGACATCTCGACCATTTTGGGGTCCACCAGGACCATCTTGAGTTCGCTGGGCTTCTTGGTGTAGAGGAAGCCCATGATGATGGTGTTCATGCACACGCTCTTGCCGCTGCCGGTGGTGCCGGCGATGAGCATGTGGGGCATCTTGGTGAGGTCCTCGATGAGCGGAGCGCCGCTGGCGTCCTTGCCCAGGAACATGGGGAGCTTCATGGAGGAGTAGGCCTCCGTCATGCCCATGAGTTCCTTGAGGCGGACTTTCTCCTTCTCAAGGTTCGGGACCTCGATGCCGACCGTGTCGCGCCCCGCCATGTTGCTGACGATGCGGATGTTCTGGGCCTTCAGGACGCGGGCGATGTCCTTGCTGACGGCTTCCAGAGCGGACACCTTCGTGCCGGGCGACAGGCGCACGTGGAACAGCGTGATCACCGGTCCGGACTCAACGGAGTCGACCTCACCCTCGATGCGGAACTGTTCGAGCGCCTTGATGAGCGCCTCGGCCTGCTCCTTGACCGTCATCTCGAGCTTGGCGTTGAAGTTGGCCTCGGGCTCCTCAAGCATGTCCAGGCCCGGGAACCTGTACTTCTCACCCTCTTCGATCGCGGCCTGCATGGCGGCGAGGTCGGCGTCGGTGGCCGAGTGCTTTTCCTTCTGGCCGAACAGGATCGGCAGCTTCGCGATCTTCTCGCGGAGCTGGTCCTCGGTGTACACCTGCGGGGCGTTGTGGTCGTCCTCATCCTCCTGCGTAGAGGGAGCGCCGGGAGCGGCGGGGGTGGTGGTGGCCACCGGCAGTGGCGCGGCTTCAGCGGCGATCTCTTCGGTCACCGCGTTCTGGTCCAGCACCTGGGCCTCGCCCTGGGTGAGCTGGTCCTTCTTCCGCAGTTTGCGGGCCTTCTTGACCTCGACGGTCGAGACCTCGCCGGTCTCGGGGTTCACGACTTCTTCCATGATGACGGCCGACTTGCGGGCCTTCCGCACGCCGGTATCGGTCACCACGCCCTCGTCGCCCAGGTCGTTGAGGCGCACGCGCTGTGCGCCGGCCGAGCGGTCCTTCTTCACCCACCCGATGAACGCGCTGAACAGGCCGCCCGCGCCCTTTGCGGTCGCCTTCGCGGCGGCGGACCCCGCGTCCATCGCCACGCCGCCCGCGGCGACACCTGCGACCTTGGCCGCGGGGACGCCGTGCTCGCGCGTGACGGACCAGATCCAGGAGAACGCGGCGGAGAGCCACTCGTCCATGGCGACGAACGCGCCGACGAAGACGCCGACGAGCAGCGCCAGCGTCGCGCCCGCGACGCCGATGCTCGCGACAAGCTTGGTGCAGGCGAGCGTGCCGATCAGACCGCCCGCGAGGTCGGGCATCGAGCCCGAGGTGGGCAGCGCCAAGTGCTGTACACCCGCGACGGACGCGGCGAGCAGGATCAGCCCGACAAAGCGCACCAGCGCGTGCTTGGGCGCCGCCCCGCACGCGCCCGACAGCAGGCCCAGGCCGGTGAAGGACACGAGCACCCAGGCGCCAAAGCCCAGGAGCTTAAAGAACGTGGACGCGACGTATGCGCCCACAGGCCCGCACCAGTTGGCGATGTGCCCGTTGGGCGGCCAGACCACGTGCGTGGGCGGGTCGGCGGGGTCGTACCCCACCAGGCTCGCGAGCACGAAGGCCCATACCGCGATGCCCAGGATGAGCAGGATGCGGCGTGCGAGCGGGGAACCGGCGAGGGCACGGACGCCCTTGCCGCGGGATGACGCGGTGCGCTTGGAGTCTGCCATAACTGCCGGGATATCGGCAGAACGCGAGAAGTGGGGCGAAAAGTGGGGGGCCCCTCCCGGTGGCGGTGTGTGTGGGTGGCCGTCACCCTCCAACTTAGTGACATCTACTTGGTGACATCAGGCCTCTGACATCATGCACCCATACAAAGCCCGCCCGGCCGCAACTGCTGGTTATGCAATAGCAATCCGCGGCCCCATTGCCATGCCCAGCGTCGTGAACCCGCCGGTCGCGGACAAGTCCCAGTGGGTGTACTGCGCGACGACCGGCAGGGTGCTCTCGACGATGGTGGAGTACCAGTTCAGGTCCGTGCGGCCCGCCAGCGCGGGCACCTGGTCCAGTCGCACGCGGCTGCTCCTCCGTGCCGCGACGCTGAGGGTGTATGTCCCCGTGGACCCGTTGGGGAAGAGGAACCTCAGCGTGATACTCGTGGCGGATGTGCCCGGGTTGTAGAGGTACAACTCCTCGCTGCTGATCTGAGTGTCCGGGCGGTGGACATAGCCCTCCGCGAAGGCCCACTTCGTGCTGGCGTACGACACCGCGCCAGTCGCGACAGCGTCGTTGCGGCCCGCAAAGCGGGTGACGGCGGCGAGCCCGACCTCAGAAACCGAGCCGATGGCCCGCAGCGAGGAGTACCGCTCGCCCGAGCCGGTGCTCCCCAGTTGCAGGACCCGTCGTTCGAACGCGCCAAGTGTGACAGTCTGCGCGAGGGTCTCGACACCCCCAGTGGGGGCGCGGTAAATGGACACGGTCTGCGCCTGCGCGAGCGGGTTGAACAGCACGATGGAGTTCTGCGTCGTTGCGCCGCTGCCCACGCTCGCGAGGACACTGGAACGGCGGGTGTATCCACTTCCCGAAGCCTGGAGCGGCTGCCCAAGCGCCATGAAACTCTGCCCCGGGTCCACCGCGTAGCGAGACAGCGAGGCGACAAAGGGCAGGGTGGTGCCGATGCCCGACACGACCGCGCTGTACGACTGCCCCGGCTGCAGGCCTGCGACGTCCCGCACCAGCAGCCCGCCGCGGGCGAGCTTGCCCACCGACTGGTCCACCGTCGCGGCGACCTGACCCGACGCGGTGTAGAAGGTCACGCGGACGTTCGCGGGGCCCCAGGGCTCGGGGTTGTAAAGAAGGATGTAGTCCGACCCGCTCGTGGAAACATCCGGGAAGGTCCACGTGGCGCTCTTGGTGGTGGTGAGCGACTCACCCATGCCCTGCGTGACGCCGAAGGTGGTGTCGTAGCGCACGAGCACGGCGCCCAGTGGGCGGCTGGACTGCAGTTCGACGGCGTACGCGCCGATACCGGGGCTGGAAACACCGGCATCGCTGAGGACAATGTTGCCTTGGCCGTAGGGACTGGCGGGGGAACCCCGCATGAACGGTCCGATGGAGCCCGTGCTGTAATACGACAGCGGGGATCCATCACCGAACATCCTGATCGCGGTGCCGTCCGGGAGGTGACGGACGACTTCGAAGCGCACGCCCTCATTGGAATCGTTGCTGATGGGCAGGAACTCACGGGACGTGCTTCCCTGGAAGCCCTCGGGGAAGAACGACCGGACCCAGAGCTGCACGGTGCCGTCGAACGCCTGCACCTGCCCGTCGTTGTACGTCACCTTCGCGAACCACTTGCGCAGGCCGAACTGACCCGAATCGGTCCACGCGGCCTCGCCGGTGAAGAACCGCCCGGCGCGGTTGGAGGCGAAGGAGATCGTGAGGTCACCGCCGTCGAGTATGTCGTTGCCGTTGGTGTCTTCCTGCACACGCACGCTGTACGCGATTCCGGTGCGCAGACCCTCGATGACGTATCGCTCCCTCTGGCCCGGGACGACATACGGGAAGGGCGGGATGCCGCCGAACATGCTCGTGTTCACCAGCGTGGTGTCGTGCGCAAAGGCGAACTTCGTATCTGGTGTCGATTGAGTGCCCAGGAGCATGGTGATCTGGTTGGGGAGCAGGTCGTCGATGCCGTCGGAGTTCATGTCCGCCACGAAGTTCTTCGGGTATGGCCCCCAATATGTAGAGTGGACGTTCAGCTCCGTGGGGGCGCCGACCCAACCGCCGCCACTCCCCAGGCGAAGGTACCAGCGGTATTCGGTGGGGCCGCGGTACATCTCATGGCGGGTGAAAACGACTTCGTCCTCAATGCCATCAGCGTTGAAGTCACCCCGCGCGGCGTATGGGTCGCGGCGCAGCGTGGCCTGGCTGTTCCACGCAATGGGCGTCAACACGCCAGCGCCGTTGTTGCGGAGGATGTTGGCACCTTCCTGATTAGGCACTTTGTACGCGATGTCCTGGTCGCCATCATCATCGATGTCAACGGGCCTTACCTCCAAGGCGTTGCCTGGCAGTGACTGGCTCCGCCATGTGCCTCCCTCGCGGATCAGCACGAGGCGCCCGGCGATGATGTCGTCCTGGCCGTCGCCGTTCAAGTCGGCAACCTGCGGTTTGTCGGTGCTTGTGCCGTTCCATGCCGCGCCGTCGGCGGCGAGGGACCAGGCGAACGTGCCATCGCCTCGACCCCTCATGATCCAGATTTTTCCGCCGCGTTGCATCACGAGGTCGCCGAAAGCGTCGTGGTTGACGTCGATGGCGGCGAGGCGGGTGTAGTCGCCGTATGCGAGGCCGGTGCCGGCACCCATGTGGAACTGGAAGTTGCCGTCGTTGAACACGACGAGGTGGCGGGTGGTGACAAAGTCCAGGTCGCCGTCTCCATCCACATCCAGCGGCGTTGCGTGCCCTTCCGGGTTGTAACCGTTGGCGTATCGCTCGAAGAACTCACTGACCTGGGGCAGGGAGCCCTGCGGGACGTAGGCAGCGCCGCCATCGTTACGAAAGACCGAGCCGTCCCAGTCGATGATGTCGGGGTCACCGTCGGCGTCCAGGTCCACAACCATGGTGACGCCTTCACCACTGGACAACGGGAGATCCGCTCCAGGCACGAACGTCGCGTCCATCATGGCACGGGGCTCGAGGCTTTCCGCGTGGGCACACCCGCTGGAGGCCAGCATTCGCGCGATGAAGGTCCGGTACACCCTCGACACGCATGTGACGGCACCGCTCATGGCAACGCCTCCTGAATGTGCATGCATGCGGGCGATCCGCCCGCGCGGCGCTCGTCGCGCCTGCGCTCCCCGTGCAACCAATATAACAGAATGGCTGGACAGCGGCTGCGGCTTTTCGCCCAGCTTCTGCCCCCGTTGACCCGCCCCCACCCTCCGCTACTATCCCGACCCCGCACGCCGGAGCATTTCTCCGTGCGCGCGTGGGCTGGGCCGCGGGGCTCTGACAACCTATTCAGGCGGCAAGTTCGAGTGGGAGACCATGTTGAAGTTGCCCTAACGCCACCCTAGCTCAGTGGTAGAGCACTCCCTTGGTAAGGGAGAGGTCGTGGGTTCAAGTCCCATGGGTGGCTCTTTCCGGTGTTCCGCGTGCGAGCCAGTAGCTCAACGCCTATGCTGGAGGCCCCCCGCACCCCATGTCAAAATGGGGCACGGGGAGCGTGTCGCGTCACGTTTCACCACCCGGGCGAACCCGGGCGGACGCACGTCAGAAGCGGGTGGGGTTGGAACCCCTTCCGGCAAGTTGAGTACGCAGTTCAGGCCCGACCAGGGCACCGTTCGCGGAGGATCTACCCATGGCCAAAGGCACATTTACCCGCAGCAAGCCCCACGTCAACGTCGGCACCATCGGTCACATCGACCACGGCAAGTCGACCCTGACCGCCGCCCTCTCGGCCCGCTCCGCGGCCCGCTTCGGTGGTGAAATCAAGTCCTACGCCGACATCACCAAGGGTGGTACGGTGCGCGACTCCAACAAGACGGTGACCATCGCGTCCTCGCACACCGAGTACGAGACGCCCAAGCGCCACTACGCCCACGTCGACTGCCCGGGCCACGCCGACTTCGTCAAGAACATGATCACCGGCGCCGCCCAGATGGACGGCGCCATCCTCGTCGTCTCCGCCGCCGACGGCCCCATGCCCCAGACCCGCGAGCACGTCCTGCTCGCCCGTCAGGTCGGCGTGCCCTACATCGTCGTCTTCCTCAACAAGGTCGACCTCGTCGATGACCCCGAGCTCCTCGACCTGGTCGAGCTCGAAGTCCGCGAGCTGCTCAAGAAGTACGGCTTCCCCGGCGACACCACCCCCGTCATCCGCGGGCAGTCCAAGGCCGCCCTCGAAAACCCCAAGGACGACAAGATCTGCAAGCCCATCGATGACCTCTTCGCGGCCATCGACAGCTACATCCCCGAGCCCACCCGCGAGACCGACAAGCCCTTCCTCATGTCGATCGAAGACGTCTTCTCGATCAAGGGCCGCGGCACCGTCGCCACCGGCCGTATCGAGCGCGGCGTCTGCAAGGTCGGTGACACCGTC
>CALLYM010000084.1 GCA_937858155.1 uncultured Phycisphaerales bacterium | reverse complement strand
AGATGCCGACCTTGAGGTCGGGGCGGGTGGCGCGGCCCTTGGCGGTGCCCATGGCGACGAGCTGGCCGACGCCGCCGATGTCGAGGGTCTGGAAGGGGTCAGCGGGAAGGATTTCCTTGGCCATGTAGTCGGGGAGGAAGGTGCCGATGTCGTCGCGGGAGTAGCCGAAGGTCATCTGGGTGAGGTCGTTGGTGCCGAAGGAGAAGAAGTCGGCGTGCTCGGCGATTTCGTCCGCCGTGACGGCGGCCCGGGGAACCTCGATCATGGTGCCGATCTTGATATCGAGGCGCGGCTTGTAGTCCTCCTCCTCCTTAACAGTGTTGATGGTGGCTTCGACCATCGCGCGGAGGTGGGCGAGTTCCTTCTTCGTGCCGACGAGGGGGATCATGATTTCGGGCAGCACCTTGATGTTGCTGCGGAGGCAGTCGATGGCGGCCTCGACGATGGCGCGGACCTGCATGTCGAGGATTTCAGGGAACGTCACGCACAGGCGGCACCCGCGGTGGCCGAGCATGGGGTTGGCCTCGTGGAGCTGGGCGACGCGCTGCTTGACGCGGGCGACGGGGAGGCCCATGGCCGCGGCGAGCTCGGCCTGCTGCTTCTCCTCGTGGGGGACAAACTCGTGGAGGGGCGGGTCGATGAGGCGGATGGTGACGGGCAGGCCCTTCATGGCCTTGAAGATGCCGATGAAGTCCTCCCGCTGGTAGGGCAGGAGCTTCTTGAGGGCTGCGGTGCGCGCCTCGACGGTCTCCGAGAGGATCATGGTGCGCATCACCTTGATGCGCTCGCCCTCGAAGAACATGTGCTCGGTGCGGGTGAGGCCGATGCCTTCTGCGCCGAAGTCGCGGGCCCGCTGGGCATCCTCGGGGGTGTCGGCGTTGGTGCGGACGCCCATGGTGCGGTACTTGTCGGACCACTTCATGACCTGCGAGAAGTCGCCGCTGAGCTTGGGCTCGACGGTGGGGATGGAGCCGACCATGACCTCGCCGGTGGTGCCGTCGATGCTGATGACATCGTCCCTGTGGTACTTCTTCCCGCCGACGGTCATGACGCCCGTCTTGGAGTCGATCTCAAGAGCGCCCGCGCCCACGACGCAGCACTTGCCCCAGCCGCAGGCAACGACGGCGGCGTGGCTCGTGCGTCCGCCTGTGCTGGTCAGGATGCCGACGGCCGAGTGCATGCCCTCGACGTCCTCGGGGCTGGTTTCCTTGCGGACGAGGAGGACGGCCTCGCCCTCCTTCGCGCGGCGGACGGCTTCCTCGGCGGTGAAGGCGAGCTTGCCGACGGCCGCGCCGGGGCTGGCGGGGATGCCCCGCGTGAGCACCGTGGCGTTCTTCTTCTTGGCGTTGTCGAAAGACGGGAGCAGGAGCTGGGTCAGGTCGCCCGCGGGGATGCGGAGCAGGGCGGTCTTCTCGTCGATCAGGCGTTCCTTGACCATGTCGCAGGCCACGCGCACGGCGGCGGTGCCGGTGCGCTTGCCCGTGCGGGTCTGGAGCATGTACAGGCGCCCGCGCTCGATCGTGAACTCGATGTCCTGCATGTCCTTGTAGTGCTTCTCGAGCTTTCCCTTGATTTCAAGGAGCTGCTTGTAGACGTCCTTGTTCCACTTGGGCATCTGGTCGACGCTGAGCGGCGTGCGGATGCCGGCGACCACGTCCTCGCCCTGGGCGTTGACAAGGTACTCGCCGTAGAAGTGGTTCTCGCCGGTGGCGGGGTTCCGGGTGAAGGCGACGCCCGTGCCGGAGTCTTCGCCCATGTTGCCGAAGACCATGGTCTGGATGTTCACCGCGGTGCCGTTGAGGCCAGTGATGCCCTGGATGCGCCGGTAGGACACGGCGCGATCGCCGTTCCAGCTCTTGAACACCGCCTCGATCGCGAGCTCAAGCTGCTTGAACGGGTTCTGGGGGAAGACCTCGCCCACGCTGCGTTGGTACACGGTCTTGTACGCCTCGCACAGCTCGATCATGCCCTCCTCGGGCACCTCGGCGTCGTTGCTCACGCCGTACTTCTTCTTGATCTTGTCGAACGCGTCCTCGAAGTGGTGGTGGTCCACGCCCATCACGACGTCGCCAAACATGTTGATGAGGCGGCGGTAGGCGTCGTAGGCGAAGCGGGCGTTCTTGGTGCTGTTGGCAAGGCCCACGACGGAGAGGTCGGTGAGGCCGAGGTTCAGGATGGTGTCCATCATGCCGGGCATCGAGACCGCGGCGCCGGAGCGGACCGAGACCAGGAGCGGGTTGTGGTTGTCGCCGAACTTCTTGCCTGTCTCCTTCTCCAGCATGGAGATGTTCTTGTGGACCTCGTTCATGAGGCCGTGGGGGAGACGCTGGCCGTTGCGGTAGTACGCGGCGCAGGTATCGGTGGTGATGGTGAAGCCGGGGGGGACGGGCAGGTTGATGCTGACCATGTCCGCGAGGTTGGCGCCCTTGCCGCCCAGGAGCATCTTCATGGACGGGTCGCCCTCGCACTTGCCCTTGCCGAAGAAGTAGACCATCTTGCCGGGCTTGTTGCGCATCTGGGGTCCGCCGGGCATGAGGTCGATTTTTCCGGAGACGCGCTTGGAATCGCCATTCAGCATGGCGGTCGAGCCTTTGGACGAGGGGCGGGCTTTGGACATGGGTGCGAGGTCCTCTCTTGGTCGCAGAACAAACCCAACCCGGACTCGCGTGGAGTCCGGCGGGGGGGTACATTCCCTTGGCGAGTCCGGGGCTGTGTTCGGGGGCGGCCATGTGCCGCCCGCAGGAACGCTCCTGCAGCCCCGGATCGGACGCCAAGTTTAGGAAGCAGCGGAGCGGTTTTCTTGCAGAAAGGCGTCGCGAGCACGGCGCAACCCCTGATTTCACGCTGATTTCGGCACTACCCACCGATGACTACCTGCGACGTGACCATCGAACTCACGTGCGAACAGGCGCTTGCGGCGTGGCCTGCGGACGTCCCTCTAGCCGCCCTTTGGTCAGGGGATAGGCACCCAGCCTCGCGGTGGACGGTTTTAGGGAGGCCCTCTCAGGTCACGAGGCTGGGGAAGGGGCAGCTCGACGCGGTTGGGCGCGGCTTGGCCGTGGCAAGGGACGGCGCGGGGTGGTTTGTCTGCTTGTCGTATGAACTGGGGAGCGAGCTGGAGCCGGTCGCAGGGGGTGCTACCGGAGACTGGCCGCTCGTCACACTGCTGCGTTGTGAGGATGCCTGGGTGCATGACGGTACTTCGGGCGTGTGGTCCCGCGTCGGAAGCCCGCCCAAGCTGCAAGCCCCGCAGGCCGGAGCGCCGTGGCACGTCGAAGCGTTGAAGAGCGGGATGGGAGAGGCGGAATACGTGCGGCGCGCTGGGCGTTGCGTGGACTACATCCGTGCGGGTGACGTGTACCAGGTGAATCTGTCTCACCCTCTGGAGGGGACTTTCTCGGGGAGTGCGCGGTCGCTGTTCCGTGACTGGGTAGTCAGGAGCGGGTGCTGGTACGGCGCGTACCTGGAATGGGACGAGTCGGGTGCGCGTCGCGCGGTGCTGAGCGCAAGCCCCGAACTGTTCTTGTCCTTTGACCCGGTTACCCGGCGTCTTGTCACCCGCCCGATGAAGGGCACAAGGCCATCGGGCGGAGTCTCCGGGCAGGGCGCAGAGGACCTGCGGGATTCGCCGAAGGAGCGTGCGGAACTCACGATGATCGTGGACCTGATGCGCAACGACCTGGGGCGCGTGTGCGAGATCGGGTCGGTGCGGGTGGACGATCCGCGCCGCATCGAGAGGCACGCAGGGCTGGGCGTGCTGCAGGCAACCGCGACGGTCTCGGGGACACTTGCGGCGGAGCGGACATGGTGGGATGTCATCCGCGCCACGTTCCCCGGCGGCAGCGTGACAGGCGCACCCAAGGTGCGCGCGATGCAGATCATCCGCGAGTTGGAGGCCCGTCCGCGCGGGCCTTACTGCGGCTGCATCGGCTTTGTGAGCGACAGCGGCGCGTTCCAGTTCAATATTGCGATCCGGACCGCTCTCATCAAGGGCGTGGGCACCCCGGGCACCCTGGACGGACTCCGCGATGGGGGCGTGTCGTACAGCGTGGGGGCGGGCATCGTCGCGGACAGCAACCCACACGCTGAATGGCGTGAGACGATCGACAAGGCGCGGGTGTTTCTGGAGCGCGCGGGCGGGGTTACTTCTCCAGCTCTCCGCCGTTCGTGCGCCAGCGGAGCAGCCCACCCTGCATGAGGTACACGTTGTCGACTCCTTGGGCCATGAGCCGCTTGGCGAGTCCCATAGCCGCCGGGCTGGCGGGGTCCGGTCCATACACGACGATATTGTCCGCGGTACGGGCGTCGGCGGGTGTGCCGTGGCTTGCGGCGTCGGCAAGGCTGAAGTGGCGGGCCCCCGGGATATGCCCATCGGCGAACTCTTCCTGGGATCGGGCGTCTAAGAAGAGCGTCGCCTGAGTGCCCTTCCCCTGCTGGGAAGACCAGAGGCGGCGGGCCTGGGCGACACTCATGAACTCAACATCACGGTCGGATGTGCGTCCGCAGGACGCGACGAGTGCCAGGGCGGACATGGAAACCACCATCACAGGGCGTCGTACGATCATGCGCGAGTGTACGTTGGGAGGTGCGGGGCGCGGGTGTGCTCGCGGGCATTCACACGGGACTTCGGTCATGCAAACCCTCTCGGCCAGCCTGTTGCTTGTTGTGTCGTGCGCGGTCGTATCGGCGGCACCGTGGAGCAAAGCCCAGGCGGATCCACCACCCGCCGCGACCTCCAAGTCGGCCCCTCGCGTCACGATGACAGTGCTGGCAGACGCCGAAGCGGTCGCGCCGGGATCGACATTTACCCTGGCGGTGCACTGCGCGCTTGCGCCCGGGTGGCACACGTACTGGCCGGGCGTGAACGACACCGGCGCGCAGGCGTCTATCGATCTGACACTGCCGAGTGGGTGGACCGTCGGGAGCGCGCAGTGGCCCGCACCCCACCGGAGCGTGGCGCCCGGCGATCTGCTCGACCACGTGCTGGAGGGCGAATTCTCGCTGCTCTATGACATCCATGTGCCCTCGGATGCACAGGTGGGTGCACAAGCCTCCATCAAGGCCGCTGCGCAATGGATGGTGTGCAAGGATGTTTGTGTGATCGAGTCCCGCGAGGCGGATGTGAACGTTCGGGTGGAGGATGAGCGCCGTGCAAGCAGTGGGGGCGTTGCCGTGGTCAGTGCCGCCCGCAAGAACGTGCCTACGCGTGACCTGCCGGCCCCGCTCTCCGTGAGCGCGACAGCGCGCGAGTTTTCGGCCCGGTGGGAGGGTGCGACGAGCCTGGTGTTTGCGCCCTGGGCGGGCGGTGTGGACTATCCGCGCCTTCTGAAGCAGGGCGAGCGGAAGAGCGATGCGCTCGCCGTGACTGTTGTTGTGCCGGAGGGAGAGGCTGGGGCCGCTCCGCGAGTGGAGGGCGTCCTGACGGGCACATTTGGTTCACCCGCCGAGAAGACGACCCGCTCGGTGTGGGTGTCGGTGCCGATTCTGACCGAAAAATCAGCATCGCCGCCAGACCATGTGGCACCCGAAAGGCAGGGGGGTGCTGCTCCTCCTGAAACACAGGGCAAAGGCGGGAAGTAATACAATGGCGGTCGCACACGACGTGTGCGGAGTGGAGGGGGTGGGGAGTCCAGTTCATTTCCCCGGGGTTGCTGTGGCTTCCCCGGTCGCGGATGGGAAGAGTGTCCCTTTAGGAGTAATGGATCATGACGACCAGGAAGTTGCTTGCAGCGTTCGCGGGTGTGGCCCTCGTGGCTTCGTTTGTCGCGCTGCCGGCGCGGGCCGATGATGACAAAGACGGGAAACAGAAGGTCCAGCAGGACCACAAGGTCACCAACCCGGACGCCGCGAAGCACAACAAGGACAAGCACCAGGGCGAGAAGCACAAGGACGAGGCGAAGGAGCAGGCCAAGGCCGAGATCGGCAAGCCCGCGCCGGTCGTCTCGCTCCCTGATACTGACGGCACGACGGTGAACGTCGCCGATGCGCTCAAGGATGGCAAGAAGATCGTGGTCCTCGAGTGGTTCAACCCGGAGTGCCCGGTCATCAAGCAGCACCACGAGAGCGGCAAGACCTTCAACGAGCTGTACGCGAAGTACCACGACAAGGGCGTGGAGTTCTTCGCGATCTGCAGCAGCGCGAAGGGCAATGAGGGCTACGGCGCGCAGGCCAACAAGGACGCGAAGAAGGCGTTCGAGCTGCCCTATTCCATCCTGCTCGATGAGTCGGGCGACGTGGGCCGCATGTACGGCGCGAAGACCACGCCCCACGTCTTCATCATCGCGAAGGACGGCACGCTCGCGTACAAGGGCGCGATCGACAACCGCAACGAGGACGGCGCGAAGAAGAATCCGATCAACTACGCGTCCAAGGCCCTCGACGAGCTCCTCGCGGGTTCCAGTGTCTCCACGCCCGAGACCAAGCCCTACGGCTGCGGCGTGAAGTACGGGAAGCCCCAGGCAAAGGAACAGCCCAAGCACGAGGAGGGCGAGCCCCACACGCCCAAGTCCGGCAAGTAAACAGTCTTCCGTATTCCGCGCAACCTGCACGCCCCCGGGCCCCTCGCCCGGGGGCTGTTTTTTCAGGGAGATTGCGAGGAGTCCTCGTGAACGCCCGATGATGGGGTGCGTACAAAGCACGTACACGGCTGATCACTGGCGGGACAATCGGAGTTCCTGTGCTCCCAAGGATTGCGCATGCTGACCACGGTCTTTGACTTCCTGCTCGTAGTGGTGGGCTTCGGCCTCATCATCTTCGTGCATGAGCTTGGGCACTTCCTCGCGGCGCGGTGGGCCGGCATCCGCGTGCTCGCGTTTGCCATCGGGTTTGGCCCCGCGGTCTTCTCGTTCCGCAAGGGGATGGGGCTGCGGCGTGGGAGCAGCGAGCGGGAGTACATTGAACTGCGGAACGAGGCGGCGGGCCTCGCGGGGGACAAACGAGAGGACTCGCGCGCAGCGTTATCAAAGATGAGCCACACCGAGTACCGGCTCAACGCCCTGCCCTTCGGCGGCTACGTCAAGATGCTCGGGCAGGACGACATGGACGCAACGGCGCGCTCGGGCGAGCCCGACTCATACCAGCTGTGCGTGCCGTGGAAGCGGCTAGTTGTGATCTCGGCGGGCGTCATCATGAACCTCATCACCGCCGCGGCTCTGTTCGTCGTGGTGTTCATGGCGGGGCGGGAAGTCGCGCCCCCGATCATCGGCGGGGTCGTGCGCAGCTCGCCCGCGGCCCTGGCGGAACCCGCAGCACCGGCCGCGGGTGTGGGGGCGGGCCTGGCACCGGGCGACCGCGTGGTCCGAGTGGGGGGAAGGGCGCCCCGGTCGTGGGACGACCTCACCCTCACGATTGCGATGTCGCAGAAGGACGAGCCCATCGAGTTCGTCGTCGACCGCGCGGGGCAGGAGCTGACGTTCCGTGCAACCCCTCGGAAGGAACTCACCGCCGGGCTGCTGGCGGTGGGTATTGAACCTGCGACTTCGCTGGAAGTGGGGAAACCGCAGAACGCGGCAGAGGCCGCGGCGGTCGCATCGATCTTGAAGGCCGCGGGCGTGGAGGGCGTCGGCGCGGGCGATCAGATCACGGCAGTTGGCGAGACTCCCGTGACGTACCTGCACGAGATGGAGGCCCTGATTACCCGCGCGCACGGGGAGCCTGTCACCGTGACGGTGACACACCCCGACGGCTCTACGAGCCATGTCACGCTGCGCGGCCGCGCCGAAATGGAAGTGGACCTGGTGGAGCGCGGCCCACGCTCGCTGGCGGCGGTGCAGCATGTGCTGGGGCTCTCTGGTGTGCTGCGCGTGGTCGATGCGTCGCCGAAGAACTCGGACCTGCGGGCGGCGGACCAGGGCATCCGGGACGGCGACACCTTCGCCCGGCTGGGCGATGTCGAATACCCCTCCATCGCGGACGGCATCGCGGAGATCCAGTCTCACAAGGGAAAGACCATCGACGCGGTGGTGCTGCGGAAGAGCGACGACGGGTACACCGAGGTTGCACTGCCTGGACTGAAGGTTTCCGCGGACGGGCGGCTGGGTTTCGCACGGAGTGATACCAGCGACGAGAACGCGCTCATCGCAGCGCCCGTGCGGACGGTACGCCGGCCCTTCGAAAAGGAAGTGCACCTCGCGGCGGCGGGCAGCGGCCTGACGCCGGGCGCGATGATCCTGGCAGTCGACTCGGTGCCCACCTCAACGCTGGAGGGCGTGCGTGACGCGCTGCGGCTTGCAACGGCAAAGGCCAGCGCGGCCCACGAGGGGGCGACCGTGACATTGGTCGTGCGGCGTCCGGTCGCTGGGGTGCCCAGTGCGTCCGCACCCAAGGAAGAAGTGCAGTGGGCTCTTTCCAAGGACGATGTGGCCACGCTCCACGCGCTGGGATGGACCAACGCCATCGCGGAATCGGGCGTGCTCCGCCCGGCCGAAGTCACGCTGAAGGCCGACGACCCGGTGCAGGCCGTGCGGATGGGCATGGCCGAGACCAAGCGCGTCATGCTCATGACCTACCTCACCTTCGCGAGGCTCGCGCAGGGCTCCGTGAAGGTCGAGCACCTGAAGGGCCCCGTCGGCATCGCGCACCTGGGCACGCTCGTGGCGGACAAGGGCTTCATCTGGCTGCTCTTCTTCCTCGCGATGATCTCGGTCAACCTCGCGGTCATCAACTTCCTGCCGCTGCCCATCGTGGACGGCGGTCAGTTCCTGTTCATCGTGTACGAGTGGGTGCGGGGCAAGCCCGTGCCCGTGGGCTTCCAGAACGCCGTCACCATGGCGGGGCTGGTGATGATCGGCGTGATGTTCCTGCTGGTTACGTACAACGACATCCGCGGCTTGTTCGGGCTGTGACAGGCGCGGTGCAGCGGTCAATACTTGGGCGTGCCTGCCTGGGCCCCGTCCATCCTCGGCTTTGTGATGCTGTTCACGATCGGGTACGCCGTGGGCGTTGTGCTGCTCACGCTCTGGACACTTCACCGCCTGCTCCACCCGCCACGCAGGACGTACGCGAGCGCGCTGGCGCAGGGCCGGCCAGGCCAGCCGGACCAGCTGGCGGCCAGGAATGGCCAGCGGCGAACGTTTGAATCATGGACGATCACCTCGCACGGCCACTCGCTCCCCGTGTGGGACTTTCCCGGTGATGCACCCGCCGGTCCTGTGTTCATCCTGACGCACGGCTGGGGGGACTCCCGCATCGGTGCGCTGACGCGGGCGCAGGCCCTGCTCCCTCACTCCTCGCGCATCATCGCGTGGGACATGCCCGGGCACGGCGATGCGCCCGATGACTCTGCGTGCGCGCTCGGCGCGCACGAGCACGAAGCTCTACGCACGCTCATTGAGCGCGTCACCTCCTCCCAGGCTCCGGGCTCCGCGCCGGTCTTCCTTCTCGGCTGGTCGCTGGGGGCGGGCGTGTCCATCGCGGCGATGAGCGGGTGGGCGGAGCCCGCGGCGGCCCTCGTGCGGGGCATCATCGCGGAAGCACCGTACCGCCTGCCGCAGACGCCCGCCCGGAACATGCTGAAGTCGTTCGGGCTGCCGTTCGCGGTGAACCTGCCGATCGCGCTGGCGCTCGCACGGTGGCGCATCGGTGCGCCGCCACTGTGGGGGATGGCGGGCGGCACGTTCGACCGTGCGGCCCTCGCGCGCGGACTGGTCTGCCCGCTGCTGGTGATCCATGGAGAGGACGATGCGATTTCGCCAGTAGAGGATGGGCGCGACATCGCCGCGGCGGCCCCGCGCGGCGGCTTGCTCACGCTGCCGGGCGTGGGGCACTACTCGATATGGACAGGGGAGTGCGTGGGCAAAGTGGTGGGGCGGGTGGGTGGACTTGTCGAGACTCAGGCGCAATCCTGAGCACGCATGGCACGTTTCGCGCCGTGCTCAGGCTTGCGCCTGAGCCTCTACAATGCACGCATGCCCACCGTTGACGCCGTCATGGCGGCCGAGCGAGCCGCGTCGTTCACGAAGCGGTCGATCAAGACGCACACGAAGCGCGCGGCGCTGGAACTGGCGCTGTCGATGCTGGACCTGACGACGCTGGAGGGCAAGGACTCGCCCGAGAAGGCCCGGAGTTTGTGCCGCAAGGCCGTGCGCCCGTTCCCGAGTGACGAGCAGGTGCTGGGCAAGCGGCTGCCGAGTTGCGGTGCGGTGTGCGTGTATCCGAGCCTTGTCGAAACCTGCGTGCGGGAGTTGGGCGACGCGGCGACGAGGAACGTCAAGATCGCCAGCGTCGCGACGGGCTTCCCCTCGGGCCAGTACCCGCTGGAAGTGCGGCTTGACGATGTGCGGCGCGCGGTCGCCGCGGGGGCGGACGAGATTGACATGGTCATCAGCCGCGGCACGTTCCTCGCGGGCGGGTATGACGTTGTGGCGGAGGAGATCCGCGCGACCAAGCGCGCGTGCCAGCGCGGAGACGGTTCGTACGCGCACCTGAAAGTGATTTTGGAGACGGGCGAACTCGAAACGCTCGACAACGTGCGGAAGGCGAGCGACATCGCGATTCGCGCGATGCACGATGTAATTGCCAGCGGTATGGGTGGCACAGGCGTCGCGGCTGTGCATGGCCACAATGTTGACTTCATCAAAACCTCTACCGGCAAGGTCCAGCCCGCCGCGACCATGCCCGTGACCCTCGTCATGCTCGAGGCGATCCGCGACTGGTACCTGGAGACGGGCTGCGTGGTGGGCATGAAGCCCGCGGGCGGCATCCGCAGCGCCAAACAGGCGGTGCACTACCTGGTGATGGTCCACGAGACGATGGGCCCGCTGAAGGTGCCGGGCTTTGAGACGAGCAACGGCAACCCGTGGCTCACGCCCGACTACTTCCGCTTCGGGGCAAGCACGCTGTGCAATGATATTTTGCGGCAGTTGGTGCGGCTGAAGACGGGGAAGTACGTCGCGGGGTATGACTTTTCGGAGGCGTGATCCGTGAAATGATGGATCGTCGTCATTGCCGCGTGCCTCGTGCTCGGCACATTGACGGCCCTCCTCTCGGCCTGGTCGCCTGCGCTGTGGGGAAGCCTTCCCCGCCGCATGGTGAGCGCACACCCGATCGATCCGCCGGACGCGTGGCCAGGAAACGCAGCAGTCGGCTTGTACGCCACGCCAAAGGAACTGGAACACAACGCCCGTATAACGCAGAAGAGGCTGGGGTTGTCGGATGAGCCGCCCATCGGCATCGCGGCTTTCTCTGGGTGGTTTACCCACGTAGATGTGATATGGGGCGACAGGTGGATGGAGTCAAGAGTCAACGGCACCCAGACGGGTTTCAAACAGCGGTACTACTCCGAATACTTTGTTCTGACGTATGGCTTCCCTTTCAAGTACCTGCGGCGGGACTATTGCGCGATGACGATGGACCAACGGCCCTTGGTGCCCATCATGCAACCGACTTTCTTGAACCCACCTTGGGGAGGTGACTGGGCGTTGCCGCCCACCTGGGCCGCACGACTACACGTGGCCCCGACGTGTACCGCGCCATGCTCGGATGGATCGCTGCCGGATATCGTGATTCCCCGCGCGCTGCCGCTGCTCGTTCGCAGGCCCGGCGCGGTCGGTAACGTGCTGATCTGGTCGACAGTCTGGGCAGGAATATGGTGGTTGGTATTTTGTGGCAGAACCTGGCTCCGCCGCCGCCGCAACCTCTGCCCGGCCTGCTCGTACAACCTCACAGGGCTGGCCTCGCGGGCGGTGGTGTGCCCCGAGTGCGGCGGATCAGTTCACCCGGCGTCGGCGAAGGGCGGGGGCGGGCAGCGTGTTCGGGAGGCACCGTGAAGTGGCGCGTCGCGTATCTCGTGTTCCCCGTCGTCGCAGGGCTGCTGCTGACGGTGGGGAATGCGTGGGTGTGTGCGTATATGTGGAAGCCGGTGCTCTGGTCAGCACCAATGAGAGCACTGTCGCCCAGCGAGGCGTCGTGGCCGACCAGAGTACCAGATGGATGGGGTAACCCTTCGAGAAAGCAGAACATCCGAAGTAGCGTTGGTCAGATCACTCGATGGTATTTGTACATTCCCATACCCGAGAATGATGTTATTGGAGCCCTTACAGAGAACTTAGTTGACGTAAGCGAATACGGTTGGCCAACGCCGCTGATGTCCTCCACTCAATTGATCAACTCTGAGCATGGCTACGGAAGTAAGCCTGATCGCGCAATCAATCCTATCTTCGAGCCGGTCGGCAGGGCACCAACGTTTCTGGGGTACAAGCCATGGAACAAGATTCTTCCGACTCGTATATTGGTTGGTAGCTTTGTCATTCATTGGTTTGCGACATCGCTGATTCTGAGTACTCCACTGACAGCGATCAACGTACGACGAATGTATCGCCGCCGCCGCAACCTCTGCCCCTCCTGCGCCTACAACCTCGCCGGCCTCTCCTCCACAATCACCACGTGCCCCGAGTGCGGCAAGCCTGTGTCGCCGCGGGGTGTGAGTGCGTCCGCCGAGGCGGTGCAGGCACCTACCACACCACTCTGATTCCCTGTGCCTGATGCGTCGCGTGCTTGCCATCTTCCTCTGCCTCCTCGCCGGCGTGGTGCTGCAGTGCGTGGTGGCGTGGGTGCTGTTCCTCACCACGCCATACACCGGCGGCACGGGGCTGATGCACCCGCGCGGGCACGACGTGACCTCCGTCACCGGCTTCCGCCCGCCGCCGGACTGGGACAACAAGTTCTCGATCCAATATTGGGGCTTGGGGAAGACGCAGGAGCAGATTTCCGAGGCGGAATGGATGGGCTCTCGGCCCGGGTTCATGGTCAACGGCGGCCGTCAGGCGATCTACACCGGTGTGTCGGCGGGCTGGCCCATGCGGTCGCTGCGCGGCACGGAGTGGATCAACCGCGGGCTGGAGGGGTGCGCCCCGCCGCCGCTCGTGCAGGTACCGGCATGGATCACCAAGGCCGGCTGGAAACTGCCCGTGTCGCCCCTGTGGCCCGGGTTCATGGTGAACACGCTGCTCTACGCCGGGCTGGTGTGGGGCGCGGTGCGCTGCGTTCCCGCGTGGAAGAGGTGGCGGCGGCGGAAGCGGGGGCTGTGCGAGGGGTGTGGGTACGACCTGCGCGGGCTTCCCTCGGGTAGCGCCTCGTGCCCTGAATGTGGGCGTGCGGGCAGCGCCCGCCCGTCGCCCGCTACGATTCCCCCATGAGCAGCCACCCGGCCACCGGCTCTTCCCTCAAGTCCATCAGTTCCAACGGCCACGCCGCTTCGAACGGCTCGGCTGAGAAGCCACGTGAGGCCACTCGGCCACCTGCTCCCGCCGCCTCCGCCTTCGCCGGCGGGTTTGAATATGCCCCCGCGCCCGAGACCGTGAAGGTCGAGATCAAGGAGCGGTACGGGCACTACATCAGCGGCGGGTGGACGACCGCGAGCACCGGCAAAGACGCGTCGTTCGCGACGATCAACCCCGCGAACGAGAAGACGCTCGCGCACGTCTCACAAGGCACTGACAAGGACGTGGACGCCGCGGTGAAGGCCGCCCGCGCCGCGCTCCCCAGGTGGCAGGCTCTGCCCGCGACGGAACGCGCGAAGTTCCTGTTCCGCATCGCGCGCCGCATCCAGGAGCGTGCCCGTGAACTCGCGGTGCTGGAGTCCATGGACTCGGGCAAGCCGATCAAGGAATCGCGGGACGTGGATATCCCTCTCGTCGCGGCACACTTTTTCTACCACGCGGGCTGGGCCGACAAGCTGCAGTTCGCGTTCCATGGGCGCACGCCCAGCCCCATCGGCGTGTGCGGGCAGATCATCCCGTGGAACTTCCCGCTGCTGATGGCGGCGTGGAAACTCGCGCCGGCGCTCGCGTGCGGCAGCACGTGCGTGCTCAAGCCCGCGGAGACGACGCCGCTCACCGCCCTGCGCCTCGCGGAGATCCTTGAAGAAGTGGACCTGCCCCCGGGCGTCGTCAACATCGTGACCGGCGACGGTCGCACGGGCGCGGCGATCGTGAACCACCCGGGCGTGGACAAGGTGGCGTTCACGGGCAGCACTGATGTCGGCAAGAAGATCGCCGCGGCGACGGCGGGGACGAAGAAGAAGTTGACGCTCGAACTGGGCGGCAAGTCCGCCCACATCATCTTCGAGGACGCCAGTCTGGACCAGGCGGTCGAGGGGATCATCCAGGGCATCTACTTCAACCAGGGCGAGGTCTGCTGCGCCGGGTCACGCCTGCTGGTGCAGGAGAGCGTGCTGGAGGAAGTGACAAAGAAACTCGAACTCCGCCTCGCCAGCCTGCGAGTGGGCGACCCGCTGGACAAGAACACCGACGTCGGCGCGGTCAACAGCGCCCAGCAACTCGCGACGATCAACAAGTACCTGAAACTGGGCGAAGAAGAGGGCGCAACGCTCTGCCGGGCGAACTCATCCACGCTCCCCGGCAGCGGCTACTGGTGCCGCCCGTGCTTCTTTACGGGCGTCCAGCCCAGCCACACCATCGCCCGCGAGGAAATCTTCGGCCCCGTCCTCAGCGTCATGAGTTTCCGCACCGTGGACGAGGCGATCCTGCGGGCCAACAACACGCCCTACGGCCTTGCGGCGGGCGTGTGGACCGACAAGGGCAGCAAGGTGCTGGACATCGCCAAGAAGTTGCAGGCCGGCGTCGTATGGTGCAACACCTACAACAAGTTTGACCCGGCGAGCCCGTTTGGTGGGTACAAAGAAAGCGGCTTCGGCCGCGAGGGCGGGGTGCATGGGCTGAGGGGGTATGTGACGCTCTAAAGACAGTTCACCACAGAGAACACAGAGAGCACAGAGAGGAGAGAGAATCAAAGCATGGATGAGTTGGAGCGATTCGAGGACCCGCTGACCCGTGCTGTGATTGGCGCGGCGATCGAGGTCCATCGCGCCTTGGGGCCGGGCCTTCTGGAGTCCGCCTACGAAGCCTGCCTCGTCCATGAACTGGTTACGCTGGGATTCAGCGTCGTACGCCAGGTGGAATTGCCCGTTGAGTTCAAGGGTCTGCGTGTGGACGCGGGCTACCGGATAGACCTGATCGTCGAGGGAAAATTAGTCGTCGAGGTGAAGGCCGTTGAAAAGGTACTCCCCGTCCACGAAGCACAACTCCTTACATACCTCAAGTTGAGCAAGATCAAGACCGGCCTCCTCATCAACTTCCATGTCCGACAACTGAAAGACGGAATTACCCGTCGCGTCTGTTGATTGCGTTTCATTCTCTCTTCCCTCTGTGCTCTCCGTGTTCTCTGTGGTGAACTGCTTTCGGAGCGACCGATGACCCGCATCCCCGTCCTCAAAACCTACAAACTCCTCATCAACGGCGCATTCCCGCGCTCCGAGTCCGGCCGCTCCTTGCCGGTGCTCGACAAGAAGGACAACGTCCTCGCCCACGTCGCGCACGCCTCGCGCAAAGACCTGCGGGACGCCGTGGAAGCCGCCCGTGCCGCCCAGCCCAAGTGGGCTGGCGCCACTGCCTACAACCGTGGCCAGGTCCTTTACCGCCTCGCGGAAATGATGGAGGGCAAACGCGAAGAACTCGCCGAAGCCATCGCATCGGTTCCTTTCGAGGCTCGGGCGCAAGCCCGAGCACGCACCGGCGCTGCATCCAAACGCGCCCGCTCTTCCACTCCGTCTCTTGAAGTCTCGACGGCCATCGACCGCGTCGTCCACTACGCCGGTTGGGCCGACAAGTACGGCCAAGTCCTGGGCTGCAACAACCCGGTCGCCGGCCCCTTCTACAACTTCACCAGCCCCGAGCCCACGGGCGTTGTCGTCTGCCTGCCGCCGGACGGGGCCCCGCTGCTCGGGCTTCTTTCCCTGATTGTCCCCGTGTTGTGCGCGGGCAACGCCGTCGTCACGCTTGCGAGCGAGGCGAACCCGATCCCATCGATGATCCTCGCCGAGGCCGCCGCAACGAGCGACATGCCCGGCGGCATCCTGAACATCCTCACGGGCCCGCGCGCGGAACTGATCCCGCACATCACGCCGCATAGAGACGTCGACGCCGTCCACGCCGCGAACCTTTCGGCGGAGCAGAACGCCGCGCTCCGCGCAGGCGCCGCCGAGAACCTTAAGCGAGTGACCGTCCGCGAGGGTGTCGTCTTTGCGGACAACGACGCCTGCAACTCGCCCTGGTGGATCGAGCCCTTCGTTGAGTTCAAGACGATGTGGCACCCCGTCAGCGCCTAAGCGCGGGGGCGGCCCATCTCAAACGCCCGGATCACGCAGTGGGCGCACGCGCAGAAGAGCACCAGCGCGACGATCGCCCCCAGGCTCCCTCCCAGCCACGTGACCCACGGCGGCAGAAAAGGTGCAGGCGGAGGCGGGGGAAGCAGGGCCTTCGAGAGTGCCGCTTCCGCCGTTGCCTCATAGGCCGTCTGGGCAGCCTGGGACTTGCGATACAGAACGAGCCCCACCGCAAACAGTGCAGCGAGTGGCGCGCCGGACATAGCCGCCCGTGCGAGGTAGTACATGCTGCGCGTGTTACGCCGAAGCACTTCATATGCCGCGAGCAGGGCGAGTATGCCCGCTGTCGCCGTGTGCAGCAGCGCCCACGGCTTCATCGCCACCGCCCGCCCGTGCAGCAGCAGTTGGGCCGGCGCTCCCGGCGTGCTCTTCGTGGAGTAATACCCCAGCACGCCCGCGACAAAGAGCGCGCCCGCGACACACAGCAGCGCCATGCCCGGGCCATCGCGAAACCGGCCGCGCGCGATCAGAAGCGCGAACGCCGAAGCCCCGAGCGCAACAACCTCGAAGCCGACGACCATCCAGTACGGCTGATCGGCCCGGGTCAGCACCGCTCCGATGGTCACGATCGCGAGCAGGCCGATACCCACGCCCACGGCGCCGGCAACCAGGCGCGATGCCCGCGACGTGGGTGGCAACAGACCGCCGTCTTCGCCCACCTGTGCGGGGGCCGGAGCACTGGTTGGATTGGCCGCGAACTGCCCCATGCTTAATCGTCTCACGAACCCCACACCCAACGCCATAACGAAGAGCAAGCGTATCGGCGTTGCGTGGGCCGCACCTGACGCTCAGGGGACGGCAGTCTGTGCGCGTCGCGGGTGGTAATCGACGTGACCCCGCCACTCTTGCGCGGGTGTTCGAATGTCCCGCAGGTCCGATACCCCGCAGGGCTTCAGCCCGCCCGGTGCGCGAGCCGATCCTCTGATATCAGGGTTCGCGCCCGGGGCGCGCACCCTGCGCTTGCACCATGTCCAGAACCGTCCCGGGAGGACTCCCATGAGCGGCATCACCAGCGGAACCGGCGTCTTTAGCGGCATCGACAGCGCCGGCATCATCGACAAGCTCATGCAGATCGAGGCCCGCCCCCGCACACTCGTGCAGAGGCGCGTGGCCCAGCTGCAGGGCCAGCAGGCGGCCTACCTCGACATCAACAGCCGCATCAATTCGCTCAAGTCCGCCGCCGCCAAGTTCCGCACCGCCAGCACCTTCAAGCTCAAGTCGGCCGCTTCCAACAACGAGTCTGTCCTGGCGGCCACCGCGTCGATCGCCGCCGCGGCCGGCGCCTACACGTTCCGGGCTGAACGGCTCGTGACGACTCAGCAGATGCTCACGCGCGGGTTCGCCGACCGCAACACCACCGCGGTGGGCGCTTCATCCTTCACATTCGAGTCCGTCCAGGCCCGCCTGGACAGCGACGTCGCGCTCGCCGACTTCAACAACGGCGCCGGCGTGGCGCGCGGAAAAATCGTGGTCACCGACTCCGCGGGCCACACGCAGACCGTGGACTTGAGCAAGGCCGTCTCCGTCCAGGACGTCCTCGACGGCATCAACAGCAACGGCACGGCGCTCGTCACCGCGAGCGTCCAGGGCGGTCACCTTGTCATCAAGGACCGGGCGGGCGGCGCCGGACAGGTCACCATCGCGAACGCCACCGGCTACACCACCGCCGACAGCCTCGGCATCGCAGGGGCCGCCTCCGGAACCATCACCGGCGCAAACGTGTACGGGCTGGGCAGCAACACGCCCCTCGCGTCGCTCAACGACGGCAACGGCGTGCAGGTCAAGAACTCGACCCTCCCGACGTACGGAAACTTCGTCATCAACATCACCGGTGCAACCACCGCGTCCGTCAACGTGAACATCGGCGAGGTGTGGGCAAACACCGGCACCCCGCCCACGCTCACCAAGACCGCCGGGCCGGTATCCACCGTGGGCGGCGTCATCGACCGCATCAACAGCGCCCTCACCGCCGCCGGCGTCACCAACGTCTCCGCACGCATCAACGTCGCGGAAGGACGCATCGAAATCGCCGACGCCACCAACGGCGGCAACACGATTGTCGTGTCGGAGAACGGCTCCACGACCGCCGCCGACCTGGGTATCGCTTCCCTCGGCACGCCCCCCGCGGGCACCATCAACGGGCAGCGGGTCCTCGCGGGCCTGAACTCCGTGCTCGCGTCCAGCCTGAACGGCGGCGCGGGCGTCGACGGCGACGGCGTCATCGCGTTCACCCTCCGCGACGGCACAACGTTCAACGCCGCCGTGGACCCGACGTCGTCCCTCACCGATATCTTCGCCGCCATCGAGCAGTCCTCGGGCACGCTCGCCGGCGGCGGCCCGCGCGTCACAGTCAGCCTGGACAGCAAGGGCACGGGCATCGTCGTGACCGATCACACGACCGGTTCGGGTGCCCTCACCATCCTGGGCTCCACGGGCAACGACACCGCCGCGTCCCTGGGAATCGGCACCACCCAGGCCGGCGTGACGTCGGGTGTCGTGTCGAGCGGCAACCTCCAGAAGCAGTACCTGTCGCAGGCCACCCAGCTCTCCACGCTCAACCGCGGCCAGGGGATAGGCACCGGCAAAATCCGCTTCACCGATTCCACCGGACGCACCCTCGTGGTCGACATTGGCACCGACGCCAAGACCCTGGGCGACGTCGTGGGCGAAGTCAACTCGCTCATGACCGGCGCGAACGGCACGTCCATCCGCGCACGCATCAACGCCCACGGAGACGGCCTCGAAATCTACGACACCGGCACCGGCACCCAGCGCATCAAGGTCGAGGACGAGTCCGGCAGCGTTGCCACCGCCCTCAAGATCAAGGGCGTCGCCACCGGCACCGGGATCGGCGACCAGAACCACGTCGACGGCTCGCTCGAACGCACCGTCACCTTCGACCCCGCGGACACCCTCGACCAGATCGTCACGAAGATCAACGACGCCGGCGTCGGTGTGGATGCGGCGGTCGTCTCCACCGGCGGCGGTGTCACTCCCTTCCGCGTCTCCCTCACGAGCGAAAACTCGGGCCGCTCCGGGCGTTTCATCCTCGATACCAACGGCTTTGACCTCGGCCTTACCACCCTTTCCCAGGGTCAGGACGCACTCGCGTTCTTCGGCGCGGGCGATGTCGCCAACGCCGTCGCGGTGGTCAGCGGCACCAACCTCATCGACGGCGTTGTCCCCGGCCTCAAGGTGGACCTCAAGTCCGCCTCCCAGGACCCCGTGACCGTCACCGTGACGCAGGACACCGCCGCCGTCGAGAGCGCCATCGACGACTTCATCACCGCGTTCAACGACGCAGTGGGCCGCATCAACAACTTCACCAAGTACGACGCCGAGACCGAGGTTAAGGGCGTCCTCCTGGGAGACGGCACCATCACGTCCCTCAAGGGCGCGATGTTCTCGACGCTCAACCAGCCCATCCGCGGCTTCTCCAACCGCTACAAACGCCTCGCGGACGTGGGCATGAAGGTGTCGAACGATGGTGAGCTGACTATCGACAAGGACAAGCTCAAGCAGGCCCTCGCGACCGACCCCGCCGGTGTCGAAGCACTCTTTACCCGCCGCGTCCAGGCCAACGACTCCCGCATCGACCTGGGCAACAACAACTCCGCGAGCAACCCCAACGCCGGCTCCACCTTCAACGAGCTCGGCGCCATGGGCATCTTCGAGCAGTTCGCCGACCGCTACGTGAACAGCATCACGGGCACGCTCACCCTCCGCCAGCGCGGCATAGATACCGAGGTCGCCGCCCAGAACAAGCGCATCGACGCCATGACCGCCCGCATGGAAGTGAAACGCGCCAACCTCCAACGCCAGTTCGCCGCCATGGAGACCACCATCGGCAAGCTCCAGCAGCAGGGCGGGGCACTCGCCTCCATCGGCGGCTGACCCCGGCCCCCAACGCGGAACACCGCTCAACTCAGCCCCCTTCACGCCCGATAGAAAGCCCCATGACCGCACTGCAGTCCCAACCGCAGACCATCAACGCCCCGGCCAACGCCTACCTCCGCACCCGCGTGATGACAGCGTCCCCCGAGGAGCTCCGCCTGATGCTGCTGGACGGCGCGATCGCGTTCGCCAAAAAAGGCTCCGACGCCGTCGCCCACAAGCGCCACGAAGAGGCCTTCACCAACCTCACCTCCGCCCGCGAAATCATCATGGAGCTGATGACCACCATCCGCGACGAGCCCAATCCAGAGCTCGCACAGAACGTCCGTTCCCTCTACACCTTCCTTTACACCCACCTGGTCGAAGGTTCGTTCGAGAAAGACACCGCCAAAATCGCCAAAGTCGTCGAGCTCCTCGAGTTCGAGCGAGAGACCTGGGTCATGCTCATGCAGAAGCTCGCCGAAGAGCGCGGCCAGCCCGCGAAGGCCGCCGAGAGCCGCGTGAGCGTCGAGGGCTGATCACCTAAACCCGGTTCTACCGGTCCGCCGCCACGCCCTTCGTGGTGTCCACCGCGATCCGGATCATCGTGTGCAGCACCGGGTACTCCACCACGCACCGGTACATGTCGTACGTGGTCCCCGTCCACCCGAGCCGCTCCATCATCGCCGCCACAGCTTCATGGTGCCGCGGCGCTTCGGGCAGCCCCGTGGGTAATGACACCCCGCGGAAGCACGCCACCGTCTCCCGCTGGGGCAGCAGGTCGATCGTCCGCAGGTCGTGCACGCGCTCCACGGCCCCCCGCCGCCCATACACGCTCGCGCGCGCCGTGCCGGGGTCCGTCCACCCCGTGGGCACAAGCAGCTCGCACACGTACGACTCGGTCGGCATCTTCACGAGCGAGTTGAGCCCGTGCTGACGCTGCGGCCCCGTCCACGCGTCCTCGATGTGCTGGGACGTGCACAGCGTCACCGCGCCCGCACGGCTCGAAGGCGGGAACAGAAACTCCGTCTCAATCTCTCCCAGCGCATCGGTCCGAGGCATCGTCCTCGGCAGCGGCTTGCTGCAATACTCCTCCAGAAGCTCCATCGGCCCGATCACCGGCCCCTCGGTCCGCATGGGCGGTGCCTCGGCCCCCGCCGCGGGGTTGCTGTCAATCCCCACCGTCGCGCTCAGCGAGAACGGCGCGTCGTGCCGCAGCCGCTGCAGCCCGACATACCCAACCACCACCAGCACGTCGTCCGTCGTGCGCGCCCCCGCACGCCCCGCGTGCATCACCGCCGTCCGCACCAGGGTCGAGGCACGCACCCCCCACACATGCGCCAGCCCCCGGAACACCGACTTGCGCACCCGCACATCGTCCGCCCTGTCTACGTCCCCCGCAAGGTTCCGCAGCAGCATCGCAAGCTCATCGCGGTCCCCCCCGTGCCCGTCCACAAACTCCTCAAACGCCTCGAACGCGCCCGCCACCCGGTCCAGCACCGCACGGGGCGACTTCTTCCGCCCCGCCGCCGCGATGATCCGCTTCATCGATGGTGCGCCAGGCACGCTCGAAACCTCATCCACGACGTGCGACGCCGAAACGAAGGTGAACAGCTGCCAACCAAGCTTCTTGTCCAGCCCCAGCGTCCGCTGCAGGTCCACCGCCCGGGCATTCCGGCCCGGCAGACTCCCCACAAGTTCCACAAGAGCCGCCTGCAGCTCCCCTAAGACGGCGGCCGCCTCGTCCTCCACCGCCACCGTCTGGACCTGCAAAGGCTTGGTCGCGTTCGGCATGGCTTGTATATTAACCATGGGGGCCTCCAGCGTGCATCCCGCCTAGTGTACTTGATCGTAAGAGATTTTCAAGAAACTTTTTCAAAACCCATTGACAGGCCCCATTCCTTCCAGTAGTGTGCCCGTGGCCGCCCCCGAAACCACCGCGCCGTGGCACGGCGCTCTGCCCAAGGAGCATCCAGATGAACCGCGCTGTACACACCCTGACCGCCCTCGCGACCGGCATCTCGCTCACCAGCGTCGCCGCCGCCCAGACCCTCACATGGGAACCGCAGACTCCGCCAGACTCCCCGGGCATCCGCGCTGCCATGGGACTCGCGCACGACCCCGTGCGCGGCAAGACGGTCCTCTTCGGCGGCACGGCCGCGGCCTTCTATGGCGACACGTGGGAGTGGGACGGGAGCGCGTGGACACAGCTTGCCCCCGCCACTTCCCCTCCCGCCAAGTGGGGCCTCTCCATGGCCTACGACAGCGCGCGCAACCAGACGCTCGTGTTCGGTGGTTTCTCCAACACCGTTGCCCAATGGCAGCAGACCTGGTCGTTCGACGGCACCAACTGGACACTGATGGCCACAACCGGTCCTACCGGCCGGTACTACTGCGCGATGGCGTTCGATAGTGCCCGGAACAAAATGGTCCTCTTCGGCGGCATCAGGTCCAACCGTTTCAACCAGACATGGGAATGGGACGGTACCGCGTGGACACAGATCGCCACCCCTACCTCCCCATCCGCCCGCTACACGCCGGCAATGGCATATGACTCAGCCCGCCACGTCTGCGTGATGTTCGGAGGAAATGTCGGCAGCGGCGCCCTCGCGTACAACGACGAAACCTGGGAATATGACGGGACCACCTGGACCCAGCGCCTCGTCACAGGCCCCATCGGCCGCTACAACCACAACATGGTCTACGACAGCGACCGCGGCGTGTGCGTCCTCTACGGCGGCGTGAACGGCGCGTCCGACAACTACCTGTCGGATACCTGGGAATGGGACGGAACGACGTGGACCGAGCAAGCGATCACCAGCGCGGGGGCACGCGCACAGCAAGGAATGGCCTACGACTCGACCAACCACTTCCTGCTGCTCCTGGGCGGAACCAGCCCGACCGGGTATAACAACGAAACCTGGGAACTCCACTACTCGGGCCCCACCGGCCCTGTCTGCGACACCATCGACTTCAACGGCGACGGCCTCTACCCCGACACCGCCGACATCGACGACTTCCTCAGCGTGTTCTCCGGCGGGTCCTGCAGCACCGGCACCTGCGGAGACCTCGACTACAACAACGACACACTGTTCCCCGATACCGCTGACATTGACAGCCTGCTGAGCGTCTTCAGCGGCGGCGCCTGCCTGTAAGCCCCGCCCGTACAACCGAGTTTCCTCAACCGGCGCGGTCCTCGTACGTTGTGCGGGGACCGCGCTTTTTTCACGGGGCTTCTGCGCACACCTTTTCAAACCACCGCTTCGCCCCGCGCGCACGCCGCGACTTCCGCCGCAAGCTTCTCCATTACAAACTGCAGCCCGACATTCGCGTCCAGTTCCGTCTCCGCAGCGCGAAGCGCGTCAAGCTGCGAAAGCACCACATCCGCTCCTGCTCCCGTCTTCATCGCTGCTCGCAGTCGTCCACTCATCCGCCACGCAAGCACCCGGAACATCCACTCCGCCGCCGCTGTGTTCGCGGCCTCCTTGCTCGCGTTCTCACGAGACTCCACCCACGCCTTGGCCCACGCGTCAACGAGTTCATGCATGAGCGGGCCCAGCTCCACCACGTGCTTCCCCTGCTCGGCCTGCGCAAGCAGCGGCTCCAGGCGTGTCCACCACGCGTGGATGCCCGTCTCGTGCGCCCGCAGCAGGGCACCAGGGCTCCCCTCGCAGAACGCGACCAGCCAGTCACGCTGCACGGGAGTGACCTCCAAGCCCTTCGCCCGCAGCCACTTCTGCAGCGCATCCTGCGGCAAAGGCGTGAACGCCACGCGCTGGCACCGGCTCCGGATGGTGGGCAGGAGCAACTCGGGGTTGCTGGTGACCAGGATCAGCACCGTCCGCTCGGGCGGTTCTTCCAGGAACTTCAGCAACGCGTTCTGCGCGGGCGGGCCAAGCAGCTCCGCCTCATCGATGATGAAGACCTTCGCCGCCGCGCCGCCGGGAGTGACCTGCGCGGTGAGCGCGCCCGGGTCCAGCACGAACTGGCGCACGACGTTGATCGGGATGTTCGTCTGCTTCCTGTCCCGCACCTGCTTGTCGTCGTGGAACTTTGACGTCTCTCGGTTGACCACGACGAGGTCCGGGTGCGCCCCGCCCCGCAGCATCGCCTGCACGCGGGAGTCAGGGTCGGGCGCGATCTCGCCGGTGAATGTTGCCTCGGTGGTCGGGTCCAGCAGGCACGCCGCGAACGCCAGCGCGGCCGTGAACTTCCCCACGCCCAGTGGTCCATGGAAAATCCACGCATGGTGCACACGCCCCGACGCCATCGCGTCGCGCAGCACACCCACCGCCCGCTCCTGACCCACCACCGCCGAAAGAGCGATGGGAGCAGGCGCCTTGGGCATCACCGGCAGCGGCACCTCCGTCTCGCGCGATTCCCCCAGCGCCCGCTGGGACTTGCTCGTGCTCTTGACGGGTCGCTTGGCCATGGGCTCGTAGTGTACCGGCCGCGGCACGGCGCCCGCGACGCAGCACCGGAATGGACGGCACCCGCTGACCCACCACCCTCACTACGATCCCTCGATGACCGCTCTCCCGGCCACTCCCGCCCCGCCCCCCAGTGTCCCGACACGCCCCGACGATCCTTCACCACCGGTCGCAAGGGAGGGTTGGATCATCGTGGCGCTTTTCTTTGTGATCGCCGCGGTCGCCGCAGGCCTGGCGTCCCTCGCAGGAGCCGCCGTCGCAGCGGTGGTGGGGGGGCTGGGCCTCGCGCTTTCCCTCTGGTGCGTCTGGTTTTTCCGCGACCCGCAACGGGCGATCCCCGACGCGCCCGGCATCGTCGTGTCGTCCGCGGATGGCGTCGTTATGCGGGTGGAACCCTGCCAGCCACCGGAAGAACTGGGCATCGACCCGGCCGCGTCGCAGGGCATGGTGCGCGTGGTGGTGTTCCTCAACGTGTTCAACGTCCACGTCAACCGCGCGCCCATCGGCGGCGCGGTGAAGAAGGTCGCCGCCAAGTCCGGCGGCTTCGCACACGCGGGCAAGCCCGACGCGGACAAGAACGAACGCAGCAGCGTGTGGGTCGCGTTGGCGGACGGCCGGCCCGTCGTCGTGACACAGCTGACCGGCTGGATCGCCCGCCGCATCATCAACCGCGCGAAAGAAGGTCAGTCGCTCCGCACGGGCGAGCGGTACGGCCTGATCCGCTTCGGTTCCCGCACCGATACCTACCTTCCCGCGGGGTTCGAAGTGCTCGTGAAGCCGGGCGAGAATGTCACCGGGGGCCGCTCGATCTTGGCGATCGACCGTTCCCTCGCAAGGTAAGGAACCAGCATGTTCATCCGGGTGGGCGACCATAAGAAGACAGTCCCGGCGCTCGTGCTGGTGCCCAACCTGCTCACCACGCTCGCGCTCTGCTGCGGCCTCGCGAGCCTGCACTTCGCGCTCCTCAAGGACTGGGACAAGGCCCTCGCGGCGATCGTGCTCTCCGGCATCTTTGATGTTCTTGACGGCGCGGCGGCCCGCCTCCTGCGGGTCAGCAGCCGCTTCGGCGCCGTGCTGGACTCCCTGTCCGACTTCCTCGCATTCGGCGTTGCACCAGCACTCATTCTTCAGCAGTGGCTGCTGGTGCCCACGCCCGCCAACGGCGCCGAGAAGCCCGCGAAGTGGCTGGTCACGCTCACGCTCGTTGCGGTCATGACCTTCGCCGTGTGCGCCGCCCTGCGCCTCGCCCGCTTTACCAGCGCCCTGGACAAGCCCGCACCGCCCCACGCGCCGGCTTCACCCTCCCCCCTGAAAAAGCCCTCGATGTTCTTCGTGGGCATGCCCACCCCCGCCGGCGCGGGCGTCGCCCTTATCCCCGCGTTCCTCCTCGCGTCCGACGAGGTCCCCCAGGTCCTGCAGGTACCGCAGTGGGCGATCGCCGCGTGGACAATTGTCGTCGGCCTGCTCATGGTGAGCCGAGTGCCCATGTTCGCGCTCAAGGGCGTGCGCGTCAGCCGCCGCTCGACAGCGCCGCTGCTGGTCGTCGTGGTCGTACTTGCCGCCCTCATGCTGCGTGAGCCGTGGCTTGTCCTCGCGGGCATCGCCGTCTTCTACGTGCTCACCATCCCCTGGGCGGTGCTCCTGCACCGGCGCGCGAAGAAGCGAGAATCCGCAACTACACCCCTGTAAGCACCCGCCAATCTGTCAGAGCGGGTTCTTGAGCCATCCCGCGTCCACCATCAGGCCCGAGGCGGTCGCGAGCATTGCAATCAGCGCGGCAATCAGGCTCTCGCCGGCGACCAACCCACTCGCGAGCGGGACATTGAACTTCTCCGCGCTGGGCTTGTGGAACATGCCCCACAGCCAGGCGATCACCGCGCCGATGGTGAACGACAGTGCGTTGGCGAACGGAACCACCCACGCAAGGCCCAGGCCCATCGCGCTCGGGAAGTACTTCTTGTACTTCGCCGGCACGAACAGCTTGTCGATGAGCGGCAGCACCACGCCGATCGTGCCGCCAATGAGGATCGCGTACCGCGACGACATCGGCAGCTTGTCGATGCCCTCGGTCAGCAGCTGCGCAACCTTGAACCACGACTGCGTCCCCGGCGCGGGGAACTTCTCAAGCGCCGCCTTGGTCGGCACCATGAGGTACCAGATCGGCACGATCGCAAGCGTCCCGAAAAAGGTGCCCGCGAACTGGGCAAGGAACTGCTTGCGCGGGTTCGCGCCCAGCAGGTACCCGCTCTTGAGGTCGGTCAGAAGGTCGCTGCTGCTGCTCGCACTGTTCGCCGCGATGCCGGCCGATGCGAGGTTGGGGATCGCCTTCTTGGGCTGCAGCACCGCGAACATGAGCTGCATCACCTTGCCCATGGCTCCGATGGGCGTCGTGTCGGTCTCACCCGTCGCGCGGCACGCCACCAGCGAAAGGACAAAGCTCATCGCGATGGCGATCAGCCCCGCCCACCAGTGGATCTGGAACGCCAGCACCTGCAGCACGAGCATCGCGATGGTGATGGGCACCATGCCCATGACCATCCACTTCCCGGGCACTTCAATCGCATCGAGCCTGGCGCGCAGGTCCGCCTCACCCATCCCGGCATGCACGCTCTCCCCCTTGATCCCCGTGAACGCGCGGACAAACGTCCGCCATTGGAACGCGAGCGCCGTGAGGCTGGAGAAGACCATCAGCGACGTGCCTCCCCACAGCCCCCAGCGGTAAAGGTGATAGATCGTCCCGCCCCCCACGATCTCGATGGAAGGGATGTACCCCGCGTTGCCCGCGTTCGCCACGTCCATCGCGATCACCTGAGGGCCCACGATGAAGTACAGCAACGCAGAGCCCGCGAGCATCGAGAGGCTCACGCGCAGACCCACAATCATCCCCGCCGCCGTGAGCAGCACGCTGGTATCGACGCCAAACCCGATCAGCTGTTTGCCGTTGACCTTGAAGAACCCCTCGTGCGGGAGCTGCCCGGGGATCGGCCCGTCGCCCTTCTCGCACCACGGCAGGGACGGGACGATCGCCTGCCATACCCGGTCCAGAAACCGGAACGTGCCCTCCCCCGTGCGGAGCACCGCAACAACGGCGCCGATGCCCAGCCCCGCGATGAGCACGTAGGCCTTCTGCACCGCCTCTGCGCTCCCGCTGTACAGGCTGCGCAGCGTTTCCGCCGCAGCGATCCCGCTCGGGAATGGCAATTGCTCATGGTTGATCATCTGCCGCTTCATGGGGATCGCCAGGAACACGCCCATGAGACCCGTGAGCAGCGTGAACGTGCCGAGCATCCACCACGGGTGCAGCGCCGCGGTCTTGATATCCGCGGACGTCTTGCCGTCCGGCACGACCGCCAGGAGCACCAGCGCTCCAAACATGGTCGCGATCGTCGAGCCGGTGGAGTACCCCGCTGCGCTCGCTGCGCTCGCCATGCAGTTGGTTTCAAGGATCGTCATCTTCCGGCACCGGAAGATCGGTGTGATGATCGACCAGATGACATAGCTCATCACGCTCGCCGTGATCGAGACGCCGAACGCCCAGCCCACGCTCAACGTTGTGTACAAGTTGCTCGCGGACATCAGCATGCCCAGGATGCCGCCCGTCAGCACTGCGCGCAGCGTCAGCTGCGGCATGTTGTCCCCTTGGTACACATGCTTGAACCAGTGCGCGTCCTTCTGCTCGGGCGTCGCATTCTCCGGCAGGGGCGGGATGTCGCCGGCGGGAGCTGGAGCGGAGAGGGGGGACGCTTCGGTCGGTGCTGCCATGGAGGTTCCCAGTCGTTCGGTGATCGGGGAATCGGCGCCTCTGAGCGACCGCCCCAGCTGTTCCGCAAGGGCACAACGTACCGCAGAAAGCGCGGCGATTCAACTCCACCGATACGTGTACGGCGAACGTTTGGTGATTCCGCACCTATGGCGCATGAGCGCCCGCGAACCGCTCCATCGCCGCGAGGGTCTCCTCGCTCACGTGATGCTCGATTCCTTCCGCGTCACGTTCCGCCACTCGCGGAGAAACCCCGAGCGCACGCAGGAATGCCACCACAACACGGTGCCTGCGCTTGCTCGCTCGCGCCATCGCCCGCCCGGACGCCGTCAGCAATACCTCTTTGTGGGGCTGAGCGACGACCAGCTTGTCGCGGTGCAACCGGGCAATGGTCCGGACAACAGTGACGTGGCTGACGCCCATGGCCCGCGCAAGTTCCACCACCCGGGCCTCACCCTTTGCATCGATCAGGTCGGCGATGGCCTCGGTGTAGTCCTCCGCGAGCTCCGTGGCGTGGGCCGCCCGCGCCCGCCGGAAACCCTCCGCGGGGGGCGCCGCCTTGGTTGTCTTTGCCGCCCGCGCCATGCCTGCTGCCTCCGGAGAATCGCCCGCCGCCACGCCAGGGGGCACGGAATGTAGCACCGGCTACGCCAGGGTCAACGCCCGCTTGACAGGCGGGCGAACCGGCGTTATTGTAGTCATGGCTACATGTAGCCGATGCTACATTGCTGCACCCATGACCATCCTCCCCGCCCAGCCCAAGCCGACCGAACCGACCGCCTGGCGTCGCGAGAGCCCGCCCAGCCTGGCCGAGTCCCACTCCAGCGTCCGTGTGCCCCACACCGCCCACCCGTGGCGCAAGCTCTGGGCGTTCACCGGCCCCGGGCTCATGGTCGCCGTCGGGTATATGGACCCCGGCAACTGGGCCACCGACCTCGCCGCGGGCCAACGCTTCGGGTACAACCTGCTGTGCGTGGTCCTCATCTCGAACCTCATGGCCATGCTCCTGCAGCACCTGGCCGTCAAGCTGGGCGTGGTGACAGGGCGCGACCTGGCCCAGGCCTGCCGGGACCACTTCCCCAAGCCCGTTGCGATGTTCCTGTGGGTCATCTGCGAGATCGCCATCGCGGCCTGCGATCTGGCGGAAGTCATCGGGTCGGCCATCGCGCTCAACCTGCTGACCCAGCACATCATCCTGACGCCGGACGGCCAGCCGATGGGGCTGCCTCTCGTGTGGGGCGTCGTCCTCACCTCGCTGGATGTGATGCTCGTGCTCTTCCTGCAGCACAAGGGCTTCCGCGTGCTCGAGTGCATCGTCGCGGCGCTCATCGTCATCATCGGCGGGTGCTTTGCGTACGAGCTGATCGCGGCCCGCCCCAACCTGCCGGCGGTCTTCACGGGGCTGATCCCCTCGCCCCAGGTCGTGACCAACCCCGCGCAGCTGTACATCGCCATCGGCATCCTGGGCGCGACGGTCATGCCCCACAACCTGTACCTGCACTCCAGCATCGTGCAGACCCGCGCGTTCTCGCGTGACGACCAGGGGAAGGCCATGGCCGTGCGGTACGCCACGATCGACTCCACCGTTGCGCTGTTCTTCGCGTTCTTCATCAACGCGGCGATCCTCATCCTCGCGGCGGCGGCCTTCCACAACACGCCGCACGCTGACGGCGAGATCGGCATCGAGCGTGCGTACGAGCTCCTGACGCCGGTGCTCGGCTTCTCGCTGGCGAGCACGCTCTTTGCGGTCGCGCTGCTGGCGAGCGGGCAGAACTCGACGCTCACCGGCACGCTCGCGGGCCAGATCGTCATGGAGGGGTTCCTCGACATCCGCCTGCGTCCCTGGCTGCGTCGCCTCATCACCCGCCTCATCGCCATCGTGCCGGCGGCCATCGTCGCCGGGCTCACCGGCGCCAAGGGCGTGAACCAGCTGCTGATCCTGAGCCAGGTCATCCTCTCGCTGCAGCTGGGGTTCGCGGTGGTGCCGCTCATCCTGTTCACGAGCAGCAAGGCCAAGATGGGACGGTTCGCCAACGGCCCCGTCATCACCGGCGTGGCGTGGATCACGGCCGCGATCATTGTCGTCCTCAACGTGTACCTCCTGTACCAGACGGTCGCCGGGTGGCTGGCGTAGGGCATGACCATGTACAGCACCATCCTCATCGCCCTCGAGAACACGCCGACCGACGAGACGATCCTGCGCCACATCCGCCCGCTCGCCAAGCTGCACGGGTCGGCGCTGGTGCTCGTGCACGTTGCCGACGGGTTTGGGGCGCGGTACCAGGAGGGCCTCAACCTGGAAGATTCCCGCGAGATCGCGGCGGACCGCGAGTACCTGGCGCAGCGCGTGCGGGAACTGGCGGCGGAGGGTTTCCGGGCAACGCCGTGCCTCGAGAAGGGTGATCCGGCGGCCGGCATCCTTGCGGCGGCGGCCCGCGAGCGGTGCGACCTGATCGCCATGGCCACGCACGGGCACGGGCCGATCGCGGATCTGCTGCGCGGCAGCGTCGCGGAGAAGGTGCGGCACCTGACGGACCTGCCGGTGCTGATGCTGCGGGCCACGAAGCAGTGAACAAGGTGGGTGTGCGGCGCGGGGGCAATCCGGCGGGCGTCCTGCGCACGTTCCTGCGGGTCTCGCGTACCCTCCCGCGTGCCGGAAACACCACCCATTTCGCTCCGCGGCGTCGTCAAGAAGTTCGGCGGGCGGGCCGTGCTCGACGGCATTGACTTCGACGTGAACGCCGGCGAGACGATGGTCATCATGGGCGGCAGCGGCAGCGGCAAGAGCACGCTGCTGCGAACGATCATCGGGTCGTTCGCGCCCGATGAGGGGAGCGTGAGCCTGTTCGGGCAGGATGTCCGTACGCTGGACGCGGACGGGCTGAACGAGGTCCGCAAGCGGTTCGGCATTCTGTTCCAGTCCGGCGCGCTGTTCAACAGCATGACCATCGCCCAGAACGTGGCGTTGCCGCTGCAGGAACATACGGACCTTGACGCGAACATCATCGACATCCAGGTGAAGATCAAGCTGGAGATGGTGGGGCTGCTGGAAGCGGCGGACCGGTACCCGTCGGAGATCTCGGGCGGGATGAAGAAGCGGGCGGGGCTGGCGCGGGCGCTCGCGCTGGACCCGGAGATTCTGTTCTATGACGAGCCCAGCGCGGGGCTGGACCCGGTGACGAGCGCGCAGATCGACCAGCTCATCGTGAACCTCTCGAGGCAGCTGGGCGTGACCAGCGTGGTGGTCACGCACGAGATGGACAGCGCGTTCACTATTGCGGACCGCATGTGCATGCTGGACAAGGGGCGGATGATCATCGTGGAGACGCGGGACTGGTTCGACGCGCTGCGGAAAACGCCGGAGTCGGCGGCACTTGCGATGCCCGAGCGTGACCGGCTCATCCGCCAGTTCCTGCGGGGCGACCCCGAAGGCCCCATTACGGCGCGGAAGCAGACCGGGCTGTACGAGAGGCAGTTGCTCGGGGTCGATGCAGCGATTCTTCTGCCCACGCCGAGCCTGGAACCGACACGGAGGTAATTCCTCGCTTGCGGTTCGGGCTCGCGGGTGGGTGTGTCAGACTCTCACTATCCTGTGTCATGCCCAACGCATCGCTGCTGGAAACATTCCCGACTCCGAGCGACACCCCCTTCGTGATCGAGCATATCGCGGAGGAGTTCACGAGCCTGTGCCCCAAGACCGGGCACCCGGACTTTGGCGTCATTACGGTGCGCTTCGAGCCCGCGCCCGGGAAGGCCGGCGGCGTGTGCGTCGAACTCAAGAGCCTGAAGTTGTACTTCCAGAGTTTCCGCACCGAGGGGATTTTCTATGAGGCGGTCACCAACCGCATCCGCGATGACCTCGCGGCGTGCATGAAGCCCACTTGGATGGTCGTGAAGACTGAGTGGAGTGGACGGGGCGGGATCCGGAGTGTGGTCCGGGCCACGCACGGCGTCGTGCCGGGGGTGTGGGTGGGGTGAAGGCGTCTGAAAAAGGAGCGGTAAGTCTGCGGCGGACGGTGCTGGAGTAGGAGCGATCGCGGAGGAGCGGAGAGGGGCGGAGGGACGCGAAGAGGAAGAAGAGAAATGGAACGCAGAGGACGCAGAGGGCACAGAGGAAGATGGAGAAGGAGCGGAAGGGATGGGGGAGGCGGGGGCGGGTGAAGAGTGGTGAAATGAAGGGGGAGTGGGTGTGGGGGATGGTGTGGGTGGTTTGGAAGTGGGCTGCGCGGTCGGAG
>CALLYM010000083.1 GCA_937858155.1 uncultured Phycisphaerales bacterium | reverse complement strand
AATGACGCGCTTCGCGCCGGCGGTGACATGCAGGTTGGCCTTCTCAAAGTCGGTGAAGAGACCGGTGGACTCGAGGACGTACTGCACGCCCAGGTCCTTCCACGGGAGCGTGGCGGGGTCTTTTACGGCCATGGTCTTGGTCGTTTTCCCGTTGACGGTGAAGGAGCCGCCGGTCTCGCTCGCGGTGGCGGAGATGGTCGCTGGAGAGCCACCGACCATGAATCGCCCGTGCATCGTGTCGTACTTGAGGAGGTACGCGAGGTTGTCCGCGGGGACGAGGTCGTTGACGGCGACGACGTCGATGCCCTGCTCAAAGGCCATGCGGTAGACGAGGCGGCCGATGCGTCCAAAGCCGTTGATGCCGATGCGGATTGCCACGGGAAACTCCTTTTTCGCTGGGCGAGCGGCGTGGATGGCGGCCCTCGGCCCCGCGTGGTGTGCGAGTCGAACGATAGCAATGGAAATGGGCGGGGAGGGGCGTGCGCGGGCGGTGCCTAGGCGTGCTCGGTGGCCCACAGCGTGCGGCCCTCGGCGAGTGCGGAGAGGGCGAGCGCGGCGTCCTGCGGGGTCTTGACGCGGAACTCGGCGCGTGTCGGGGTGACGCCGACCTTGATGGTGACCGCCCGGGGCTTGGCGCACGCGAACATCTTCTCGTCCTCGGGGTCGTCACCCAGCACCACCACGGTGGTCGGAGCGAAGAAGTCGGCCTCTTCGGTGATGGCAATGCCCTTGTCGTACGTGGAGACCGTGAAGTCCAGGATGTCGAAACCGGGGACCTCGCGCAGCCCCCGAATCCCGCGGACGGCTTCCCGGGCCGCGGCGAAGGACAGTTCCGCGTCCTTGCGGGGGATGCCGCGCGTGTGCACCGCAACACCGAGCGTTTTGCGTTCCAGTCGTGCAAGGGTCCCGTCGAGGGCCCTGTGCAGGCGGTCGTGCAATTCATCGACTGTTGCACGCGCCGTGCCGGGCGGCGCGGGGGAATGAACCTCGGCTCCATAGCTTCCACGCAGGAGCAGGCCCGGGATCGCGGGCATGCGCGCCCAGAGGTCCGTGAGTGATCTGCCGGAAATGATGCAGACCTGGGTTTCCGGGAGGTGGCAGAGCGTGGTGAGCGCGCTCACCGCGGTGGGGTGCGGCTGGACTGTTGCCGGGTCGTCCTGCAGCGGGGCAAGCGTGCCGTCAAAGTCCGTGGCGACCAGGAGGCGCGGGGTAAGCGCGGCCTCGCGCAGGGCGGCGGAGAGCACTACTCGCCCCCCCAGCCCAGTTCGGACAAGAATCCGCTGGACCACTCGAAGACATCATGCCTTTTGACCTGCGACCTCAGGATCGCCATCCGCACGCGCTGCTCGGGCATCGTCATGTTGATGGCCGACAGCATGGAGTTGCCGAGCGTGTCGATATCACGCGGGTTGACGAGCAACGCTCGCCGGAGTTCGCGTGCCGCGCCGGCGAACTCGCTCAGCACCAGGACACCCGTGTTGTCCGTCCGCGATGCCACGAACTCCTTGGCCACCAGGTTCATTCCGTCACGGAGCGGCGTGACGATCATCGCGTGGGCCGCGAGGTAGTACGCGACAAGTTCCCGACGGTCGAGGGAGCGGCGGAAGTAATGCACCGCCACCTTGCCGGGCTCGCTGAAGTCCCCGTTGATGCGCCCGACCATCTCCTCCACCTCGCGGCGGATCTCGCGGTAGCCCGGGGCCTGATCGCGGCTCGGCACCGCGATCTGCACGAGCACCACGTCGTCCACGCTCAGCCGGCGTGAACGGAGCAGCTCGGAAAACGCCTGCAACCTCTGGGGCACGCCCTTGGTGTAATCCAGACGGTCGACGGCGAGGAGCATTTTTCGCCCCGAGAGCTGACGCTGGACTTCCTCCGCACGTTCGATCACACCCGGATCGGTCGCCAGACGTTCAAAGTCGTTGACATCTATCGAGATGGGAATCGCCCGGATGCGCGTCTCGCGACCTTGCAGGCTGAGCTGCCGGTCGCTGCCCTCGGCGCCGGCGTACCGACGGCACGCACCCGCAAAGTTGCGTGCGCTGGACTCGGTCTGGAACGCCGCGACATGGCATGAGAGGATCGAGCGGAGGATCGCCGTCCGCCACGGGAGCCACGAGAACAGCTCCTCCGGGGGGAACGGTGTGTGGAGGAAGAAGCCGATCTTCAGGTCCGGCCGCTCCTCCCGGAGCATCCGCGGGAGGAGCTGGAGGTGGTAGTCGTGCACCCAGACAAAGCCGTTCCGCCTGGTGACTCGCGCCACCGCGGTCGCGAACCGCCGGTTCACGTCCTCGTACGGCTTCCACCATGTGCGGTGGAACTCGGGCGTGTGGATGGCGTCGTGATACAGCGGCCAGAGCGTGCTGTTGCAGAACCCGTGGTAGAACGAATCAATCTGGGACGAGGAAAGCCCGACCGCCTGGAGGCGCACGCCGTTCACGGAAGAAGGGCGCGGAGCGCGCCCCGCGCCGCCGTCCCAACCCACCCATGTTCCGCCACGGGAGAGCACCGGCTCCATGGCGCTCACCAGGCCGCCGGGGCTCCGTGTCCACGTCGCCGCACCACCACGGCCGACACGGTGGACGGGCAGCCTGTTGGCGGCGATGGTGAGTCGTGATCGGTGCGGCATGCGGTGCGTGGACTCCCCCCAGTGTCATGTGCGCACTGGACGTGTGCGTGAGGTATAGGTGGAATGAGACTACCTTCATCTAGATATTGGCTTTTTCGAACCGATAGTCCAACACTAACTCGCCATGCCAAACATTGATATTTCCAATACCGTCGCGACGCTGCGCCAGGTGAACCTCAACCACCTCGTGTACTTCTGGTCGGTGGCTCGCACGGGCAGTTTCACCGCGGCCGCCAAGGAACTCGGCGTGTCGCAGCCGAGCATCAGCGAGCAGGTCGCGGGACTGGAACGCCGGCTGGGGCGGGAGTTGTTCCGGCGCACCGGCCGGGGCGTGGAACTGACGACCGACGGACAGTTGGCCCTGCGGTACGCGGAAGAGGTCGTCGGCATGTGCGCGGAGATGGTGCGTGCGGGGCCGACCCAGGGCGGACGCGAGCCGGTGGTCGTGCAGGTTGGTGCGGCCGACGGCGTGCCCAAGCTCGTCGTGCGGTCGTTGGTGATGCCGCTCCTGGCGCACGAGTCTCAGCCCAGCGTGGTGCTCCGAGAGTGGCGGGTGGATCATCTATTGGGTGAACTCAGTGTCCGACGTCTGGACGTGGTCATCTGCGATCAGGCGATTTCGGAGATTGGAACGACGAAGCTGCTGAGCCTGGACGCCGGCAGTACGACGGTCACACTGTGTGCGGCGCCCTCGCTCGCCGGGAGTTTGCGCAAGGGGTTCCCCAAGTCATTGGACGGGGCCCCGCTGCTGCTGCCCACGCCGGGCAATGCGCTGCGCATGGCGATCGACCGATGGTTCAGCATCCAGGGCGTGACACCGCGCGTGGTCCTCGAGGCCGACGACCGCGCACAACTCCACCACTTCGCGGAGGCCGGGGTGGGGGTCGCGCCGGTGGCGTCCATCATCCAACCGGATATCTGCCGCCAATTCGGACTGCGCCCTGTCGGCACCATGAAGGGCGCCGTGGACCGGTACTACGTCGTGATGGCCGACCGTCCCGCGCGCGTGGAAGCGGTGGAAGAACTGAGGCGTTCTCTCAGCGAGAAACACGTCGCAAAGTCGAGGGGGCAGGGCGTTACGGAGCGTCCGGCACGCCCGTGACGCGGAGCGGCGCCGAGACCTGCGCGAGGTACGCCAGGTACACGTCGTTCTGGTGGATGCTCCGGCCCAACGCGTCTCCGGAACCAAGAGTGGCTAGACGCAGACGCCCGTCGCTCGGCGCATGAGAAGCCGCGAACGCCGGGTCGGGGGCTGGCCCCACGTAGTGCACACGAGAGGACGGCTTCGACATGCAGCCGACCAGCGGCAGTGCCGCGAGCAGCGCGATGAGGAGCCCGGCGGCGTGGAATGAGCGGCAGACAGGCGTGCGCATAGGTGGTTCCCTCGTCGGCTATCCCATCGGCTGTGCGGGCCGCGCGGTGCAGAGGAAGGTCTGCATATGGCGCATATGCGGCGTATGCGGCGACCGGGCCGATAAAAAGCGTGCCCGCTGGGGGTTGTACCCCGACTATTTCCGCTGTGGAGTGGCATTCTCTGCAACTTGTGGTACGTTGTGAGCAGGAGTCCAACGCATGACGCAGAACGGACGCAGGTCAGGCAAGGCTGCTGTTTGGGCGATCATCGCCGTCGCGGGGCTCGCCGCGGCGGTGGGCGGTGCCATGGCGACGGCTTCGGCGATCTACCGCCACCAGCAGCCAGAACCCGTGGTCGCGCAGCCTGAGCTGGACGGCGCGCGTCACGCGCTCACAGGAATTGAACTGCGCTACGAAGTCGAGCACCCGCGCCACCCGGCGATCGGCGATGTGATGGCGGGATCGGTCACGCTCGGACGGCTCGCGGACGGCTACACCGCCCCGCGCGACGGCGTGCCGAGCGAGCTGGTGCCGTTCGCCGCACTGGGCTCCCTTGGCGGCGTGTATGACGCTGCGCTGCCGGTTATTTCTCAGGCTGTCGTCGAGCGACTCCGGCAACGTGGGCTGCTCACGGCGTACGTCACCCCCGATGCATCGCAGATGCACCTGGAAGACGGCATCGTCGTGGACACACGCAACGGCGCCACGGGCCTGACGTACGTGATCACGACCGGCAAGGTCACGCAGGTACGTACGCAGGCGCTCGGAGAGAGAATCGACCCGGACCACACGCTCAACCACCCATGGCACGCGCGGATTCGCTACAACTCGCCCGTGCGAGTCAGCGGCGGCGCCGATCTGCTCGACGCGGGTCCGATTGATGACTACGTCGCGCGGCTCAACCGCCACGCGGGGCGTCGCGTGGATGTCGCAGTCGCGGCAACGGGCGAGGAGCCCGGCGCGGTGACGCTGGACTACCTCGTCACCGAGAACAAGCCCTGGCTCATCTATGCCCAGGCAAAGCGCGACGGCAGCCGCGCAACCGATGAGTGGCGCTACCGATTCGGGTTCATCCACAACCAGTTGACCAACGACGACGACACGCTGAGCTTGGAGTACCAGACCAGCTTCGACAACGTGAACTCCGTGACGGCAAGCTACGAACGGCCGATCGGTCGCAGCGAGCGCTGGCGCGGACGCGTTTATGGCTCGTGGTACGAGTACACCAGCGCGGACGTGGGCCTGCCCAACGCGACGTTCGAGGGTGATGGGTGGAGCCTGGGCGGGGAAGCGATCTGGAACTTCTACCAGCACCACGACCTGTTCGTGGACGCGGTGGCCGGCGTGCGGTTCGAGCACATCTCCGTGGACAACAACCTCGCGGCGGTCTTTGGCGAGGACAACTTCGTGCTCGGCTACGTCGGCGCGCGGCTGGAGCAGCGGCGCGAGGCGTTCAGCACATTCGCCGGCGCGACCGTCGAATTCAGCCTCGACGGCGCGAGCGACGAGGCTCGGCAAGCGCTCGGGCGGTCCGATGCGGACGGCTCATGGGTGGTCGCCAAGGGCGACGTGTCGCACTCCTTCTACCTCGAGCCCCTGTACGACAAGACGCTGAGCGAACGCACCGGCTTCGCGCACGAGGTCGCGCTGCGGGCGGCAGGGCAGTACGCCTTCGGCAGCCGCCTGGTGCCCAACTACCAGGACGTCATGGGTGGCCTGTACACCGTGCGCGGATACCCCGAGGCGATCGTCGCCGGCGACTCCTCCGTTGTCGCGAGCGCCGAGTATCGCCTGCACGTGCCCGCCCTGCTCACCTCCCGCGAAGAAGCAGGCTCGCTGTTCGGCAAGCCGTTCCGCTGGCGTCCCCAGTACGCCTACGGCCCCACCGACTGGGACCTCATCGCCCGGGCCTTCGTCGATGTCGGCCGCACGATGAACAGCGACCGCGAGAGCTTTGAGGTAGACCAGACGCTGGTGGGCGCGGGTGTGGGTCTGGAATTGTCGATCACCCGCCGGTTCAACGTCCGCGCGGACGTGGGCTGGGCGCTGGAAGGGCTTGACAACGCGGACGGATCGACGCTCGTCGAGCGGGGGGACGTCCAGCTGCACTTTGTTGGAACAGTGGTGTATTAGGTTTCTGCGGGCCGGCCGCGAGCGTTTTCCGCGGCGAAAGGAAGAATGGGTATGGAGCGTCCGTCACATTCACGCAGAGCGGAGACCACGGTGCGCATCGGCACGGCCGGCCTGCTGGCGGTCGCCGCGGGCACCGCGTTGAGCATGCAGACGGCCCGCGCGCAGATCGAGGGCGCGCAGGTCGCACGCGGCAGCGCCACGTTCCAGAACAGCGGCGGGCGGACCGTCATCACCGCGGCGGACAACACCGTCATCAACTACTCGCGGTTCGACATCCAGGCCGGGCAGACTGTCCAGTTCATCCAGCCCGGGGCGGACTCAAGGGTGCTGAACAGAATCTCCAGCACCGCCCCTACGCGCATCGACGGCTCCCTCCTTGCCAACGGCCGGGTGTATCTTGTCAACCCCGCGGGTGTCGTGTTCGGCAAGAACGCCATCATCGATGCTGCCCGGTTCGTCGCGGCCGCGTCCAAGATGAGCGACCAGGACTTCCTGCGCGGTACCGATCGGTTCACCGGTGTCAGCGGCAGTGCGGTCAACGAAGGGCAGATCAACGCCAGCAGCGTGCACCTCATCGGACGCGTGGTGGAGAACCACGGCGCGATCGTCTCTCACGGCGGCGTCGTGACATTGCTCTCGGGCAGCGACGTGCTGATCCGCGAAGAGGGCTCGCGCATCAGCGTCCGTATCGACGGCAAAGACCTGGAATCAGCCGCGACGGGCGGGTCGGCAAGATCGACCACCCCCGCTGCGCGCCCCATGACGCAGGTCGTCGGCCCGACAAAGGCCGTCAGCACCCAGCGCCGGATGAATTCCCTGGGCGCGGGAGACGTCCTATCGGTCGCCATCAGCCAGTCAAGCGTCAAGAACACGGGGAACGTGCGTGTCGCCGGCGGCACGGCGATGCTCGGTGCGCCCGCGGGCAGCGTTGCCAACAGCGGCGTCATCGATGCGGGCGTGGAGAGCGGCGCCGCGGGCACCGTCATTGTGCACGGGCGCGACGTGACGCACAGCGGCACCATCAGCGCCATGTCACAGGACGGACAGAGCGGCCGCGTCGTATTGACTTCGACAAACAGCACGATATTGACCGATGGCAGCGTTGTTTCCGTCGCGGGTGGGCGCGGCCTCGCCAATGCGGGCAGCGTGCTCGTCCACTCCTTTAGCGGCTCGACCATGTTCGCGCCGGGTGCCGTGATTGACCTTTCGGGCGGCGCAAAGGGCGGCAACGCCGGCTACGCGGAAGTTTCCGCACAAGGTGCGCTCGGGTTCCGCGGTGTCGTGCTTTCGGCTCACGTCTCGGGATACGGCGACGCTCTCCTCTACCTCGACCCGCGCGACGTGTACATCACGAACGCCGGCGCGAATGACCCTGAATTGCTTGACGGCATTATCGCCGCGTACGAATCCCTCGACGACTACTTCGTCTCCGCGGCCGCGATCGAGGCGTTCCTCGGCAACGTGCACATCGAAGCCTCTCGCGACATACTGATCTCTGAGAGCATCTACAAGACCAACGGCGACCTCCGCCTTGACGCAGGGCGGGACATCATCTTTGGTGTGGCCCCGGCCGCGGTGTGCCCCCCGCCTCCCCCACCACCACCGCGCTGCG
>CALLYM010000082.1 GCA_937858155.1 uncultured Phycisphaerales bacterium | reverse complement strand
CGTTCAGCAGGGCGTCGCCCTTGAACATGAGGTCGCACCAGAGTTCCATCGGTTCCCGCCCCGAATAGGCGACCGGACCCTTCCCAGCCGACCACCGCTCGCGACCCGTGATGTCCGCCGCAAGCCTTCGGGCGAACGTCTCCAGAGGCATGACACGCCCACCATCCTGGGTTGCGAGCTCGCCAAGGTCCTGAAGCCAGGAGGCGTCAGGCGTCGAGTCAGCGAGCGCCTCAAAGTGCAGACCCAGGAGCATCAGCATGGCTCCCAGGAACGGCACCAGAAGGCGGGTTGTAGACGGAAGCATGGATGCTCTCCTTCCCAAACTTGGGGGCGGGTGTCCCCTGCAGGTGCGGCGCGGGGATCCCAGGGTGCCCCCACGAGAACGACCGGCTAAAGAACGTGAGGAAGATCCCCGCGCACAGCACGCCGGAACCCACGTACGTCATCTTGAGCCCAGGGTCCCGCATGACGCTGAAGATGGACGTGGATTCCCCTGAAAAGCCCGATTGGTATACCTTCCATGGGTAGGCCGAGTAGGGCGCGTTCATGTGAATGAGGCACGACGTTTCCGGCTCCCCCGGGGTGAGGATCGCGACCTCGGACTCGTACGCCATCGCCATCTCGGTCCCTGGATAGTCCATCTTTCGGAAGTCCTTCAGCCGAATGGTGAACGGCAGTTCCACGAACATGGGCCCATAGGAGAGCAGCAGGTTGCGCCCCGAGGGATCCGCAACGTGGGTGTAGCCCTTCCACGGAATGACGCAAGGTTCTGAGGCGCCTTTCACGCTCAGGACGAGGGCAGGGCGCCGGTCAGGTCCTATCGGTGCGCGCACCGTCCGAGTCGCGCTGCGCGCGTGGGCAAACTCATTCAAGATCACAAACCGGTGCTTTCCCGCCGCGAATTGGGGGCGCCGATCTTTGCCCGCGGTCGTTGAAACTCCGCCGAGGCCTTCTCCGTCGCTGCTGACAGGTTCTAACTCGCGCCCATCACCGCGAAAGTCAACAAACCCGAGGCGCGGTCTTGCAACCTCTCCAAATACCACGAGCACTTCCTGTTGCTTGGATGGCGGCGTCGCTCCAAGGGTCGCGCCCGACGCAATGCTCCCGTGCAGAAGCGTCATCATCACCATATCCGGAAAGCTCCGGAAGCAGCGGTGCCGCTCGGTGGTGCCCGCATCGTTGCACAGCACTACTTCCACCGCAGGATTGTCCTGCGTCCCCGTGTCCGCCAGCACGCCGTTCGTGACGGTTGCCTTGGTGAACCGCCGCAACGACGCGACCTTCCAGCCTGGGAACGCCTCCTCCCCAAGGCCTGCGAGCGGGTACTGCCTGCCGTCGAACGTGAAGAAGTAATCCGTGCCCGATGGTGACGCGGGTGGGGTCCAGCTTGCCCCATCGGGGAGCACACGGACGCGGACACCATCGATAACGCTCGGACCTCCCGCTCCTGTCTCTTCGCCCACCCACTCTCCCGATTCCACGCCAGCATCTAACGCCAATTCAACGGCTCGGTACGACTGCGATCCGTCGTTGGCGACAAACGACTCCTCCTTGCAGTTCTCCCAGAATTCGTGCACCTGGATGTTCATACCCGCCAGCGTGATTTCGGCCGGCACGTGCGGTGCGGAGACTTCCCCAAGCGCGGTCGAATTGGCGGCCTTGAACTCGGAAACTGAGAGCACTTCCTTGTCCGTCTCCATCATGTTGCTCGCGGTCCCTTCGTCGAGCCCAATGTGCCCCTCAACGCGCCCGAAGAGTGACCAGAACCCGCCGAAGATCAGCAATACAAGCCCCGCGTGGACCGTCATGAACCCCACGTGTTTGCGCTTCCAAGGGAAGCGGGTGACGACAGCGAGGACCAGGCTTACGCAGATGAGTCCCATCAGAACGACGAACCACCACGAGCCGTACACCGTCGCGCGGGACACCTGCGCGTTGTGCTTGGATTCGAGGTATGTCCCCCACGCCATGGCCACGGCGACCGAAGCCATCACAGGCACCGCGAACTGGATGCTCCCGAGAAAAAGGATCACGCGTCCGACGCGAGTGAAGTGCCACCGTTGTGCCGGCTTCATGGTGTTGATCCCATAGGTTCGGGCGTGCGGCCCAAGTCGCGGCGTGCCTGGAACAACACCCGATGTGAACAGACCGTTCCACTGGGCCTCCGCGAGCAACCACTATTCACGGATTCCGTGAGGTTGTGGCAGGGCGGTAATGGGCGGGTCGTGCGCACTCGGGCAGAACTAGTGTGGGGGGTCGGTTATCAGATAAAAGGATATATAAGTCTAGTATATCGATAGGGGCCGCCTGGTTCCACCGATCAGCTGAAAAAACCGGCTGTAGGCCGGCGCTAGCTGGATATTGAGGCGGCGTCTGCGCCGGACCTTGATCGCGAAGCCCCGGACTCGGCGGCCGGGAGCGTGATCGAAAACACCGCACCTTCACCGGGGGCGCTGTCGACACGGATGGTCCCCTCCTGCTCGCGGATCAGCCGAGCGCAGATGGACAACCCAAGCCCGGTGCCCTGCCCGACCGGCTTGGTCGTGAAGAAGGGCTCGAACAGACGCGGCAGGTTCTCAGGAGGAATGCCCGTGCCATTGTCCGCGACTTCTACGACGCATAGATGTGCTTCACGGCGCGTTCGGACCGTGACGCACGGGGTTGGGCGATCCGCGGTGGCATCGCAGGCATTGACAAGCAGGTTGACAATGACCTGCTGGAGCGCCTGCGGGTTAATGAGCGCGGACCCTGTGGCCTCTCCGAGTTCTGTCCTGACGGTGATCCGTTCCATCTTCCGGTTGAACGCGAGCATGTCCAGCGAGCCGCGGACCACATCGTTGAGCGGCAGCGCGTCGATCCTCCCGCGTCCGGGGTGCGCGTACGACGTGAGCTGCCGCACAATCCTCAGGATTCGTTGGACCTGCTCGCGGAGAGTTGCGATCGCGTCAGGGCGAGGAGCCTCTGGACGGCGCTCCATCAGCTGCAGCACGCTGTCCATGCTCGCCAGGGGGTTCGTTATTTCGTGCGCGAGCCCCGCGGCGAGCTGTCCCGTCGCTACCATTTTCTCGTTCTGGACAAGTGATTCCTGCTGTGCGCGGAGGGTGGCGGTCAATTGGCGGATGCGGTCGACCTGACGCGTGCGGGCCTTTTCGCGGAGGTAGAGAGACCTCGCGACCCGGTCGGTCAGGTAGACCGTCACTATGAGAGTCAGAATCCAGGCGGAGGCCCTCACCGCTTCCGCGCGGTCGCTCGGCCATTGGTGCGAGAGCCAGAGCCCCAACGCAAGCCCGCCCACAGCCGTCCCCGCGATGACGTATGCACGAACGCGGGGCTGGAGCAATGACGCGAAAATCATGTGGAAGAAGTACGCGGGCAGCACCGGGCTCTCCACTCCGCCTGACCAGATCGCCAGCAGCGTGAGGCAGGCCAGGTCGAAGTGGATCTGGACCGCGCCAAACGCGATGAGACGTTGGACGGAACCCGCGATGCGGGGGTTGCGCTTCCGCACGGTCAGCAGCAGCGCGTTGACAATCAGGATGCTGAGGCCAAGAGCGATCGGTTCGTACGTAATGGCATAGACCCTGAGCCACGCCCAGTGGGCCGCACCCAGCAGGCACATCACCACGCCCGCGGCCCAGCGGAGGCGCATGAGCCAGCGGGTCTCGCTGTAGAGCAATCGCGTGCGGCCTCGGTCGAAGGAGTGGTACATTGGCGGTAATTACTAGGCTGGCCCCGAGTTCAGCGGCTGCGGCATCGGGACGGGCGCGGTGTCATCGGCCACCGACCGCTCAAGGTCTACCATTTTTTGCCCTGGGGCGTAGTCCGTCAGCACGACCCGTCTGATGTTTTTCAGTGACGCCACCGTCTGGGACATCTGTGAGAGGCTGGTGCGGATTTCCATGAGCCGCGAGGCCTGCGCCGGGTTCCCGCCCGCCTGACGATCGAGCAGGCCCAGCTGGAGTTCGATGATTGCCATGGCGTTGTTCAGGTTATGGTTGAGTGTGACCGCGAGTTGTCGCAGTGCTTCCGCCTTCCGCTCCTCGCTTGTCCCAAGCTGTTCCGCGAGGTAGTTGTACGCGTGCGCCAGCTCGCCAAATTCGTCCCGCAGTTCCACGCTCACGCGGTGATCAAAGTGCTCCGCGGCCAGTTCGCGGCTCCCCTCAACCAGCGCCGATACCGGACGCAGCACCATCTGCGAAGTTCGAAGCAGCACAAGGACCGCGACGTTTACCATCACCAGGGCCGCGATTGTCAGTGTGACGACAATCGTCCGGAATGCCCGCCCTGCGCGTGCCTGCTCCGCGCCCACATGCTCTCGGAACGTGCGTCCCAATTCCTGGATGCACACCTGCATATCCAGCGAAGATGCGTACGCCGCCTCGACCGATGCGGTCGTTCCACGGAACCGTGCGTCTTCCCACGCAGACAAGTAGCGGGGCAGTGTTTCCACCGTGCGCTGGTACTGCCCGTGGGCCGCTCCGTTCGGCTCGGTGAGAGGATGAGCGGAGAGCCGTTCGATGGACGCTCGGAGCGATTCGGCGAGCATTGCCCGATCCTGCGCAGTGCTGAATGCCGCCGCCTGCACCGCGTTGGCCGCGGTATCGACGGACTGCACGCCGTCAATCAGGAATGCGGCGTCCTCGTTTGCCCGGTCGATGTCACGAAGCACCAGCTGCAGCGCCCACACCGCCCCTGCGGCGCCGAACACGAACGCGGCGATCAGGAAGCCCACCCTTGTTAGCAGCCTGCGTCGCAGCATGCCAGAACCGCTGCAAACGGTGCGCCGCCAATCACACCCGACCAACCCCCTCTTCCCGCTCCTGAAGGTCCTTAGGAATGTCCAATTCGTCCATTTTCCGGTACAGGCTGGACACACCGATGTTCAGGTGCTTGGCGGTCTCTCCTTTGTCAAAGTTATGCCGACGCAGGCAGTAAATGATGTGCTGGCGCTCGAATTGTGCCAGGGCAAGCTTCAGGTCTTCACCCACTTCCCCCTCGGTGGATGGGGCGGCGAATGGCAGGTCCGCTGAGTCGATCTCCCTCCCCTCTGCAAAGATCACGGCCCGCTCAATCACGTTCTCGAGTTCGCGGACGTTTCCTCGCCACTCGTGGCTCAGCATTGCCCGCATTGCAGCGTTGGATATTCCGTGGATCTGCTTGCCCATTTCCGCGCTGTACTTTTGCAGGAAGTGGTGCGCGAGCAGCGGTATGTCATGTCTGCGCTGACGCAGTGGCGGCAATAGCAGCCGCACCACGTCCAGGCGGTAGAGCAGGTCTTCACGGAACTTGCCCTCCCGGCACAGCTGCACGAGGTCCTGGTTCGACGCCGCGATAATGCGTACGTCCACGGGGCGAGGCCTGGTGTCGCCCACTGGAACGACGACCCGCTCCTCAAGCACCCGGAGCAGCGAACTCTGCACACCCATGGGGAGGGTTGAGATTTCGTCAAGGAAAAGCGTGCCGCCCGAGGCCGCCTCGAAGTACCCGATGCGGTCTCGAATCGCCCCCGTAAAGGCCCCTTTCCGGTGCCCGAACAGCTCTGACTCGATCAAACTCTCTGGGATCGCCCCGCAATTCACCGCGACAAACGGCTTGTCCCTGGTGACCCCGTTGTAGTGGATCGCCCGCGCGAACAGCTCTTTTCCCGTGCCGGATTCTCCGACGATAAGCACGCTGCTCCGCACCGCCGAGAGCTTTCGCGCAAGCTCAAACAACTTTGCCATCGCGGACGATTCACCGATCAGGTTGTGGAATGTGCTCGACGCAGCCAGCTGTTCCGACAGGATCCGTCGGTCCCGCCGTACTTCCCCAAATTCCAGAGCGCGCTTGATACGCAGCAGCACGTCCTCAAATTGCACGGGCTTGAGTATGTAGTCTGCCGCGCCGGCACGCATTGCTCCCACCGCGCTCTCCACGGTGCCAAACGCCGTGATGACGATCACCGGCGTCTGCGGCGCCAGCTGCTGCAAGTGGCCGAGGAGCTTGGTCCCGTCCATCCGCGGCATCCGGATATCCGTCAGCAGGAGATCGAACCCGCGCGAAACCGCAAGGTCGTACGCTTCCTGGCCGTCCGCCGCCAGCGTGACCGAGTACCCCTCCTCCGTGAGAAGCTGCGCGAGCGACTCCCGCAGCACCTTCTCGTCTTCCGCCACCAGGATCGACTTGGACATGCATGGTTCCCGTGCGTTCGTGCGTCAGTGGGTGGGGCTGGTGAGGTACTTCTCGGGGATCTGCGTCTCTGGTGTCTCGTTATCCCAGAAGACGTTGACAATCCAGTACCGCTCCCCGTCCTTCAGCAACTGGATGCTGTTGATTCCGCGAAGGTAGGGCGATGCGTCGCCGGCGCTCCGGCGGGCAACGACCCACCGGTCGGGTGACAGGGATCGCACGTGTGATCCGGAAGCCCGCCGGCGGCGAAGTACCTGCAGGAATGCCCTGATCAACAACGTCGTTTGGAGAGGCATGAGCATCATCAATGACATCCGAGACGAGATCGAGCGACTGACCCAGCGGCGCGCTGAGCTTCTGAGCGCGCTTGGT
>CALLYM010000081.1 GCA_937858155.1 uncultured Phycisphaerales bacterium | reverse complement strand
CGAAACCCGCGTCATCTGCACCGCCAGCATCGAGGACCGCGTTCCGCCGTTTCTGAAAGGCAAAGGCGGCGGGTGGATCACCGCCGAGTACGGGATGCTGCCCCGCGCGACGCACGAACGCTCCGGTCGCGAAGCCGCACGCGGCAAACAAGGCGGCCCGGTGCATGTGCACACGGGCCGCCGGAATGTGGCTGGAAACTGAACATCACTGCAGCAGCACCGAAGCGAAGGACTCCCATGGCCCGCTCTTCGCCACGACCACGATAATCGCGGACCACGCGGACACACCGAGCACGCTGATCGTCAGCCACTTGTCGAAAGTGCGGATGAGGACGCTGCGGAGCGCGACAAGCACCAGGCCCAGCACCACCGCCGCGAAGAACGGCCCGAAGACGCGGTCCCAGATCGTGCCCATGTAGAGCTCGTTCAACGCCGGGATGCGGTTGAGCGCGGCGGAGATGACGCCCAGGGTGGCGCCCAGCATCAGGGCCCGGTGGATCGCGGGCTTCTTGCGCTGCCAGATGGCTACGCCGACCATGCCCGCGAAGAAGAACACCGAGAGCACCGGCACCGCCACGAACTGCTTTGGGGTGAAGCCCATGATGAACGCGTCGGGGGGAGTGAACTTGGCGGACTGCACGCCGATCATGCAACCCAGCACCAGAATGGCCGCCGCGAGCACGGCGCCGATCTTGCCCATGGTCATATGGACCTTGATGTTCCGGGTCGCTGCCAGCAGCGGCTGCGCGATGAACAGAAGGATCCACAGCATCATGGTGATGCCGTGCGATATGACCAGCGCCTTGATGGGGGGTGTGATCTCACGGTCCGGGAAGGAGCGGCCATGGAGATAGAACCGCTCGAAGCCCACCATCACGCAGGCGAGCATGAGGATGGCCGCGAACGAATAGAACCAACGGCCAAGATCGACGCGGGCCCTGGGCTTGGTCTGGGAGAACGGGGCGGAAACAGAAGTAATGGTCGCGCTCATGGCTATGTCCTTTCGGTGGTACGCTGGGGGATGCCGACAGACCCTCTCGACGCGCTCGTTGCAGCCCCCAGGCACCACACACTGCTCCTCGAGAACGAGCGGGTACGGGTGCTCGACACGCGGATCGCTCCGGGCGAAACCGTGCCCCTGCACACGCACGCGTGGCCGGCGGTGTACTACGTGCTGGCCTACGCCGACATCATCCGACGGGACGAACACGGGCGTATCACGTTTGATTCACGGAACATGCCCAACCCCTTGCCAGGACAGGCGTTATGGGCCGCACCGCTCGCCCCTCACACGCTCGAAAACGTGGGCGCAACCGAGGTACACGTCATCAGCGTGGAGCTCAAGCAACCTGGGTAAGTCGGTGCTCCATCCCGTGAAAAGCCAACCCACCTTCCAAGATAGGATTTCCCATGACCACCAGCACGAACAACACTGTCCGCCTGCACCGTGTGTTCCGCGCACCGCCCGAAGTCATGTACAAGGCGTTCCTGGACCCCAAAGCGCTATGCAAGTGGTGCCCGCCCCATGGCTTTGTCGGCGAAGTTTCCCACAGCGACGTGCGCGTGGGCGGCTCATACCGCATGAGCTTTACGAACTTCCGCACCGGCCAGACGCACGCGTTCGGCGGCACGTACGTGGAGCTCAAGCCCCACGAGCGCATCGTCTACACCGACAAGTTCGAAGACCCATCCATGCCCGGGGAAATGCGGGTGACCATCACGCTGCGCCCTGTTGCGTGCGGCACCGACGCCACCATCGTGCAGGAAAACCTCCCGCCGCAGATCCCCGTGGAATTCTGCTACCTCGGCTGGCAGGAGTCGATGAGGCTGCTGGGGCAGCTGGTGGAAGCTGAGGTGCCTTAGGAAGTTCAGCCCTCGAACACCTCGTCCACCAGCGAAAGCCCGCGGTCGATGATGCCGAACGCCTCGGCCATCTGAGCCTCGTTGATGCAGAGCGGCGGGTTGCACATGACGGTGCTGCCCTGGAGAAGCGTGAAGAGCCCGTTATCCCGGAGGAACTTCCCAAGCTTCGGCATGACCGGGTGGGACCCGTTGTACGGAACGAGCAGCTCGTTCCGGGAATTCTTGCGGAGCTCGATGGTGCCAAAGAGCCCGATGTTGCGGTGCTCGCGGACGCAGCGGTGGCTGGACTGAAGCCGCTGCATGTGGCGGCGCATGACCTCGCCCATCGCGGCGGAGTTCTCCGTCATTTTCTCGTCAATGAGCACCCCGATGGCGGCGAGCGCCGCCGCGAGGCACATCGGGTGCGCGTTGTACGTGAGCCCACCCCAGAACACATTCTCACGGAAGTGGTTGGCGATGCGGTCGGACACGGCCATTACGCCCAGCGGGAGGTACGAACTCGTCAGTCCCTTGGCCATCGTGACGATGTCGGGCACGATGCCCGCGGGGTTGCCCGGGTCGTTCTGCGAGTGCTCGAACGCGAACAACCTGCCCGTTCGTCCCCAGCCGCACATGACCTCGTCGCAGATGAGCAGGATGCCGTGCGAGTCGAGGATGCGTTTGAGGCCGGTGAGATAGCCCGGCGGCGGCGGAAGGATTCCATTGGTGCCGGTCACGGTCTCAATGATCATCGCGGCGATGTTCTTGGGGCCTTCGTACTGGATCGTCTCTTCAATATAGCGCAGGTTGTTGGCGACAATCTCGGCATCGCTTGTGCCAAAGGAATAGGTGTACGGGCGAGGGTCCATCACGCGGACGATGCCCGACATGCCCGGCTCGTTGGGCCAGCGGCGCGGGTCGCCCGTGAGGGAGATTGCGCCGTGTGTCGCGCCGTGGTAGGAGCGGTAGCGCGCGATGATCTTGTGACGCCCGGTGAACAGCCTCGCGGCCTTGATGGCGTTCTCGTTGGCTTCCGCGCCGCCGAGTGTGTAGAAAAATGTGTTGAGGTCGCCGGGGCAGAGTTCCGCGAGCCGCTTGCTGAGGCGGGCGCGGACCTCCGTCGCCATGCCGGGGTAGGCGTAAGCGAGCGTGGCGGC
>CALLYM010000080.1 GCA_937858155.1 uncultured Phycisphaerales bacterium | reverse complement strand
TGTGGGTTGGCGAATCACGCAAATGTGAGGTGACCCCGCTACTTGACCGATGGTCATGCGCAACTTTGGCCACGCCAAGGGCGCACTTGTTATGTCACAGAATACATCAAACCCCGCTCGTTACTTTGATGTAGATGACCGCCGCGGACACCGCGATAAACGCTCCGACCGCGAGCCACATCGCTTTGTCTTTCATCATCATTTCGGTCGGGTCGTCGTAGCGGCCCACCTCGACCAGCGCCACACTCCTGAGCAGGGCAAAGGTCGCAGGCAGGATCGTCAGCCACAGCCAGTTGAACTTCTCGGGCATTCCCAGGAGCGCCACGCTGAACTCGCTGTCACGTGATTGGATATACCCCGCGTATGTCACGAGTGTGGCCACCGCGGTCACCACCACCGCCATGCGCAGCAGGTGATCGGTGTACTTCGCCTGCACGCCGCGCACGGCGGAAGCCTCGAATCCCCTGCTCTCCGCAGTGCGCCGTTCGCCCAGCCGCTTCCCGAACGCCAGGAACATTGCGAGGAAGAGCGTCACGTTCAGCAACCACGTGCTGGGGGAGATACCGGTCGCGGCACAACCGCCGAGCACCCGGAACACAAAGCCCAAGGCCAAGGAAACCACATCGGCCATCGCGATGTGCTTGAGGACCGTGGAGTACGCAATGACGTTCCCCACGTAAAGCCCGACCATGAGTGCGAGGCCGGCGCGGGGCGCAGGGTCCACCAGCATGAGCAGAGCGGCTGCCCCCGCCAGCAGCGCGACAATGATCACCCAAGCAGCGCCGGCGGGCACAGCGCCGCTCGCGATCGGCCGGTGGCGTTTGCGGGGGTGGGCACGGTCCTGGGGCGCATCCCGAAGGTCATTGAACACGTAGCACGCCGAGCTCGCCAGCGCAAAGATACCAGCAGCGATCAATCCCTGCGTCAGAATGTGCCCCCACTGGTCCCGGGCGAGTTCCCGCAGGCCGTACAGCGGCCCCAGCAGTACAAAGCCGCTTTTCACCCACTGCTGAGGGCGGGCGAGCTTGATGACAGAGAGCAGAAAGGGGCGCGGTGGCACGTCCTGTGTTGGGTCTGAATTGGCGGAATTCGTGAGGTGGGTCGTCATGCGTCTCGCATCCATTATCGGCCGGTTGGGCCCGTCGGGTGGGTGAATTCGCGCGGGCGCAGCGCGTTCGGCGCGCTCGCCGCCACGCATGCAAAGGCCGCCATAGAGCGATCGGGCAGAACTCCCATGCAGCGCGATGGTATTGGCCAGGGAGCACCTCATGAAAAACCCCCGGCGCTGAGCCGGGGGTGGCGAAGAGTGAAAGTGGGGGAGCGTGTATGAGCGGGCGCGGCAGGACGGAGTTTTACACGCACCCGCCACCGGAGAACACCCGAAGGAGAATATCGATGTCCATAGTGTCGGGGAACAGCCCGTCGTTGTTGAAGTCGACATCCCCGCACGTTCCGGTGCTGCAAGCCCCACCGCTGAAGACGGACAGGAAGTCGTCGATGTCCGCGGTGTCAGGGAAGAGGCCGTCGCGGTTGAAGTCGATGTCGTCGCACACGATGTCGACTATCGAGACGATGACGGAGCTGGGTGTATAAGTGACGTCGACGATGTACCCCGGCTCGGTATTGTCAATAGTGCTGAAAGTGCCCGTGCGCCCGTTGGTCGCGGTAGTCAAGATGGTGAAGGAGTCTCCGATGCTCGGGATATCACCGGTGGGCCAGAGGAGCCGAAGTGTGCCACCAAGGGTGGCAGTTCCGCTGACCGCAAGACGGTCGTACTGCGTGCCCACCGTGGTGCCGTACAGCTCCACCTCAAACGCGCCGCCGGCCTGCTGGCGATAGTTTCCATTCACTGTCAGGATGCCGGGGCTATTCCCGGGTGCGACAGTGGCGCCGCTGTTCACGAGCCCCTGCGAGCCGCCGCCGGGCACAGAAAGTGTGCCACCGCCGCTTACTCGCCCGGCGCCGACGGTGAGATCGGTATTGCACGCCAGGGACGCGGCCACGTTCACGTGGCCGCTGGAGGTCTGCGTAAACGGAACATTCACGAGCTGGAGGGTGCCCTCAGCCACCTCCACCAACCCGCTATTGGTGAACGGCAGCCCCGTGAGCGAGAGCGTCGCGCCGGACTCCTTGCGGAATGTCCCCGTGTTGGTGAAGGAGTTGGTGCCGGTGTTGTTGTTCCAGTGCATCGCACGCTTCACCAGCGTGCCGTTGTTGACAAAGGACGCGGAATCAAAGTACAACGACCATCCCGACAGGGTCGCATCGTCGCAGAACCCATTGTTCACGACCGCGCCCGTCAAGTTCTTGCTGCCCGCGTCGGCGATGTGGAGCGCGCCGGTAGGGGCGATGGTCAGCGTCCGCCCGGCCGCAACACTGAGGCTGCCGGACTGCCACACCAGACCGTTGTTGCCGACATCAAAGGTGGTGTCGCCCGACACCGTCATGGTGTTGAACTGCATCGTGCCGTTGGAGACGCCCTTGAACGTCCCGCTGACCGAGTCGCTGCTCAGAACTGTGGCAGCGCCAAGGGCGGTGTCCCATCGCGCACCGGCTGACGACTGGATTGGGGCCGATACGAACTGCTGCGTCCCCGCGTCCACCCGAACGATGCCGTTGTTGGTAAAGGGCAGTGATTGCACACTGGTTGTGCTCGCGGACACCTTGGCCAGGGTGCCGTTGTTCGTGAACGAATTGACGCCGCCGTTGTCGATCATGTGCATGCCCGTGACGTTGAACGCGCTGTTGTTCGTGAAAGCGCCACTCTGGAAGTAGAGCGTCCATCCGCTTGGATCACTGAGGTTCCATTCACCCTGGTTGATCACCGTGCCGCCGGTAATGTACTTGCTGCCGCCGTCCGTGAAGACACGACCGGTCGAGGCGTTGGTGAGCGTGTACCCGTTTAGGTTGATGCTGCCCGTCGCAAACCGCATCCCGTGACCCGTGATGTTCCATCCCAGATTACCGCTCA
>CALLYM010000079.1 GCA_937858155.1 uncultured Phycisphaerales bacterium | reverse complement strand
CAAGCACGACGTGGCATTCGCCCGCATCGAGCAGCTCTACCCGTTCCACACCAAGGTCATCCGGGCGATCGATGAACGCTACCCCAAGGCCGCCGAGCGTGTCTGGACCCAGGAAGAGCCCCGGAACGCCGGCGCGTTCATGTACATCGCCGACCGCTTCCGCGAGGAATTGGGTGTGGCCTTTGCATACATGGGACGTTCCGCCTCTGCAAGCCCCGCCACCGGGAGTGAGCACGCGCACCACGATCAGCAGGATGAGATACTGAGCAAAGTCGTATCTCCCATCACCGGTGCCCCCGCCGGCAATGGGCACAGCAAGGCCGCCGCGACTCTTCCCGCGCCCGCTCCCGTCAAACCCGCCGCGAAACACTGAGACCGAGTCTTTGCCTGCAATGCACCACGTTCCGCTGTCACCTTTTACTTCAGGACGGAGTACCACCCATGCCCGTTGACATCACGATGCCCCAGGCCGGCGAGAGTGTTACGAGCGGCGTAGTGACGCGCTGGCTTAAGAACGACGGCGAGTATGTCAAGCGTGACGAGGGCGTCGTCGAGGTTGAGACCGACAAGGTCACGCTCGAGGTACCCGCGACCGCGTCGGGTGTGCTGCAGGGACTGAAGGTCAAGGCAGGTGACACCGTGCAGATCGGGCAGGTCTTGGCCAGCATCGACGAGAAGGCCTCGGCGGGCGCAGCACCTGCGACCGCCGCGAAAGCCAGCGCGGGAGGCGGTTCGACCGCTGTTGCCGAGCCCAAGACGGCGGCCGGCTCCGAGAGCCGGGCGACGCAGGACGTTCGTGCAACGCCGCTTGCCAAGAAGCTGGCCGACGAGCAGGGCGTGGACATCTCCCGCATTGCAGGCACTGGCGCTGGCGGGCGTGTGCGTGAGCAGGACGTCATGTCATTCGTCGCCCAGCGGTCCGCGCCAGCCCCGGCGCAGGCCCCCGTGACCAACGGGACGGCGAAGCCGACGACGCCGACAGCCGCACCTTCGGCGAACAAGGGCGGCGAGCATCCTTGGCCCTTTGGTTCTCGAGAGAAGAAGGTCGAGCGGATCTCGCCGCTGCGTCAACGCATCGCGCAGCGCCTTGTTCAGGCGCAGCACACCGCCGCGATGCTCACCACCTTCAACGAGGTGGACATGGGTGCGGTGATGGACCTGCGCAAGCAGTACAAGGAAGAATTCGAGAAGAAGCAGGGAATTTCGCTGGGCTTTATGGGCTTCTTCGTAAAGGCCGTGGTGACCGCGCTCCGTGCGTACCCCAGCGTCAACTCCTACCTCGTCGAAGACGAATCCGGCGCCCTCGCCGTGGAACGCCATGACTATTGCGACATCGCCATCGCCGTTTCCACCCCCAAGGGCCTTGTCGTCCCGGTCCTCCGAAACGCCGAGAACCTGTCCCTGGCCCAGATTGAGCTGGGAATCAAGGACCTCGCCACGAAGGCCAAGGACGGCAAGCTCACGCTGGAGGACATGCAGGGCGGGACCTTCACGATCACCAACGGCGGCGTCTTCGGCAGTCTCATGAGCACGCCCATCCTGAACGCGCCGCAGTCGGGCATCCTGGGCATGCACACGATCAAGAACCGCCCGATCGAATACCCGTCGGCCAGCGGCCAGATCGCCCTGCGCCCGATGATGTACCTTGCCCACTCTTACGACCACCGCATGATCGACGGTGCCGAGGCCGTGCAGTTCCTGGTGAAGGTCAAGCAGTGCATCGAGGACCCGCAGAGGTTGCTGCTCGGGATTTAAACTTGCGTTTCCTGCGCCGTTCGCAGGCGACCGGCTCAGTTGCGGCTCACGACAAAGATCACGACCAGCGCGAAGATGATCGCCATGACAACCGCGAGGCTGATCTTGACCCACGAGTAGGGCCGCTGGCCCTGCACCTCGCCCGTGCGTGCGTTCACCATGAACTGGAAGACCTTCTGGTTGTAGCGGTACGCGCTGACCCAGATGGGCAGCAGGATGTGCTTGAAGGAGAGGTCGCTGTACCGGGTCCGCTTGTCGTGGATCCGCTGCTCGTCGCCGCCGATGTCCGAGCGGATGGTGCTGACGATCACTTCTTCCATGCGTCCTTTCGCCTCCGCGAAGCCGTCGGGCAAGGAGATCGTGTAAGTCTCGGCGCGGAAGCCCGCGAGGTAATCTTCCTTGTACGCGACGCATTCCTTCAGGTCCCAGGGCGTGAGTTCACGGACCTTTTCCTGGTCCAGCGTCTTGCTGGCGGGGACGAGGACGTCGTCGAACGCGTTGCGGACCCGGCCGGAGACCGGGCTCCACCGCACCTTGCGCACCGTCCTTGTTTGCGGACGCCCGTTGACCATGACGGTGTGCGATTCGTAGTAGGCGTCGCCGCGCTCGCCCGTGTACGCGGTGTCGGCCTCCGCGTCGAATGTCCAGTGGGGGAGGTAGATGCCCGACAGCGACGCATCGAGCATCGAGCGGCTCTTCATTTTGTTAGGAGCCCACCAGAGCTTCTGGATCCAGCGTCGATAGGACTCGGTGGCCTCTTCGCGTGTCATCTTGAAAGGCAGTACCGCGTTGGGACGCAGCATCGAGCACTCGCGGCTCTTGGCAACGATGTTGCTGGCGCAGAAGGGGCAGGTGAAGCTCGTGACGTTCGCGGGCACCTGCACCTCTGCGTTACAGGAGTCGCACTTGACGACCGGGACCACCTCGTGCGGCTGTTTCTCTTCCAGCCGCTCGATCGCGCCCAGCAGGTCCTGCTCTTCCACCTTGCCGGCGTTCTCGATCTGGTTGAGCGTGCCGCAGTAGGGGCAGGTGAGGCTGTCCTTGCCTGGGGCAAACTCCAGCTTGGCCCCGCATTGCTTGCAGGGAAAGCGGAGGTCAGCGGATGGAGTCGAGACTTGTGACATGCAGCGTGCAACCCCTGTGCAGATCGCGGTGCGGCAGAGAGTGTGCGGAAGGATGCGGAGGAAGATGGGATGAACAAGGCCTGTTCATCCTCTACGTCTCTGACTCTCCGCTCCTCTCCGCGACCCCGCAATTGGTTTTACCGCCCCGGTATCGGCGGCGGGCTGCCGGGGACGGGTGGCGGTACGGCACCGAAGACCTGTGCGAGCTCCGCGACGTCCCCCGCGCGCGTCCATTGGGCCATGCCCTGCTTCCACACGAGCGTGTCGCGGGTGAGCTCTCCGCTGCGGACCTTGCCCACGAGGCCGCCCACATCGAACGGGCCCTGCTGCTGGTTGTTAATGGCGAGGAAGATGGGGGCAGTGAGCGGTGGGGGGGAAGCCTGGGCCGCGCCCGCCGCTGCGCCGCCCGCGGACTGCTGCATCATGCCGCCAAAGACCTGGCCGACGCCCACGCCCACGAACGTGCCCGCGGTGCCGGGGTTCTTTGCCGCGTCGCGGATGGCCTCGGCCGCCTGGAACTTGGCGTACTGGTCAAGGTTGCCGACGATGCCCATGCTGCTGCGCTTGTCGAGCGCCGCTTCCACCTCGGGGGGCAGGCTGACGTTCTCAATCAGGAGCGTCGGGACCTCCAGCCCCAGCCGGTCAAACTCGGGGCGGACCTGGTCTCCCAGGAACTTACCGATCTCGTTGTACCTGCCCGACAAGTCGAGCATGGGGATCTTGGACTCGCCCAGGGCGTCGCCCAACTGGCTCACGATGGTGTTGCGCAGCTGCGCGTTGATCTCGTCGATGGTGAACTTACCGTCCGTGCCCACCACGTTCTTGATAAACGTGCCGGGGTCCTTCACGCGGAAGGTGTACGTGCCGAACGCGCGGAGACGCACCGGGCCAAACTCCGCGTCGCGCACGATCACCGGGTTCATCGTGCCCCACTTCTGGTCTGTGAAGACGCGCGTGCTGACAAAGTACACCTCGGCCTTGAACGGGCTCTCGAAGCCGTACTTCCAGCCCAGCAGCGTGGCGAGGATCGGGACGTTCTTGGTGTCGAGGGTGTAAGTACCGGGCCCCAGCACGTCGGCCAGTTTGCCCTCGTTGATGAACACCGCCGCCTGGCCTTCGCGCACCACGCACTTGGCGCCGTTCTTGATCTCGTTCTGGAACCGCTCAAAGCGGAACACCAGCGTGTTGTTGGAATCGTCCAGGAACTGGACGATGTCAATCAGCTCTTTCTTCAACCGATCCCAGATGCTCATGACTCGCTCCTTGCCGCACAAACCGTGCGGCGTGTGACGTGCGGCCGCTTGCTTTACGCTCGCGGTTCGCGGGGATTGTTCGGAGGAGCGTACCGCGGTTTCAGGTGATCGGAACATGCCCCTCCTTTGGTACACCTAACACCCACCGTTTTTCGGTGTTTTCGCCTACAAGACCTGTCAATTCCCGAGCAGGTTGCACTGGACAACGCTATCGTGTACCAGCGGCCCAAGGCCGCGGAGCGAGGAAGAGAGAGACCTTCCGCTTCTAGCCGCAGTCATACCCGCCACGCCTGGAATAGGAGCCAGGCGCGGCTGGTCGTGTTTGCCCACGCGTCCCAGCGTCGGGCGGGAGAGAGAGACACCATGAACAAGACCGCGTTCCTTGTGGCCCTTGCCGGAGCGGCGCTGCCCGCGCTTGCCACGGCGTTCACGCCTGGCAACCTCGTCGTCGTCCGCCTGGGTGACGGCTCTGCGTTCACGACCGGGCAGGCCGCCGCCACGTTCCTGGACGAGTACACCACGACGGGCACCCTCGTCCAGTCCATCGCGATGCCCACGACGCCTTCGGGCTCGGGCAACCGCGCGCTCACGGTCGGCAACAGCGCGACCTCCGAAGGGTTCCTCACCCGTTCGGCCGACGGTCTTTACCTCACGCTCGGCGGCTACAACGCGGCCCCCGGCACCGCTTCCGTGTCGACCTCCACGTCCGCGACCGTCAACCGCGTGCTCGGCCGCGTGGACGCGACCGGCGCGTACGACACCTCCACAGCTTTCGCCGATGCGTTCAGCGCCGCCAGCATCCGCAGCGTGGTGTCCGACAACGGCACGAACTTCTGGGCCACGGGCGGCAACGGCGGCGTGCGCTATACCACCCTCGGCGGCACCACCACCACTCAGCTCACCAGCGTCACCGGCACCACCAACACCCGCGTCGCGAACATCTACAGCGGCCAGCTGTACATGAGCACCGGCTCCAGCCCGTTCATCGGCGTGAGCTCGGTGGGCACGGGCCTTCCCACCTCCGCGACGACCGCGTCGCTGCTCCCGGGATTCCCCGGCGCCACCACCGGCTCCTCCAACTACGACTTCTACTTCTCAAACGCCAGCACCCTGTATGTCGCAGACGACAGCTCGCCCAACCGCGGTCTGCAGAAGTGGGAGCTCCAGTCCGGCACGTGGGTCAAGACCATGACCTTCTCGGCGGGGCTTGATGCCAGCTTCGGCCTCTATTCCATTACCGGCACGACCGACGGTTCCGGCAACACGGTCATCTTCGCCAGCGGCTACTCCTCCGGCACCAGCGCCAGCAAGATCTACGCGATCACCGACACCGGTGCCGCGAGCACCTTCACCACCGTGATCACCAACGCCAACAACACCCGCCTCCGCGGCGTTGAGTTTGCGCCCATCCCGACCCCCGGCAGCCTCGCCCTCCTGGGCATGGGCGGCCTGGTTGCGGCCCGCCGCCGCCGGTAACTTTCGATCATCAAAGACCCCACGCCCCGCGCACCAGCGCGGGGCGTTTTTCATTGGTGCAAGGGCGTGCCTGCGCGTCGCCGCGTGGTGCTGTCCTCCTACCATCCGCAATGCCCATCCGCACCGCGTACAAGGCCCAGGTTGACTACCTCCAGATCCTCGACGAGAACGCTGTTCTTGACGAAAAACTCGTCAAGGGCGAGGGCGGCAAGCCCGTATTGAGCGATGAAGAAGTGCGCGAGTTGTACGAGTACATGAACAAGTGCCGTGCGCTGGACGAGATCGCGTTCAAGCTCCAGCGGTCAGGCCGCATGGGCACATATCCGCAGAACAAAGGGCAAGAGGCCGCGGCGATTGGGGCGGGGTACGCGGCCAAGCGTGGCGTGGACTGGCTGGTGCCCTGCTACCGCGAGAACGCGGCGCTGTGGATGCACGGCCTGCCGATGCACTACATCTTCCTGCACTGGATGGGCGACGAGCGCGGCAACCAGATCCCCGAGGGAGTCTACCAGAACCCGCTGTGCATCCCCATCGGCACGCAGATGCTCCACGCGACGGGCATCGCGTGGGCGTTCAAGATGCGCAAGGAACCCCGGGTCGCGATCACGTTTTTCGGCGACGGCGCAACGAGCGAGGGCGACTTCCACGAGGCCATGAACTTCGCGAGCGCCTTCCAGGTGCCGTGCGTGTTCTTCTGTCAGAACAACCACTGGGCGATCAGCGTGCCGCGCGAGCAGCAGATGAACAGCGAGACGGTGGCGCAGAAGGCGCTGGCGTACGGGATGCCCACGACGCAGGTGGACGGCAACGACCTGTTCGCGGTGTACAAAGCGAGCAAAGAGGCGATCGAGCGGGCGCGTGCAGGCGGCGGCCCGAGCTTCATCGAGGCCGTGACCTACCGCCTGGGCGACCACACGACGGCGGACGACGCGCGGCGCTACCGCGACCCGGCCGAGGTCGAGGCGTGGGTGGGCAAGGACCCGATGATCCGACTGAAAAAGTACCTAACCGCGAAGGGCATCTGGAACGAAGAGAAGCAGCGCGAGCTGGACCAGGCCGCGAAGGACAACGCGCAGAAAGTGGTCGATGAGGCGTTCAACATCGTGAAGCCGGCAGTGACCGACATCTTTGACTACACGTATGCGACGCTGCCGCCGGAACTGGAAGTGCAGAAGCGCACGATGCGGACGCATAGCTTGGGCCAGGGTGTGGGGGCGGAGCAACTGCAGCGCTGATCCGGGCCTACACCACAATGGCGACCAAGCTGTCCATCCTGGCGGTTGTCATGAGCGCGGCCCACGCTGGTGTAGCCTCGTGCGGGCATTCGGCACCCACGATGCCGACGGTCGGGCAACCCGCTGCACTTACTGCCCAAGCCAACGATGCCATGTCGCCCTGCGTGCAAGTAGACGAAGCGGGCAACTTGGTGAACGACAAGCTGAACGAGGCGGCCCTGCGACAACTGCTCGGCCAGCGCGTCTCGCTCCGGGGCGGCATTTCTCGCACCAAGCCCGGCGACTTCATGGGGTGCAACGGCGCCGAGGTGCAAGTTCACGTGGATGATCCACTCAAGGTGCCGGCGATCGCCACCGGAACGCTGGTTCTTGTGTGGGACGCGCACTACTACAGGTCCGTCAACGAAGGGAAAAAGCCGGGAGAACCTATGGCGCAGGATTACGACAGCCACTGGGCGATCTCAAGGTTTGAGCTCAAACTCGACTAGTCAAGAAAGACCATTATGCCTCGTACAGAAAAACAGCAATCCGAAGGCCTCACCCTTGTCGACGCCATCAACGAAGCACTCGCCCAGGAGATGGAGCGCGACGAGCGCGTCGTCTGCCTGGGTGAAGACGTCGGCCTCAATGGCGGCGTCTTCCGCGTCACGGACGGCCTCCAGAAGCGATTCGGCGACACCCGCGTGATCGACACGCCCCTCGCCGAGTCGGGCATCATGGGCACCGCCATCGGTCTCGCCATGGGCGGCATGCGTCCCATCCCCGAAATCCAGTTCGAGGGCTTCCTGGGGCCCGCGTACGACCAACTCGTCAACCACGCCGCACGCTACCGCACACGCTCGCGCGGCGCGATCACGATCCCCATGACTGTCCGTGTTCCCTGGGGCGGCGGCATCCACGCGCCCGAGTTGCACAGCGACAGCCCCGAGTCCATCTACATCCACCAGCCAGGCCTCAAGGTGGTTATCCCCAGCACCCCCTACGACGCCAAGGGTCTGCTGCTGGCCGCGATCCGCGACCCCGACCCCGTCGTCTTCTTTGAGCCCAAGCGCGTCTACCGCTCCTACCGCGAGCAGGTGCCCGAGGGCGACTACACGATCGAAATCGGCAAGGCCAAGGTCGTGAGCGAAGGGACCGACGTCACCATCCTCACCTACGGCGCCAGCGTTTTCCAGTGCTTGGAAGCGATGGACAAACTGCCCGAGGACATCTCCGTCGAACTCATCGACCTCCGCACCGTTTCGCCCGTCGATAAGGACGCCATCATCGCCAGCGTCACCAAGACCGGGCGCTGCGTGATCGTGCACGAGGCCCCCAAGACCTGCGGCTTCGGCGCCGAACTCGCGACCATCATCCAGGAACACTGCTTCCTCTCGATGAAAGCCCCCGTCCAGCGCGTCGCGGGCTTCGACACCATCATGCCGTACTACAAGCTGGAGTTGGAGTACCTCCCCAACGCCGACCGCGTGGTGGAGGCGGTGACGCAGGTGATGGCGTACTGAACCATTGCATAACTGGAGCTGCCCCATGTCCATGCTCGCCAAAGTCTTCCGGAACGCGGTGTTCGCGTCGCTTTGTGCGCAATCGGCGGCCGCGCAGACTGATTTTGCGTGGGACTTTGAGGACGTTAACGCCTCAGCGGGGCAGGTGAACGTCTTCGAACTCTCGTTCGACTTCTTCGATCGCAACATCTTTGGCATCGGGTTCCAGATTGGCACGTCCGTGGATGTGTACGACACACGCATTACCTTTGGCGATCATGTGGTGCCGCCCAACGGCGATCACAACGTGCTGATGATTTCGCCGCGGCCCTCACCCGATGACCCGCCGCCGGAGCCGCCATTCACCTTCGCATTCCTGTTCAGCGAGCCGGTGAACTACTTTTCCGTAGAGCGGCCCGCGATCTCGGGGGACGCGACCAGCCCGTTCGTACATCCTGCGTGGACGCTTGAAGCCTTTGCAGACGACCTGTCGGCTCCCGTCGCCACCGCCGGTGAAGGGAGCACCATCGCAACCTCGTTTGTCAATAAGGCAACTGTTGCCGTTTCAGCGCCTCTGATCCGGAGCGTCCGGATCATCACCCAAGGCGGCGAGGCATCGGTCCCCGGAGTGCTTGTGGACGGATTCGCAATGCAGACCGTGCCCGCATGCGACCCGATCGACTTCAATCGTGATGGTCTCTTTCCTGACGCTCAGGACGTCGTGGACTTTCTCATTGTCTTCAGCGGTGGGGCCTGCCCCACCCCGACGTGCGGCGATATTGACTTTAACAACGATGGCCTGCAGCCAGACTCAGGTGATATTGACAGTCTGCTCGAGGCGTTTGCAGGTGGGCCGTGCCCTTAGCGAGTGCGATAGTCATCGAACCGCAGGAACTCTGATCCAAGTCCAGCCCGGTGCGGGTGTGATGTCCGTCGAAGGTACTCACGTCCATGCAGGCACTTCAGCATGCCGGGCCGCACCGATTTTCAAATTCTGTTGCAAGACTTCGCCTCCTATCTGCAAGTCTCCTATGAGAGGCCTTCGAACTTCGTGTGGCGTGGGAGTCACCGCAAGCTCGGAGTTGAGATAGGAGACGAGACAATGGGACATCACTTTGACCGTCGTTCTGCGCGCATTATCGGGCTCGCCCTGGTGGGGGCCTGCTCTTCCGCCGCATCCGCCCACTTGGGGTCGTACGGCCCCAACGAGGGGTACACGATCTCCCAGTACACCGGGCCGAACAACTGGGTGGACGTGACCTACTACAACGCGGGCCAGTATGGTCCTGCGTCCGGTGGTGGATCGTTCAACGCCCTTGCACCCAACGCCGGCCTCTGGAAGCTTCAGAGTGCAAACGGCGCGTTCTTCCCGACCGCCGCCCTGCGCAACTCGCAGGTGGGCACGGCCCCACCCTACACCGGGGCGCCCCTCGTCGGATCGCTGCCCAGCTACATCGTGGGCGCCCACTTCAATGGCCGCAACAACGACGGCTACAACCTTGCTGTCCGCAACGACACGCCGGCCGGCACCGGCGCGATCGTCTATGACTACTCGCTGGACACGTACGACACGGGCGGCCCGGTCGCCGCGACCCAGACCACGGGCACCGTGTCGTTCCAGACCTACTTCATGGCCGACCCTGACTCCCCGCCCAGCTCCGACGGCACCTTCCACGACAAGTTCACGATGTCCTTCATGGATTCATCGGGCAACATCGGCGCGCAGTGGGGCTACTCGCGTGACAACCAGATCGGTTGGCGCGACGGCCCCTCCAGCAGCTGGAACTGGACCACCTGGAACGCCGGCCCACCGGACTGGAACGGCATCCGCATCGATCTCAACCTGACCAACGACACCTTCGCGCTCGACTACTACGACGAGCCCAGCAACACCTGGAACAACATCGCGCCCGCCGGCACCGCCATGGGCACCGCGCTCACCAACTTCACGACCATCCGCTGGCAACTGGAGGACAACGTCACCCTCGGCATCGGCGGCAAGAACTTCTTCGATGACTCGTCGTTCGGCGGATTCGTCCCCGCCCCCGGCGCGGCCGGGTTCCTTGCGGGCGGCCTGCTGATCGCGACCCGCCGCCGGCGCTGACCCGAGCCCGAAGCGCAAGCGAGGGACACTCCTGCTCCCGCACGCGTAACGAGCACGCGCCGGCCTGAACAACGTTGGCTTCTCACACTTCAAGCGCGGCCGCTGTCCCAGCGGTCGCGTTTGCTTTTGTTGGAGGCAGGGCGAAGAGAGTGAACCATGCCGGCGAAGCTGCACGATCCGACTCAACACATCGTCATGCCACCGTCAACGCAAATCGTCTGTCCCGTCAAAAACCCGGCCTCGTCGCTGGTGACATACGCGACGGCGGCCGCGATGTCGTCGCCCGTGCCCAGGCGTTTGATCGCCATGAGTGCCGTGACGCCGTCCTTCACTTGCTGCGGCAGGTCCTTGGTCATGTCGGTCTCGATGAAACCGGGCGCGATGCAGTTGCAGGTGATGCCCTTGCCGCCCAGTTCCCTGGCGATGGTCTTCGTGAGGCCCATCAGCCCCGCCTTGGCCGCCGCGTAATTGGCCTGCCCAGCGTTGCCGACGACACCGCTGGTGCTGCCGATGTTGACGATGCGTCCGAAGCGGTTCTTCATCATGGCGCGGGCGCCCGCGCGGATAGCGATAAACGCGGACTTGAGGTTGGTGTCGAGCACGCTGTCCCAGTCCTCGTCGCTCATTCGGAGGGCGAGGCCGTCCTTGGTGATCCCCGCGTTGTTCACGAGGATGTCGAGCCTGCCGTGCTTCTCAGCCACGGACTCGACAGCTTTGGCGAACGCCGCGGCGTCACCCACGTCCACCGCGAGCACCTCCGCGGCACCTCCGGCAGCCTCGATGGCGTGCTGGACGTCCTTGAGCGGTCCCTCGCTGCGGCTGACGAGCACCACGTGACGCCCGTCTTTCGCCAGGCGCAGGGCGATGGCCCTGCCGATGCCGCGGGAGGCGCCTGTCACGAACGCGATGCGCCGGGGAGTTGCGGTAGTGGTGGGTGTGCTCATGGGTGTCTACGGACTCTGTCCACTTGCCCTTCGTATTACTTGCCCTTTGCTGCCGCCTTGCCGGCGTCGTACAGGTCGCTCCAGACCTGCTTGGGCTGCCCGGTAATCTGCTCAAAGAAGTCGAAAATGTCCTGGTTGCTCCGCACGGCGGCGACGTCCTTATACGCCTCGCGCCGCTCCTTGACGAAGTTGTAGCACTCCGCGGGAGTCAGGAGGAACTTGTCCTGCTTGTGCTGCTGACCCTTGGTCATTTCTTCATTGACCGTCTCTGGTTTGGTGCCCCAGGCATCGGCCATTTCGATGACCGTGGCGCCGCCATCAGCCCGTCCGGCGACCGTGGTTTGCGACACGCGCATGTGAAGCTCGTAGAACATCACAACGTGGAGGGGTGAAACATTGGGGATGGCGCCCGGCAGGGAGACCTTTGCCTGAGGTTTAGTGCCCGAAGGGGCGCCGCCTTTGCCCGTGTCGTAGAGGGCTTTCCACGTTGCACTGGGCACGCCGGACACCGCCTCACACGCGGCGAACTGGTTCTCAAGCGATATGCCTGCCTTGACTTCGCCGTCACACTGCGCGGCGAACCGAGCAGCGTCGGGCATCACACCCTTCGCAAGTAGTTCCTTCGCACGAGTTTTGGCGTACACGATGTTGGCGGCGTTGCCATCACTGGGCTGCGGCGTGCCGCGGGATTGCAAGTACTGTGCTTCTGTCTGCCCCGCCTGCTTCGCGAAGTGCTCAATGAGGAGTGCGCCGAGACCGTAACGGACGATGGTCTCGTCCGGCATGGACTTCATGGCAGCACCGACGCCCGTATCGCCACCCGCACCGCCCCCGCCCGCGGGCTCCGCGTACAGGGCTCGCACCTTGGTCTCACCGACCTTGAGAATCTGTGAGGTGTACTGGATGACCTTGTCCTTGTCGACGACGTTGCCATTCTTCCCGGCAACGTCCACGCCGAAGTCGATCAGGGCTTTCACGTCGGCACCGCTGGGATTGATTCCCTTTTCAAGGACCTTCTTCACCTCTGTCGGCGCGGGTGGTGCCGGCGTCGCGACGCCGTTGTTCTTGCTCGCCGTGACGATGCGCCGCTCCAGCTCGGACTTGGCCCAGGCGAACACGTCAGTCAGGTCCTGGGCCACGGGTGCGGCCGCCGGCGCGCCTCCCGTGGTCGGGGACGCGTCCGCGGACCCGCCCCCCGCGCCGCCATTGTCCCAATCGCTCGCGCGGCGTTTGGAGTTCTCGGGTGAAGCCGCGCCCTCGAATTCCCAGGAAGCGCCCTTCTTCCGAGCTGTCCACGCGAGAACGTACGACTCGCCGGGCTCCTGCACCGCGAGTGCGACACGTGCCGCGGTCATCGATCCGTCGCCGCTGGGCGCCAGGTCGTCGGTGCTGATCACGCGGATCGCCTCCAGCTTCGCCGTCGACGATTCCCATTCTCCCGAGCTCACGAGGGACGCAAGGTCAGTCTTCGAGGCATCGCTCAGTCGCGACCGGACGCCCGCGTCGTCACCCTTCACAAAGGCGTTGCTGAATTCGACGATGGCGGTCGCGAGCGATGCGTCTGTCGGCGCGGCGGACTGCGGGAACTGCACACGCGGGTCGGGCTTCGCGGATTGCAGCACGCTCTCCACGTTAATCGGGTCCGGCGCCTTGGGCTTGGGCGGAGGCGGCGGGGGAGGCGGGG
>CALLYM010000078.1 GCA_937858155.1 uncultured Phycisphaerales bacterium | reverse complement strand
TCGCTTCTCGCTCCATGCGCAGTTTGCTGTGGACGCTCGCTACAACGATATCGAGCTGCTCCAGGAGTTCCGGTTCCTGGTCCAGCGCTCCGTCGTCCAGGATGTCGACTTCGATGCCGGTGAGGATGCGGAACGGCGCGAGCTCGGCGTTGAGCGCCTCGATCTCGTCGAGCTGGGCGAGCAGGCGGTCCCGGTTCAGGCCGTGGGCGATCGTGAGGCGGGGGGAGTGGTCGGTGGAGTCGCGGGTTGCGGTTGGGCGAACGACAGTCCCGCGAAGGCAAGGACAGCCATCGTGGCCGCAGCAGCAAGGATCGTGTTCGAAGTGCGCTTCATGGTGTGTTCCTTTCAGAGAGACGTGCATCTGATGCGGTCCGACGCGGAACGACCGCGTGGGCCGGGATCGGACAAGTGGTTTCATTTCCCGGGCGGGCTTGTCGGGGACGTTTGGTCGGGAGGGGCCGATGTCGGGGCCGTGCCGACGGGTGCTATCGGAGGCACCTCCAGCCGTCCGCCAACGGCGTACTCCAACTCGATACGGGCCAGCGCCGCGTCGAGCCGCAGGTCGTTGAGCGTTTGCAGCGCCGACTGCCGTTCTCGCAGCACGTCCAGCCAGTCGATGAGCGTGATCTCGCCTGCCTGGAACGCGGCCCCGGCGTTCTGCTCGTTGAAATGGAGTCGCTGCGACAGGTCCTCTCGGCCTCCCAGGGTGTTGTGGCGGAACTCGTCGGCGGCGATGGCAGCCTCGGTGGCGTCGATGAATGCTGTTCTCGCCTCGCGGATTCCCTTCTGAAGGATCGCTTCATGGGTGGCCAGAGCGGCCCTCGCGAGCGATCCGGCCTTGGCGATCTGCGCCTGGTTGCTGTCGAAGATCGGGATCGGCACGTCGAGGACGGGACCGATGGTGCGTTTGCCGTCCACATCCCGCTCGAAGTCCACGCCCAACCCCAGGTCCTTGAGCCGATTTCGTTCCTCAACGTTCAAATCCGCATCGCTCGCCTCAACCAACGCGCGGCTGGCGGCCACATCAAGACGCTGAGTTGTCACGAGCCGGATCACAACATCCTCGGTGATTGCCATCGGGGGCGCGGGCTCGTGGTCAGCAGTTTCCTCCGTGGTTGTGTCGGCCGCTGTCCAACTGTCCGCAGCGGATGCGAACCCCATGAGTTCCAGGAGTCGCCGCCGCTCTTTGGCCAGTTCCCGTCGCTGCCTGCGGAGTTCTTCCTCCAAAGTGATGACCTGCTGACGAGCACGGTTGACCGCGAGTTGCGTTGCCGCTCCCGCCTCGCGTTGTTTCTCAATCTTCTCGACGAGCTGCTTCGCCGCGTGAATGGATGTCTCGGTGATCGTTACACCGCGCTGACCGTACAGAATCTTCGCGTGCGTGCCCTTGACGTCCGCGACCAGCCGGAGCGCCTTGTCGGAGACATCGAGCACGGTCGAGTTGAGCCGGGCGTCGGCGGCCTTGATCTTGCCGTCGCGGAGCCACAGGGCCGTCAGCGTCTGGACCGCCTGCGTACCGACAAACGAGCCCCCGCTCACCGGGTCGAACGGGAACCGCAGCGTCAGCGAGACCACGGGGTTGGGGAGCAACCCCGCTTGCACCAGGTCCGCCCGGCCCGCCGCGATTGACTCGACTTCGGCTCTGATGCGGCGGTTGTTTTTGAGCGCCGTCACGATTGCCTGGTCTGCCGCGAGCGGAGCGACCCCGTCCCACGTCTCGAAGTGGTCCGACCACGGCGCGGTCCAATCGGCCGCGTAGCCGGAGCGTTCCTGCACGGTCGCGGCGGCCCGGTCGATGTCGGGTTTGGGGTTGAGCGAAGCGCAGCCGCCGGCAGCCAGAAGGATCGCGGCGGTCAGTGGGGCGAGTACGTGGGTGAATCGTTGCTGCATGGGTGACATCTCCGATCGTGAATCGGCCCGCGCCGCTCTCGCCGCGCGGGGCGAGTCGATGGCTTACTTGTGGTCGTGCTTGGGGGCTTCGTTCTGCTGTGCGCCGTGCGGGGTTTTCTCCGTCGTCCCGGCGATCGCAGCCGCCAGCTTCGCGGCCCGGACCTCCTCGGACAGTCCGTCCCAGCGCAGCGCGCAGTCGCCATCGCAGAAGCCGACGGTCTGTCCCTTGAACTCGCGGGTGTGGAAGTCGTTGACCGGGTCACCGGTCATGGGGCAGGTCTTGTTCACGGTCTTGCCCGCCGCCTCCACCTTCGCCTCGGGATTCTTCTCCGCGCGGCTCGACCAGTGCAGGTGGGCGATCCTGGGCGTGCCGCCGTCGTCCACGACGACGTAGGTCACGGCCGCGAGGTACTTCTTCGTGAGTTCCTTGTGGTTGGGGTCGGGCACGGAGAACGTGCCGATGTGCCGGACCACCGCGGTCGAGCCGAAGGACCGCACATCCTCCTTCGAGATGACCATCTCGAAGCCTGGCATCTCCTTGAGTTCCGGCAGGAGGTGGTGGTCCCGGTACGTCTCCCATGTCCCTTCATCGCCGGCGTTCTCGCTCACCGTGGCCCGGCCCTTGTCGAGGAACAGCGCGTTGAGCGCCTCGGCATCGGACTTGGTACACGCCGCGAGGTACGCGCGGGCGACCTTGGCGGCCGGGTCATCGGAGAGCGCTACGGCCGGGGGCGGGGCGTCTTTAGCCGTGGTCTCCGTCGGCGGGTGGGCGATGGCGGCAGTGGCAAACGACACGGTGGAGGAAGACAGCGCAATCGCTCCGCTCAGCGGGATGAGCACGAGCGCCAGCAATCTAAACGAGCGGGTCATGACGGGGCTCCTTGGCATACGTTGGAACAGTCCAAACATCGCGGGTTACTTGGCCGCCTCTTTGGGCACGCACCGATCGCAGTCCACACCCACGGGGGCGCACATCGGGCAGCGGACCTTCATCACGCCGTCCTTCTCGTAGATGGTCATCTCGTTCTTGCAGTCCTCGCACATGTGCGTGGTG
>CALLYM010000077.1 GCA_937858155.1 uncultured Phycisphaerales bacterium | reverse complement strand
CCGCATGCACTACTCCGAGGTCAGAGTTCCCATCGGCAGTGAAACCGACGCTACCGAACTCTCGTCTCGCAACACCGATCTCAAGCGATCGCGCTACGCATAAAGTGAAGCGCTCAATCGTCAAAAAACAAATGGACCGGAGAAATTTTCCGTTTGAAACGAGCACTCCTGCTGTCCCATTGTTTGGTACTGCCAAGCGGTGCGCGATAGCGGCCGTCTATTTCAAATGTTAGGCCCGCGATCATGGATACGGACGAAATCGAAAGTCTTCGCCATCTGCATTGGATGCCCAGTCGCATTCCCGTTATTGACGCGCTTGCGGCTGATGTTCCGCCTGGCCTACAAGCGCGACTTCACGCTGCTCACCGCCGAGAGCGGCGCCGCCGGGCTCGACGTCCTGCGCAAGACGGACGTCGCGGTCGCGGTCGCGGACCAGCGCATGCCCGAGATGCCGGGCGTCGAGTTCCTCCGCCAGAGCCAGGAGCTCCGCCCCGAGGCGATCCGCATCATCTTGACGGGCTACGCCGACATCGAGGTGCTGGTCGACGCGGTCAACTCGAGCCGCATCTACCGCTACGTGACCAAGCCCTGGGACCACCAGGAGATGCGCATCACGCTCAAGCGGGCGATCGAGGCCTACCACCTCGAGCGCGAGAACGCGCGCCTGCTCGAGGAGCTGAAGGTCGCCAACGAGCGGCTCGGCGCCGAGAACGTCTACCTCAAGCAGCGCGAGGAGCGCGACGCCGGGATCGACGGCGTGGTCGGGGCGAGCCCGGCGATGCTCGAGGTGCAGCGCCTGCTCGAGCGCGTCGGACCGTCGCCTTCGACCGTGCTGCTGCTCGGCGAGACGGGCACCGGCAAGGAACTGCTTGCGCACGGCATCCACGCCGCCAGCCGGCGTGCCGGCCGCGCCCTGGTGAGCGTGAACATCGCGGCCGTACCCGACACGCTGCTGGAGGCCGAGTTCTTCGGCGTCTCGCCCGGGGCCTACACCGGCGCCGAGCGCCAGGGCCGTGACGGCAAGTTCAAGCTGGCCGACGGCGGCACGCTCTTCCTGGACGAGATCGGCGACATGCCGATGACCATGCAGGCCAAACTCCTTCGCGTGCTGGAGAGTGGCGAGGTCGTGCGCCTGGGCAGCAACGAGGCCCGCAAGGCCGACGTCCGCTTCGTCAGCGCCACCAACCGCGACCTCCGCGCCCTTGCAAGCGAGGGCAAGTTCCGGGAGGACCTTTTCTTCCGCATCAACGGCAGCCACCTGCACATCCCCGCTCTGCGAGAGCGTCGCGAGGACATCCCCGCGTTGGTGTCCCACGCCGTGGATCGGTTTGCCCACGAAATGGCCGTGAAGCCCCAGGACGTGCTGGTCCCAGGCATCACCGACGGCGCGATGATGCGCCTCACCGCCTACGCCTGGCCCGGCAACGTGCGCCAACTCTTCAACGTCGTGCAGAACATGGTCGTTGCGTGCCTGAGCGAGCCACGCCCCGCCGGCACCCCGCCCATGCTCGACCTGCGCCACATCCCCGATGACGTGCGGAGCGACCACAGCGACGAACTGCCCGGGCCCGCCGGCGCGGCGAGCCTCGCCGGCACAAGCCTGGAACAGATCGAGAAACGCGCGATCCGCGAGACACTGCGCCTCACGGCAGGCAACCGCGAACACGCGGCGATGTTGCTCGGCATCGGCGAGCGGACTCTCTACCGGAAACTCAAGGAATACGGGCTGCGGTAGGCTGGCGGAGTCGGCGCAGCGTGTACCACGCAGCGGCACCGATCGTGAGGATGCCCGCAAGTTCCAGCACTCGGTTCACCATCGGTCCCGCCTCTGTATGGAACAGCAGCGTGTCCGCATGGTGGAACGACGCCGCTCGAATCACAACGAACGCACCGAGGTACCCCGCGCCGAGCAGCGCGAGGAAGTAGCGCTTCCACGCACGCCGTACAAACCACGCACCAAGCAACACCGCGGCGAGCGCAAGGCTTGCCACGCCGATCACAAACGCCAGTTGCACCTCGCGGTGCCGGGCGTACCACCCCTGCTCCTGCGCCATCCGTCGCCCCACAACCGTGACAAGTGACTGCAAGTCCAGTTGCTTGTTGATGCACAAAAACAGCAGACCCGCTCCCAGCGCGAGCCAGACCCGGGGCTTGAGGCCCGAAGCGCCCCGCAGCCATGCCCAGTCCTCCGCCTTCCACGCGCGGAGGGACAGAAGGCCTGCGGCCAGGTATGCGAGCGTGATAAGCCAGCCCCAAACCGTGGGGTCGCCGATGCCTGGGCGCCACGTTGTGCTGGATGTTGTCTCGGCGAGGAAGCAGGTCACCGCACCATTGTTCGCGCCCCACAAGGGGAACCGCGCCGGCGCCGCGCGACGAGCGGCAACGCCCACACCGCCAATGCAAACGCCTGCGGTTCGGGCACCGTCACAATCGCCCTCGCACCGGTCACCGTCAGCGACGTTCGGTACGCGGCCCCGAACTGCTGCACTTCTTCGGTGTACCACGAGATGTACCGCCGGTTATCCGTCGGGCTCGACGTCGTCCCCGCTCGCCGGAAAGACCAATCCTCCGCGGTGATATCCACCATGCGGTCGGTGTTCTCGTCGCCCACGATGAGCGACTGCCGGAACACGACGACGCTCGTGGAACCTGCGACATAAAAGGGGTTTAGCCCTGTGCCTGTCGGCAGGTAGTTAGAGTTCTGGGCGCAGTACACCCCCCGAAGCACCCGGTTCTGGTCCGCGACCGAGAAGTCCGGCGCGTCCCCCGCCACGGGCCACTGACTGACGTAGTTCCCGGCGACCCGAAGCCAATTCCCGGCCGGCGCGCCGTTGGACCCGTTGGTGTGCCGGAACGAGGTCAGAATGTTCGACGCCGTCGCGACCGTCGCGGGATAGCCGAACGACACGCGCCCATAACTCGCCAGCGCCGCGCCCGACGCGCCTTCCGCAGGCGTGAGCATGCTGTCAGGCACGTAGTTGCCGGTAACCCCCCCGTTTCGCCACGGGCCCAATTCATCCTTGACGGGCCCCTCGTTGTCGGCGTTGGGGATGACTGGCTGAAAGGTCATTTCAGCGAGGCCGTGGATGTCCGTACGCGTCCCCACGTACGACACCACCGCCCGCCACTCGATTCGGTCGCCTGGGTGGGCACTGACCTGGTTGGTCCATTGGGACCCGTCCCACACCTCAAACCGCAGGCTGGTTTCTGACGGGTAGGGGGCTTGTGCCAGAGCAACACTTCCAACGGACATTGCAAAGCACGCTGCAACTTGCTGTGAGTTCATGTGTTCACTCCTGCGTACACGGGGCCGTGCGCTCACAACTTACCGGCGACGATAACGCCGGATGCACCCGTGAATGAAAATCCCAGCCCACACCGCCGGCGCCGGCACAGTGACGATCGCGCGGGCACTGGTGATAGTGGAAAGGGATGCGCGATACGCCGCGCTGAACGACTGATAGTCCTCCGTATACCACGACACGTACCGCCGATTGTCCGTTGTGTTCGGCTGCATCGCCGCACGCCTGAACGCGCTCTCGGCTGCCGTGATCTCCAGCGTCCGCTCGGCCGCGATGTCCCCGATGATTATGGCTTGACGAAAAATAACAACGTCTTGCGTACCTCCCCTCCAATACGGGTTGACACCACCCGAAAAGGACGGGTGTGTGTGTGACTCCTGCGCGATGCTGATGCCACGCAGCAACCAATTGGAATCCGCCGCCGACCAATTCGACCCATCGCCCGCGACAGGCCATATGGAAACGAAATTACCCGCCAGCCGTATCCAACTCCCATCCGGAGCGCCGCCGGACCCGCCTGCATGACGGAACGTCGACAAGATGTTGGAACCCGTCTCTGTTGAAGCGATGGCACCGAAGCGCACCCGCCCATAACTAGTCAGTGGCCCACCGTATTCTCCCTCCGCGACGCTGAGCATCGTGCTTGGCAAGTCAAACCCCGACATCACGTTACCGGTCACCCCCCCATTCCTCCACGGCCCGATCTCATCCATGATCGGCCCGTCGTTGTCCGCGTTCGGAATGATCGGCTGGAAGAGGCACTCCGCAAGTCCCTGCACGTCAGTCCTTGTCCCCACATAAGAAATCACCGCTCGCCACTCGATGCGGTCGCCGGGGTGAGCATTGACCTGGTTGGTCCACTGCCCGCCATCCCACACCTCAAAACGAAGATTGGTTTCTGCTGGGTATGGGGCCTGGGCCTGCGCGGCACTACCAGCCAGCGCGACCAACACCACCGCAAGACACTGAACTCTGGACGCGAAGACCGCCGTCGCACGTGAGCGCATGGCACAACTCCTGCGCCCCACGAGCCGGGTTTTCAGCGGTCAGGATCAACAATGAATCAGGCCGCTGCCCATACCATGACACACGTTCTCGGGAGTGCAAGGAGAGTGCCGGATTTTTTCGGGCCCGCGCCAACTTCCCCCAGTTCCCGGCGTGCGTTCGCAAGGTGTTTGCATGAAAGTCACGCACGTCCCAGCCCACGCGACACACGACCTGCGACGGCGCGTCCTCCGCGACGGCCGCGCGGACGCCGAAGTGGTTTTCCCCGGCGATGACGCCCCCACCACCGTGCACTTCGGCGCATTCCCTTCCGAAACACCTCCCCCTTGCAGCGGAGGAGACGGGGGGGATGCGCGACGCGCGCCGCTCGCGATCGCCTCTCTCTACCTCTCGCCGCTGAAGGACCAGTCGCTCAGCAACGGTGTGCCATCCGATCAGCAATATCAATTCCGCGGCATGGCCAGCGCGCCCGACGTCCGCGGCCTCGGGTACGCCGACGCCATCATGCGGGCCATGATCGCCCATCTCAGGTCCCAGGCACCGTCCGGTACCGGACGGCTTCTGTGGTGCAACGCCCGCCTGGGTGCAATTGGCTTCTATGAGCGGTTCGGGATGCGGACCGTCAGCCCCGAGTTCCTGATCACCGGCGTCGGACCCCATGTCGTCATGACATTGGTTGTGGAATAAACCGCTCAGCGAGCGCCGGCCGCGACCGCCTGCGTGTTCACGACGACCTGCCCGTTCGCGATCTTGCCGGCGACCTTGGGCTCGGCGATCACGCTCGTGCGGGTGGACGGGCCCATCTCGACGCTCTCGCGCATGAGGCGCCCGACCTTGAACTTCACCGCGCGCTTCGCGGGCACGGTCACCTTCTCCATGGTCTTGGGGTTCTGCGCGACGCGCGGGCTGCGTTCCTTGATTTCGAACACGCCAAAGTCACGGAACTCAAGGCGGTTCCCCTTCCGCAGTTCAATGATGATCTGGTCCAGGAAGTCCTGGCAAATCGTCTTGACATCGTGGCGCTTCATCCGGCGCTTCTCGGTGATCTTCTCGACAAGGTCCTTCTTCGTGATCGTCGCCATGGGTGTCCTTGTGTGCTTGGGCGGCCGAAACCGCTGGTGGAAGAACTCACTCTCCTGCGCCGTCCGTAGCGGACTCCTGAAGGCGATCCCATCGGATGGGGTGAACAGGTCTTACCAACTTCCGGTAGGTGGTTGCTGGTTTTTACTCCGCTCCCCCACGGCTGGGACGCGCCGTGTCTCCAAGTCCTCTTGGAGGGGGGAAGTATGGCCGCTTCCGGGCCCTCCGTCAATCCCCTCGTACGACGTATCTACAGGAATACCAAGGATGTGCAGGATTCGTGCAAATCCACGGAAACCGCACGAGCAGACCCCGAACGGACCACCAATAACCACCAGAAACGCTCCGCTCAAAACTGAATAACCACACCGAACTGGAGTCCCTGGTTCCACCCCGTGAAGTCGAAGTCGTCGACGCCCGTTCCGGTGCCAAGCGAGAAGTACGCCGCCCGATAGCCAATCTGCACGCCGACATTCGTCCACGGGTACCACCACCCCCCGACGATCACATCGGCCGACGCGTTGGATCCATCGCCCAGCGGCAGCATCCCTAAGTCGATCTGGGCGTCCAAACCCGCATCCCGGGTAAAGTCACACCGCAGACGCCCGCCGATCATGGGCTGCACGAAGGTCTCTTCCGCGTTCTGCGCTGTGTCGCCCGGGAACGGCCCTCCTGAGGTCCGCGCGACATCCCACCCCAATTGGAACACGCGCACGCCGCCCACAAACTCCACGGTGCCGAAGAAGTCGCGGTCCGGGACGGCGGCGAGCTGGTCCGGGTAATCGAACCACTTGTGAGCGACCTCCACTTCGTAGGACCCGAAGGACATCGCCGAGTGCAGTGTGTCCCCAGCGCCAAACCCCACCCGCCCGATCCGACCGCTCGTGCTCATGACGCGGTCGTGGTCGTCGCTGAAGTAGTACCCGCGGGCGGTGACGCGCCACACGTCGGACCACGTGATATTGAACTCCGGTGCCGCCACGAAGCGAGGCGTGTCGTACCCAAGGCCATCAATCGTGAATGGCTCGGGGTCGCCGAGCGAGTCCGTGGAGGGCAGGTCGAGGTCGCCCCCGGGGCCCATGTACCAAGCCATCGCGTCCACACGGAGCGAGAGCCGCGCAGGCTCGACCTTGAATTCCTGCCCAGCTTCGACCTGAGGTGAACCCTGCGGCTCGTCCTTGGCCCACGCACACCCGGCGACCAGGGCGAGGGCGGTTGCCACTCCAGCACGGGACGTTTTCATGGGCGACAGACTATGCCCGTTCCACGTCTGCGGGCGCCCCGCCGGCGAGACCGCTACCTTCGCCCGTGCCCAGACTCATCCTTGCCATCGAGACAAGCAACCCTTCCGCGTGGCGTGAGGGACAGCCCCGGCCCGGTGTCGCCGTTGGGGAGATGGGGGGCATGGGAGAATCTCGGGTAATCGGTGCCGCGGACCTTGAGACTTCAAACCCACAGCACGACGACCTCATGACCTGCATCCAGCGCGCGATGACCATTGCCAACGCGGCCCCGCGCGACCTTGGTCGAGTCGCTGTGTCGATCGGTCCGGGCGGGTTCACGAATGTTCGGATCGCCATTACCACCGCGCGCATGATCGCGGAGGTGACCGGTGCGGCGTGTGTGCCGGTCGCCAGCGCACAGGTGGTGTCCCGCCGCGTGACAGCCCGCCCGCCGTACGCGGTTGCGCTCGCGAGCAAGGGCGAAACCGCCCATGTCACATGCTTCTCTGAGGCCTGGCACCCCATTGGTCCAGCCTCGATCATGTCCGCGGGGGACGTGCCCGCCCTCGCGGCACAGGGATTCAAGTCGCTCGTAGCCGATCACCATCTCCCGCCGAGCATGCGGGAGGCGGCAATGCGCGCCGCGATGACGATCATTGAGCCCACATTCGACCCGGTCGCGTGCCTCGAAGCGGGCCTGGAACTTCCCCCCTCTGACCCGGTCGCCCTCGCCCCGCTGTACCCGCGAGAGCCCGAAGCGGTCACGAAGTGGCGCGCACTGCGGAAGTAGTGTTCACGCACAATTCCTCCACGCATGGTCCGCTCTACCGCCGATCCCGTGCGGGCTTCCCCTCGACAAAGCCCAGGGAGCGGTAGAGTGTGACGGCCGGTATGTTCGCAGCCGTCACCACCAGGTGCAAACGCTGCTCTCCCCGGATCGCCAGCGAATGCATCACGTGCAAGAGGCCCGCACGGGCCAATCCCTGACGCTTCCACCGCGGCCCGGTCATGGAGAATGCAACGAACGGCTCGCCCCGTTCGCGCGTGACGAGGGTGGCGGAAGCTAGTTCGCCCTCCCTCTGGATCACCAACGAGGCCGCCGCATCAAAGCCGCCGAATTCGCCGCGCAGCAGCCTCCCCACTTCTTCCAAGGCTGTTTCGAAGGTCTCGTTCCCCGCGTCATCCACCGTTCCGGCGTACGCATCGAGCATGAGCCGCGCCAGCAATTCTGATTCGTCGGGCCGCACCGCGCGAAGACCCACCGGGGGCGGTGGGCACTCCTTCAGGGCCACGAGCGGAACTGTCATCCATGGACGCACCGCCCGAGCGTACTCAGGCCCCGACTGTGTGCCGCCGCTCCCCCCATCATTCTGGGATTCCGCGCGTTTTCTCGGTCGTCACATTCGTGTGGCGCGTCCGCAAACCGGTGACAAGGCACCCGCCCGTGAAGTTGGTGAAGATGGGCACCGATGAGCGCCCGTGACGGTCGGGCGGTCTGGGCAAGAGCGGCGCATGGATGCGCCGCGGTGTGCCCGGCCCTGCCGTGCGTGGCGTCCCACCATGAGCAACAAAGAACTCAACGGCGAATCCGAGAGCACGGGCGAGGACCTCTCGCGCAAACGGATCTTCACGACCGGCGAGGCTGCGGCGGTCTGCAAAGTCAGTCAGCAGACCATCATCCGGTGCTTTGACGCGGGGCGGCTCCAGGGCTTCCGGGTCCCTGGGAGCAAGTTCCGGCGCATCCCGCGCGAAGAACTCCTCCGCTTCATGAAGGCCAACAACATCCCGCTCGCGGCGCTGGAGGGCGGCAAGCGGCGCATCCTGATCGTGGACGACGACCCGGCCATCGTGGACGTGTATGTGGACCTGCTCAGCCGTGACTCACGGCTCGAACTCAAGACCGCGTCCAACGGGTACGACGCGGGGATGTTTACCGAGCAGTTCCGCCCGCACCTGGTCATCCTCGACTACCTCCTCCCCGACATCAACGGCAACCATGTGTGCAAGCGGATCCGCGAGAATTCGGCCCTGGCCGGCGCGAAGGTGCTTTGCGTCAGTGGCGTCGTACGCCAGGAGGAGATCGACACGCTGATGGCCGCGGGCGCCAACGCGTTCCTCCGCAAGCCGTTCGCGATCGATGACCTGTGCAAGAAGATCGGAGACCTGCTGGAAATGGAGGGCGTTGCGTCGCCCGACCAGCCCGCGTGAACAGGAGTGCGAATGACACGGTCGCAGGCCAGCACGGCGAAGGCATCGGGGGCACATGCCCCCGCGGCGTCGCCTGCCCGGGCCCGCCAGGTGGAGCTCATTCTCGAGCGGGTGGACGCCATCCCCACGCTGTCGCCCATCGCGGCCCGGGTGCTGAAGCTTGGGTCAGCGAGCGACGTCGCGATGGACGAGCTCGCCAAGGTGATCGAGACCGACCCCGCCCTCACGATGCGCATCCTGGGCATGTGCCGCCGCTCCGACAAGGGCCTGGGCGACAAGATCACGAGCGTCAAGCGCGCCGTCGTGATGCTGGGGCTGGAGGCCGTCCGGTCGGCGGTGCTCGCCGTCTCCGTCTACGACCTCCTCGCCAAGGACGAGCAGTCGCAATCAACCGATCGCTCCCTGGCGGGCGATGGCTCCGGAGCGGGCGGGTTTGACCGCACGGGGTTCTGGAAGCATTCGGTCGCGGTTGCGTGCGCGGGCGAGCTCATCGCGACCGAAGGCAAGTCTCTCAAGGTGCTGCCCGAAGAAGCGTTCCTCGCCGGCCTGCTCCACGGCATCGGGCGGATCGTGCTCTCCAGCGTGCTGCCGCGCGCGTACGACGCGGTGCAGCGGCTCGCGGAACGGCGCGGCCTGCCCAGCGCGGGCCTGGAACACGAGATGCTCGGCATCGACCACCACTCGGCGGGCCGGAGAGTCGCGGCGCACTGGGGCCTGCCCACCCCCATCCAGGACGTGATCTGGCTGCACGACCAGCCCCGGGAAGCGGTCGCCAAGGGCGACCACGCGCGCCTGGTGCTCCTTGTCACTGCGGCGCGCACGCTCTGCCGACGCGTGTGCCTCGGGCGGAGCGGCGACTTTGGCCCCTGCGCCGCGCTGGACACGGTGTGGAAGGACGCGGGGCTGAGCATCGATCCTGACGCGATCGCTGCCAAGCTCCACGGGGCGGTCGCCCTGCGGCTGGGCCTCCTGGGCATCGACGCGGCGACGACCCCCGAACTCATGATGGACAGCCTCGCGACCGCCACGCACCAGCTGGCCAGGACCACCGCGTCGCTCCAAGATCGCGCCAGGCTCGCGAACCAGCAGTCTCGCGTGCTCGACGCGGTCGGAGAATTCCAGAGAACGTCCCCATCCGCCCAATCGTTCGTGGAGCTCGCTTGCACCATGTTCCTTTCCGCCGATGCTGCGCTGGGAGCGGCACACCACGGGCTCCTGGTGTCGCGCCGGGAAAACGATGATGAACTTTGGTCACTCGTTGCGCGTGTCAGGGGCGACGTGAGTGAATCGGACCTGCCGCCCCCGCCCGTTTCCGCGAAGGCCATCGTCAATGCGCTGGACGAAACCGGCTCTCCACGCCCGGCCCCGGGCCTGGAAGACTGGGTGGCCGGTCGCATGGGCGCGGACGCTTCTCACCCGTTGGTCATTATCCCACTCGGCACCGGGCGCGCCCTGCTGACCGATGCACCCGTGGGCGCGGGCCACGCCATCTCGGCCCTCACAGCGTGCTGGAGGGTGGCCCTGGAAACCACCTCCGCCCGCGATCAGGCCCGGCGACTGGAAGAGCAGCTCGTCCACGCCAATCGCACGCTTGTGGAGGCTCAGAGCAAACTCGCCCAGCGTGAGGCGCTCGCCCGGTTGGGGGAAACCGCCGCCGGAGCAGCGCACGAATTCAACAACCCCCTGACTGTGATTTCCGGCCGCGCCGACCTGCTGATGGCACGCCTTCAGGGAGAGCGGGACAAGGCCGCGGTGTCTGCTATCGCTTCCGCCGCGCAGCAAATCAGCGGCATGATCGCAAGCATGCACCTTCTCAGCCGGGTCCCTACGCCTGTGCCGGGGGCGGTCAACCTGGTGGAGTTGGTCCGCCGCAGCATCGCGAAGGCCAAGCGTCGCACCGACGCGCGCACGGAAGTAAACATTGATCTCCTGCGCCTGCCCGAGCAGTTCGTCACCGACGGGGAGCTTCTCGTCGGTGCGCTTGTGGAACTGCTCGCGAATGCGCTCGAGGCCTGCCCGCGTGGGCCCGTGACCCTTGAGGAGTACAAGGACGGGGACTCGCTCAAGTTCACCGTCACGGACAAGGGCTCGGGCCTCTCCGAGCACGCGATGAAACACGCCTACGACCCGTTCTTCAGCGAGCGCGAGGCGGGGCGCGGGCGTGGCATGGGGCTGACACGTGCCCGCGTCATGGCCCAGGCACTCGGGGGTGATATCCACATCGAGAGCCAGCCCGGGCAGGGTTGCAGGGCCGTGCTCACCATCAAGGAATTTGTGACACCCCTCGCGTGACCAGGTGCGCAAGTCATTGTGGGCACAGGTCTCAACGACTAACACCGAGCGCGAACGACGGCGACCAATGCCCTTAACTTTGGCGCGGCGCAAACGGAATATCCGGAACAGACTGAATTGACGCCCGGCGGGCGTCGATGCATGGCAGGTCGCGCCCTCGCGCCGCAATCATGGCACGCAAGAAGCTCCAACCCGACGCTCAACCGCACGCCGATCAGGCCCCGGACGCACGCCCTCTCAACGTCCATCCTGTCGTGGGCCACACCAGAAACCGATCGCTCCGCGTGGTCGTGCTTTCGCTGGGAGTTGAGGCGCACGCCGTGCTCCCCGCGCTCAGCGCAGCGGGCGTGGAGTCGGTGGTCTGCACGCAGGCACAGCGCGCCGAGGATGCCCTCCGGCGTGAACGCTTCGATGCGCTCATCATCTGCCCGGCGGAGGGCCAGCCCACCCCCCACAGCACGCTCGCGTGGGTCGCCCGGCGGAAGGACCTGCCTGCCGCCGTGATGCTTCACGCACACCCGACAGTCGAACTCGCGGGCCTGTGCCTGCGTCACCAGCTCGCCGACCTTATTGACATCGCGAGCCCGGCTCCTGATCTCCGGCGCCGGCTGCAGGCCGCGGCGAAGCGCACGCTGCTCGAGCGCCGCGCCCGCGCTCAGGAAAATCGCCAGCGCCGCAGCATCGACGAAATGCGGACCGCCCTCGAACGCTCCCGTGAGGCGCTCGCGGAACAGGTGGGGGGCGTCTGCGAGCAGCTCGCGGGCTCCTACCGCGACCTGACCGGGCAGCTCAAGACCGTCGCGCTCGCCAGCGAACTCGACACGCTCCTCCGTCAGGAACTGGACGTTGAAAGCCTGCTGCGCACCACCCTCGAGTTCACACTCCGCAAGGTCGGCCCCACGAACACCGCGATCTTCCTGCCCAGTAGCAGCGGCGACTGGTCGCTGGGGGCGTACGTCAACTACGACTGTCCGCGCGAGAGCGCCGAGCAGATGCTTGAGAAGCTCTGCAACGTCGTCGCCCCCGCCTTTGAAGCTCGTCCGGGCCTCCACCGGATCGACAGCCCGGCCGACCTGTGCGAGGAGAGCCACGAGGCACTCCCCTGGTTGAACGACCACGCCCTGGTCATCCACTCGTGCGTCCACGAGGGTGAGTGCATCGCGGTCATCGCCGCGTTCCGCGACCGGCGCACCCCCTGGGGCGAGCAGACGCTCGCCACGCTCCGCCTGATAGGGCAGCTCTTCGGCAAGCAGCTCCACCGCACCATCCGAACGCACCAGCGGCACATCCAGAAGTCGGCGTGGAATGACGAAGAGGCAGCGTGACGCGATCTTTGCGACCGAGCGGCGCTGGCCGCGGGCGCGGTTGTGAACGGTGCACCGAGAGCGCACATGTGCCTAAGGCCCGAGTCCAGCGATTCGATTCGAAGGACTGCCAATACCCACTCAAAGCAGCCTTTCCGTGGCATGTGAAGGTGCGTTCACTCCACGAATATACCCTTCGGCTGCCTGACAGGAACAGAGTGCCGAACCGCTCCAAACATCCCCTGAGTCGCGTGCTGACTGCGGTCATGGTCTTTGCAGTAATCCTGCACGCGCGTGACCGGGCAAACGGCCAACCGGTTCATGTGATACTTGGGGTCTTGCCCGGGCACAACGCCTCCTATGCCACGGATGTCGGCGACTTCGGTGCCACGGTTGCGGGGTATTCGATGGTCGCGAACGCGAGCGCAAGCGTCCGCGCTTTCCGCTGGACACCGGGGGGAGGGTTCCAAAGCCTCGGGCTCGCCAACGGCGCGTCCAATTCCCACGCGTACGCCATGAGCGCGGATGGATCGGTGGTGGTGGGAATCGGCGCAACTGCGACTGGAGATCGGTCGTTCCGCTGGACGCAGGTGGGGGGCATGGAGACCATTGGGTCCATCCCCAATTCGACATACGCGCGAACGCTCGCAACCACCTCTGATGGATCGATCCTCGTCGGATACGCAGGGGTCGCGGGCGGAGTGCATGGATTCGTCTGGTCGGCGGCGTCCGAGGCCTTGGATATCGGCGCGCCAGGCCCCTTCAACAACTACATCGCAAGCGGCGTGAGTGCCGACGGACGACGCATTGCCGGTTACTCCGGCGGGCTAGCGACGAGGTGGAGCGACGAGGAGGGGTTTGTGGCGTTGGGCTACCTTCCGAACGGCAGTTTTTCGATGGCCTCTGGCGTGAGTGATGACGGTGCGGTCATTGTGGGAACCGCGGCCTCCATCGGTTTTCAGGAACTGCACGCGTTTCGATGGACGGACGCGGATGGCATGCAAGACCTCGGCGTCCTGCCAAACACATTCATTTCGCAGGCCGTGGGAACAAACGCGGATGGATCGGCCATCGTCGGTACGAGCTCACACCTCACCAGTTCAACGCCGGACGCAATGCTCTGGACACCGCAGACGGGCATGGTTAACCTTAATACATACCTCCCAACGCTCGGAGTCGACCTCCACGGCATGATCCTCCGCGAAGCCACCGCGATCTCGCGCGACGGCACCGCGATAGTCGGGAACGGCCAGACCGGCACATTCCAGCGCGCGTGGATCGTCACAGGATTGCCTTGCCTCGGAAACTGCCCACGCGTCTGCGACTCCATCGACTTCAACCGCGACACGCTTCTCCCCGACACCGATGACATCGCCGACTTCCTCACCGTCCTTGCCGGGGGACCTTGCGGCACCGCTCAATGCGGTGATATCGACTTCAACAATGACGGCCTTGCTCCCGACGTGAGCGACATCGCCGCCCTGCTGAGCGTGTTCAGCGGCGGGCCTTGCCTGTGAATTCCAGCGCGATGGGTCTCACCGTCGCCGGCGTGCGGCGAGAGGCGCGACGGCGAGGAGGGCGAGGGAGCCGGGGGCGGGCACATTGTTCACGAACGACTCACTGCCGCCATTGCTGAAGCCCTGGACGTGGATGCCGATGCGGAGATGGTCGCCCGGTGTGTTGAGGGCGCTGATGGCGTCGCTGTACGTCTGCCCGCTGATGAGGTTGAAGGTGATCTTGACCCACTCGCCCGGGTTCACGCCGTTGGGCTGGGCGGGAGGGTTCGAGTCAGCGAGGAACCCCGCGGTGGTCTGGAATGCAGGCGAAATGCTGTTGCCGCCCGGAAGATTGGGCGGTGAAGCGCCCTGCGAAAAGTCCACGCCCGCGCTGTTCACGATGCTCGCGATGCCCAGCAGCGTGCCGTCGTCGAAGTAAATGTCGGTGATGGAGCACGGCAGCGGGCCCGCGTTGTGGAAGGTGAAAGCCACCTGCGAAGGGCTGGGCAGGCTTTCCACATCGACCCACAACTGGGCAGTGCCGGCGGCCGCATTGGCGGCGGTGCTGTTAGTGATGCACCCAAAGTTGTACGTTGTGACGGTGGCCTGGGCGGACGCGGTGAGCACACCAGCAGCGCAGAGCGCAGCCATAGCGACAGAACGGTTACGCATGGGACCCTCTCTCCTCGCGGCACACTGGTCGCCGCAGGACCAACGTAACGGATGTTGCCGCGGAATCCAAGGGCCCAGCATGGATTCTGTGGAGCAGGTGTGCAAGTCCGGTGTTATTCGGCGGATTTGAAGGCCACATCGCCCATCTTCACGTCGCATAACGAAGGAGAGTGCCGGGCGCGCATGTCAGTTAGGTGCGCATTGCCACGCACACCATGAACCCCAGCGTGTCCCGCCCCCACTGCGTCACGATGTCTCGCCACGCCCGGGATCGTGCGAGGAAACGCGGGGTGTCGGGGTCGGTGGGGTTCCTGCGGGCGAAGTCTTCGATAGCGCGCGCGTACGCCCACTCGTACTCGTCCCACTCATCGTCGGCGGCGGTCGCCGCCCACAGCGGCACGAGGTCTTCCGCGGTGAGCAACGAGATCGTCCCGGCATGTGTGGTATTCTCATCCACGCGTGCCCCGAGAGCAGTGAGGTACGCCGGGTCGGGCGGCTTCTTCCAGTATCCGAGCCCGACCACCACAAGCCCGCCCGGGCGGACGAGGTCGCGCAACCCTCGCACGCACGAGCGGGAATCCCCGAAGGCGTGCGTGGAACCGATACAGCATGCACAGTCGAACGGTGTGTTCAGAGCGGGCGAGGTCCGCGCGTCCGCGAGGGTTGATCGGAGCAGCGTCACGCGGCTCGACACACCCCGCCGATGGGCCTCGCGCTCGATGATGTCCGCGAAGGTGCGCGCGGGTTCGATCGCGACAGCACGCACGCCAAAGCGCTCCACCATGTCCAGCAGCAGCGTGCCCTTGCCAGCGCCGACATCGAGTACCCGATCGTTTGGAGCGGGTGCGCACAGCTCCATCACACGATCGTGCTTGGCCCGGCTGATGGGGTTGCAAATGTCCAGCGCCGAGTGCGCAATGCTTGAGTACCGCTCACGGGGGAAAGGAGCCTCCGGCACTTTCTACTCCGCGGGCTTGCGCCGAGCCTTGCGGGGCTTGGCCGGGGCTTGAGGGCGGGGTGCAGCGACTTCCCGCTTGTTCCTCTTCTCGAAGATCGCGCTCTGGGTGACCTCGGACTTGTCGATCTGCATCTTCCGGTATGGCCCGAGCACTGTGATCCGCTTCCACGCGCTCTCCGCATTGTGCTCGCTGAATTCCGTGCCCACGAAGTTCCGCTTGAGCGCGTGCGCGACCACGCCCGTCGTCCCGCTGCCAAGGAACGGGTCCAGCACCAGGTCGCCCTTGTTGCTGCACGCCCGGATCACGCGCTCGAGGTACACCTCGGGCAACTGATTATCGTGGTAGGCCCGGCGCTCCTTGTTGTTCCCCTGAACACGCCCCCAGTACTGCCCGTACCACACGTCCAGCGGCACGCGCATGCACGCGGGCATGCCATCCTTTTTGCTGAGCGTGCGCGGGTCACCGTAGATCGCCGCGCGGTCCGAGAGTTCCGCCACCGCTTCGCCGTTCCACACGTGCTCCCCCCCGGGCTTGATGAAGTACAGCGCATGGACCTTGCTGTTGATGAAGCGTTCTGTCGCGTTCTGCCCGAAGCGGTAATGCCAAATGCACCAGTTCTGGAAGGCCATCACCTCCGCGGGCTTTCGTCCAAGCCTTCCCTTGAGGTAGCACACAATTTCCGCTGCCCATGTGTCCGGGATGTTGATCCACAGGCTCCCGCCGGGCCGCAGGGCGCCGACGCAGATATCAATCCAATCGAACGTGAAGTCCACGTACTCCTGCTCGGGCATCGCGTCATGCCACTTGTCGTACGCGCGGTTCCAGTTGAAAGGGGGGTCGGCGAACACGAGATCCACCTTGCTGGCGACAACCTCGGGGATCTTCTTCAGTTCATTCCGGCAATCGCCAATCCACACCCGCACGTCACCCGAGGGTGTGGAGTAGTCGCAACCACCCGGGGCGCGAACCTGGGGTTCACGCCTGGATCGCGGCGCACGGGGAGATTCGGTGGGGGGCATGGAAGGAACGCAGAATAGCGTCCACGGGCGGGCCGCGCCACCGCACGGGGGGTTCCGAGCCGTAACCGCGGGCGTTCCTACACTTGCCCGCTCTGTTCGCGGCTGTTCCTGACATCCCTCCCGCACGAGTGGCGGGTTGCGTTCAGATCGCCCGATCAAAGATCAACCGGTCTCGGCCTCGCCGGGGTCGAGAATCAACTTCACGGCGATCGGCAAATCCTCTCGCTGCAACCACTTTGGAACGCAATGACGCAAGCCACCATGGACGCTCACCCACTCCCCGATTCCGACCACAACCCGAACGCCCCGTCCAATGCACAGCCCCCAGCTCATGGCGTCTTTGATGACGGGCCGACAGGGGAACCGTCCGTGCCTACCGAGGGCGTTCCCGCCACGCCGGACGACCGCAACCGTGAGGTCTTCGCGCACGGAACATTCGCGGAACTGAACCTGCGCAACAGCGTGATGAAGGGCATCGAGGCCTGCGGCTTCGTCCATCCCACCATCACGCAGGCGCAGTTCATCCCGCCCATCATGGCGGGCAAGGACGTGCTTGGCCAGGCCAAGACCGGCTCGGGCAAGACCGCGGCGTTCGCACTGCCCCTCCTCAACTCCCTCGCACGCGACATCCCGTTTCAGGCGCTCATCCTCGCTCCCACACGCGAACTGGCGATCCAGATCACGGGTGAAATCGAGGACCTCGGGCGCTTCACGCCTATCCGCTCGGCCACGGTGTATGGCGGGCAGGCCATCCAGAGCCAGGCCGACAAGCTCGCGAAAAACCCGCCCATCATCGTCGGCACGCCCGGGCGCATCATGGACATGCTTGAGCGCGGGCACATCCACTTCAACAACATCACCCATGTGGTCCTCGACGAGGTTGACCGCATGCTCGACATCGGATTCCGCGACGACATCAAGCGCATCCTGAGCCAGGTCCCCAACAAGAACCGCCAGACCGTCTTTGTCAGCGCCACCATCGCCGGCGAAATCGAGTCCCTCGCACGACGCTACATGCGCGATGGACAGGTCGAGAAGATCGTCGTTGCCAGCGGGTCCCTCACGGTGAGCGCGGTCCAGCAGTTCTACCTTACCGTCAACCCGTGGGACAAAAAGCGTCTGCTCCTCCACCTCCTCCGCCACGAGGAGCCTGCGCTCACCGTCGTTTTCTGTCGCCTGAAGCGCCACGTTGATGAAATCGCCCGCGGCCTTACTCAGCGGGGCATCGACGCCCACGCCATCCACGGCGACATGCCCCAGGGGAAGCGCAACCGCACCATGGACCGTCTCCGCGACGGCAGCCTCTCCGTGCTTGTCGCGAGTGATCTCGCCAGCCGAGGCATCGATGTCGAGGGCATTACCCACGTCATCAACTTTGACCTCCCCGAAGATTCAGAGGTTTACGTCCACCGCATCGGGCGCACAGCCCGTGCAGGTCGAGGCGGCGTGGCCTGGAGTTTCGTCACGCCCGATCAGGGCGAACTGCTCACCAACATCGAGATGCTCATTAACCGCGAGGTCCCGCGGCTCGACTACCCCGACTTCACGCCCAACGACACGCCCCCCGACGGCTACCGCGCCCCGCTCCCGGGGGGCCGACGCGAGGGCGGGCTGACAGTCGTGAGCAGCCCGGGCGCGCCAGGCACCCCACCGCCGCCGCCCCCGCCCAAGCCCGTCAGCCGCGTCGAAGCGAGCAAGGTTGTGCTCCCGCCCGCTGATTCCGCGGCGTCGGACGCCAATAAGTTCCCGGGCGGTGTGATCCCGACCAAGTTGCCGCCACGGCTGCTCTCCAAGGGCATCAAGCGCGGCAAACGCTAAGAACGCGGCATTGGAGTCGCACAACACCCCGAGATTGCGGGGTGTTTTCGTTTTTTGAACGACGCTGCAAGACGGCCCAAGCCGGGTGACATCTGCTCCACAGAACGCCGCATGGGTGTGCGTTCTCCGAGTAGCCCCCACACCAGGCCCCTTCGCGTCGTAAGCGCGGGGGGTCTGTTTTTTTTGGTACACCGCGCAGCAACGCCCGGTGTTTACGGACGTTTCCGCGCGAGAAAAGAGCCCGATTCCGTGAGGAGGCGCGCGTGCAATGTGGCCACCGTCCACTAGGCCGCCATACAAACCATTGAACTCTGCGATAAGAGGACTTACGGATGCTGGCACGATTGGTGATATGTGCGATGGTGGCGCGCGTGTGGACGGGGTCGGCCCATGCGCAGCTGAACGTCCTTTCCGTCACACCCCCCATGAACGGGCACAACGCGCCCCGCTCGACCCAGGTCCGGATCACATTCAACCGTCCGCTCAACCCTGCGTTGTTCGACCCCGCCAGGATTTCGGTCTTCGGGAAGTCGAGCGGGCCAACTTCCGGCACGTTCACTCTCTCCAACAACAACCGCACCATCGCAATGACGCCTTCGCACCCGTTCTTCGCGGGCGAGGTCGTGACAGTCATGCTGCCCTCAAGCGTGCGTGCTGATGACGGTTCCACGCTGCGCTCCGCCGGGTTCGCTTGGACGTTCACGGTCGCCGCTGCGCCTTCCTTCCACCGCTTTCGGCAGATTGACAGCGTGAGCAACCGTGACGAATCGGGCGTCGTCACCCGCATTTATGGCGGCCTGGCTTGTGATCTCAACCGCGACGGCCGTTTGGACATCGCCACCATCAACCAGGATTCGGGTGACGCGCGCGTGTTTCTCCACACCGGCAACAACGACCACCCGTTCAACTCCATGGTGACGCCTTACGCGTCGATACCGCTCAGCAGCAGCCCCAACGACGTGGCGGACTTCAACCGCGACGGGTTTATCGACCTGATCACGGCCAGCGACGCGGAGAACAGGTTCGCAGTACTCCTCGGCAATGGCAACGGGACGTTCCAGCCCCCCACCGAAATTGCGTCGGGCTGGTATGCACGCGGCATCACTTCCCTTGACGTGGACGGCGACGCCGATGCCGACATCGCCGTCGCGCACTACATCTCGGGGACGGTCTCGATACTGCTGAACGACGGCGCGGGCAACTTCGGCTCACAGACGGATATCTCCGTGCCCGGGGGCCCCTGGGCGCTCGCCGCGGCAGAAATGACGAACGACGGGATCATCGACCTTGTCGTGGGATCCGCGGGCTCCCGCCAGGTTTCCATCCTCCGGAACAACGGCGACGCCACATTCTCACTCATGTCCTCGCGGTTCGTGGGCGGGCACTCCTGGGTCATCCAGTGCGGCGATCTCAACAACGACGGCAACATGGATGTCACCAGCGCTAATTCCACCTCTGCCAACGGTGCCGTTCTTATCGGCAACGGCAACGGCACGCTGCGTCCGGAGACAATCTACCTTACCGGGGGCAACACGGTGTCGACCGATGTCGCCGACATTGACGGCGATGGAGACCTGGACTGGGTACTGTCGTCCTTCGGCGCGGGCGTCTGGTACCTCTACTTGAACGACGGGCACGGGGTCTTCACCCCCACCGAAGAGTTCGACGCTCCGAGGAACCCCTCCTGCGCCCTGCCCATGGACTTTGACAACGATGGCGATATCGACCTAGCCCTGACCGACGAGCTCCAAGATGTCATCCTCGTGCTCCGCAACGACTGCGTTTCAGTGGACTTTAACCGCGACACCCTGCAGCCGGACGTGCAGGACATTCTTGACCTGTTGTCCGTCTTTGCAGGCGGCCCCTGCAGCACAGGGGACTGCGACTCGATCGACATCAACAACGACTCGCTCTTCCCAGACACCGAGGACATTGCTGTGTTCCTCCGCATCTTTGCCGGCGGTCGGTGCATGTAGCCGCGGTAGTGAGCGACAAATTCACTTGCACTCACCCCCATCTCGTGGTATGGTGGCGCACCGTCCCGGTCAGGAGAGTCTTATGGCGACAATCGGCACGCTTTTGTCGATTACCGGTGTTCTTGCGCTTACGCACACATCGCTGGCGCAGCTTGCCGTGCAGACCACAAGCCCCACCATGAACGCGAACAACGCCGCCCGCTCGGGACCGGTCAGCGTGACGTTCGATCGCGCCGTGAACACAGCCACCTTCACCTCTGCCAACTTCTGGGCCTTCGGCAAGCTCACGGGGCCGGTGGCAGGTGCGGTGACATTCAGTAACTCCAACCAGACGGTCACGCTGACTCCTGCACAGTCACTCCAGGCGGGCGAGGTTGTGATGGTGATCCTGTCGAACCAGCTCCGTGCGGCCGACGGATCGTTCCTGCGGGCTCAGGGTTACTCCTTCATGTTCACGACCGCGGTCAGCCCCTCGTACCACCTGTTCACGCCGATCGGCAACCGGTCGAACCGGGACAACACCGGCGCGCAGACCCGCATCTATGGCGGGCTGGCCTGCGACCTTAACCGAGACGGTCTGTGCGACCTCACCACCATCAACGAAGTTTCCGCTGACCTGCGCGTCATGCTCAATACGCATAACCCGGGCGCGCCGTTTACCTCCATGCTCACGCCGTATGTGCCCATCCCGTACGAATCGAGCCCCAACGAGGTAGCGGACTTTGACCGCGATGGCTTCCTCGACATCGTCACAAGCAGCAACGCCGAAAACCGCGTCGCGGTGGCCTTTGGCAACGGCAACGGCACCTTCAGCCCGCCGATCCTCATCAGCACGGGCGATTACCCGCGCGGCTTCGGTATTCTCGACGTGGACGGCGATGGCGACCAGGACTTCACAGTCGCCAACAACGTGTCGGGGAATGTCGCGATCGTCCGCAACAGCGGCGGGAGGACGTTCACCGCCCCCACGACGGTCCCCGTTTCAGGAGGGCCCTATGGCCTTGCCGCCGCCGAGATGAACAACGACGGCATCATCGACCTGGTCGCGGGCACCACCAACCAGCAGTGCGTGGTGCTGCGCGGGAACGGCAACTCCACGTTCACGCAAACCTCGAGCCGCTCTCTGGGCGGCAGCAACTGGGTCATCCAGTGTGCCGACGTCAACAACGACGGGAACATGGACGTCTCGACCGCAAACTCGTCCTCCGCCAACGGCTCGATCCTCAAGGGCAACGGCAACGGCACGCTCCAGGCCGCTGTGGTGAAGGCTACCGGGGGTCACACCGTCTCGACCGACTTTGCCGACCTTGATGGCGACGGTGATCAGGATTGGGTGCTCTCCTCGTTCGGCGCGGGCACCTGGTACCTGTACCTCAACGATGGGCTGGGAAACTTCACGCCTGCCGAGGAGTTTGATGCGCCCGCCAACCCGTCCTGCGCGGTACCGGTGGACTTTGACGGCGACGGCGACATTGACCTTGCGCTCACCGACGAAATCGCGGACGTCATCGTGCTGCTGCGCAACGACTGCTCCCCCATCGACTTCAACAGAGACGGGCTGTTCCCCGATACGGCGGACATCGACGACTTCCTGACAGTCTTCAGCGGCGGCCCCTGCAGCACGGGCAACTGCGGGAGCGTGGACTTCAACAACGATGGGCTGTTCCCCGACACGAGCGACATCGACGCGCTGTTGAACGTGTTCAGCGGGGGCGCGTGCACGTAGAGACCGCGGACCGCTGCAACACCCGCCGCTCTAGGGCATTGCTCCTCTCTCGGTTTCGGGTATGCTGAGCTTGCGGGCGTCGCTCGCAGGGAGGCAGCCATGGGTGCAGGCATGTGCATGTTCGTGCTGGGTGTGTGCGTTGGACTGACATCCGTGGCGATTGCGCAGAACGTGCCCAGCAGCAATGCGTCCGGCCATGGCGGGCTGGGCGGCGGCGGGCCGGTCGTCCATCACGAGGATGAATGCGTCCCTGAGCCGCTCCTGACGGCGGTGCGCGCCCAGGTCGACGAATTCATCCGCACCCACCCTGTGATGAGCGACCGCGCGGGGGCGACGATTGACCACTTCCCGCAGGCGGGCAACTGGCAGCAGGACCTGTCGGAGGGGCTGTTTGTCGATCTGGATCCCACGGGCGGCGTCCAGTCCTGGAATTGCGGCACGCTGACGTACGACACACATGCGGGCTGCGACTCTGGGCTGCGCACGTTCGCGGAGGTTGACATCGGTGTGCCTGTGTTCGCTGCCTTGGCGGGGACTGTCGTCGGGTACAGCAACGGCTACCCCGACCATAACACTCAGCCGGACGGGAGCCCGGGCAACTACATCATCCTGGACCACGGCGGCGGTTTGCAGACGTGGTACTTCCACCTTCGCAACGGCAGCCCGACGCCTGGTTTAGGCGGGACAGTCGTCGCGGGTCAGCAGATCGGGCTGACGGCATCGTCGGGCTACTCGTACGGACCGCACCTGCACTTCCAGGTCATGCAGAGCGGGCAGGTCTACGAGCCGTACGCGGGAGTGTGCAGGCCGGGGCCCAGCATGTACACACACCAGGAGCCCTACACGTTTGAAACTTCGATCGTGGACGCGGCGTTCAGTTATGTCGACCTCGCGACGGTGCCGGGGAACCCGCAGGATGTGCCCCGGACTGGACAGCTTGCGTTGTCAGACACCTACCACTGGGTGTGGACGCAGGTGCAGAATCTCCCTGCGAACAGCACATTCCGATTCCGGTACGTCCGGCCCAACGGGACAGTGTCGTATGAATCTCCCGTGTGGCCTTTCAACAATCCCGAGTTCTACGGACGCGCGTGGTACTGGTTCTACTGGTGGATCGACGAGATGCACTCGATCACAGGGACCTGGCGCGTCCAGATCGAGTTCAACGGTCAGCTCGAGGCCGACATGCCTGTGGAGGTGCGGACTGCTCGTACGAGCAACTTCAATCGGGCGCCGGTGGCGCTCAATGGCCTCTCGTTTGATCCACCCGTGCCGCAGGCCGGGCGGGCGCTGTACTGCCGTGTGGATACACCGCTGGTGGTGGACGACCCCGACTACGACGTCGTGCGGTATCGGTACCTGTGGTATATCGAAGACTTCCTGATCCGCGACGTGACTTCCGCGGGGCATGCGGACGCCTTGCCCGCGGACCTGGTATCCGGAGGGTACGTGTCGTGCACGGTCATCCCAATGGACGCGTCGCTGGAGGGGCCGTCGTCGTCGATCTCCTTCGGCGTGCCATTGTGGTGCGACTCGGTCGACTTTAACAATGACAGCCTCTTCCCGGACACGCAGGACATCGACGACTTCCTCATCGTCTTCTCTGGTGGCGCTTGCTCAACCGGGGCGTGCAGTGATATTGACTACAACAACGACGGGCTGTTCCCGGACGTGCTTGATATCGACTCGCTGCTCAGCGTGTTCAGCGGAGGCACATGCCTATGAGCGGCGGATGAACGCAGACTTTCACAAGGATTGCACATGCTGTCACACTTTTTTAGGAACTTGCGGATTGCTCCGGGTGTACCCGCTCGTCTACTTCCACGACTGCTTCTGGTCGGCGGTGCCTGTGCAACGGGGAGAGCATCAGCGCAACAGGTTGTAACGACGGACCTCACGGCTGTCCAGGCGTTCCAGTCCGGCGCGACGGTGCTCGGATTTGACACTCTTCCGCCCAATGGTGGCGGTGGCGCTACCCAGGGCAACCCGGGCGTGCCTGTTCAGCCGAATGCCCAGCTCCAGAACCAGTACGCGGGACTCGGGATTCTTTTCTCATCCAGCAACAACGGGCCGTGCGCAGTCGTGAGCGTGCAGGGACTGACGGGCACGATGCTGACCCGTTTCGAGCAGGAGTAGCTGTTCAGGCCGTCCCCGACGAGGCACGAGACGGTGAAATTGCCGCTGGCGCCCGCCTGGACCTGATCGTCGAGCGTCTTGATGTAGTTCACGGCTTCGAAATCCTTGATTTTCTGCCGTTAGAAACCGGCGGAAGGCGTATCGGGTTCCAGATTCGCCCTACGCCCTTGCCAGTTCGCCGCTTTGGCGCGAAAGGCCGGGCCATGACCGAGGCCGAAATTCAAGCTGCCGCCCAGACCTCGAAGGCGTGGCCATTCGAGGAAGCCCGAAAGCTGGTGAAGCGTTTCCCGCAGGGCAAACAGGGTGTGCCGATGCTGTTCGAGACCGGCTATGGCCCGTCGGGCCTGCCGCATATCGGCACGTTTCAGGAAGTGCTCAGGACCACGCTC
>CALLYM010000076.1 GCA_937858155.1 uncultured Phycisphaerales bacterium | reverse complement strand
TTGGTCAGGAGCATGACGAGCCGATCGATGCCCAGGCCCATGCCGCCGGCGGGGGGCATGCCGACTTTCAGTGCGTTGATGAAGTCCGCGTCGTAGGTGCGGAAGGTGGATTCCTCCGCGGCCTTGTCGGCGTCCTTGCCGCCGAGCTGCTCGCGGAACTTTGCCGCCTGCACGTCGGGGTCGTTCAGTTCGGTGTAGTGAGGGGCGATCTCCATCCCGCCGATAAAGAGATCGGCGCGGTCGGCGAGCGTCGGGTCGCTCGGCTTGGGTCGCGTGAGCGGGCTGATGGCGGCGGGGTAATCGGTGATGAACGTGGGCTTGGCTGGGTCCAGCAGTTTCTCGCCGAACTCCTCGAAGAGTTCGTTGACGACAAGCACCGGGTCCATGGCATCGATCGCGGCATGCAGTGTCGCGGCCCGCCGGCTCTTGAGCAGGGCGCGCGCCTTGGCGGTGTCTTCCATCCCGAACCCGTAAGCCTTCTGGAACAACTGCGCGTACGACACGCGGGCGAAGGGCCGCGAGTAATTAATCTGGAGGTCGCCGAAGGGCAGAATGATGTCGCCCGTCGCCGCCGCGCTCTGCTGCCCCCGCCACACCACGCCCGCGCACGCCCGGATGAGACTCTCGGTCATCTCCATCACAGTTTCAACATCGCCGAAGGCGTGGTACGCCTCCAGCATCGTGAACTCCGGGTTGTGCTGCTTGTCGAGCCCCTCGTTGCGGAAGTTCCGGTTGATCTCGTAGACCCTGGGCATCCCGCCCACCAGGAGCCGCTTGAGGTACAGCTCCGGCGCGATGCGCATGAACAGGTTGATGTCCAGCGCGTTCATCTTCGTGACAAACGGCCGCGCCGCCGCGCCGCCCGCCAGCGTCTGCAGCATGGGCGTCTCGACCTCGAGGTACCCGCGCCCGTCCATGAAGCGGCGCACCTCCCGCACCACCGCGCTCCGCAGCTCCAGCACCCGCCGCGTGTCGGGGTTCACCCACATGTCCACGTACCGCTGGCGGTACCGCAACTCGATGTCGGAAAGCCCCGCGTGCTTGTCCGGCGGCGGCGCCAGGCACTTCGCGCCGGGCTCGACTCCCGCCGCCCAGACAGTGACCTCCCCCGTCTTGGTCTTCATGACGCGGCCCTGCGCAACAAGGATGTCGCCCAGGTCGGTCATCTTTGCGAGCGCGAACTGATCGGCGGGCACGTCCCGCTGACTGACCGCGATCTGCACGTCGCCGGCATGGTCGCGCAGCTGCATCCAGATGAGCTTGCCGTTGTCGCGGTGCAGCACCACCCTCCCCGCCACACGCACGACGGGCCGTCGGTCGACAAAGCCGGGTTCCTTGCCCTTGCTGTTGAACTCGTCGTTCGCGGATTCGCTGAACGCGTCACGAGCTTCGCCGATGGTGACAAGGTTGTCCTGCCGGACTCCATAAGGCTCCAGGCCGCTCTCGCGGACCTTGTCTCGATGTACGCGGCGCTGCAACTCCTGCTCGTGCAGGCTGGGCGCGGGGGCGGGTGTTGGCGTGGGAGTTGGGTCGGGAAGAGTGGAGGACATAGGGAGCCTCGCTGGGGGCCTGGAACAGGGGAATCACTCCGACCCCTTCCTTCCGGAAAGGGTCTGGAATAGCCACATTATGGATGGTGCCGGCGAGCCCGCTCAGGACTTGGACGGGCGAACCTTGATTGAACCGCCGATGCTGACTTCTTGTGTGCGGCTTGAATCACACAGCGGTTTGTTCACCGAGCCGGGTGTGTCGATGACGTGTTTGAGTGTGACGCCGTCAAACATCTTCATCATCGCCGCTGCCGCAGCGTCCAGCTGACGGTGCAGCGGGCACAGGTTTGACCCATGGTTCGCGAGGCCCAGCGGGCAGGACTTGATGCGTTCCAGGTGGCCCACCGTTTGAATGATGTCGAGGAGATTGATCTGGTCGGCCGGGCGGGCAAGCCGGTAACCACCCCCGACGCCTCGACGCCCCGCGATCAGGCGTGCCGCCGCCAGCTGCTGGAGTACCTTGGCCAGGTAGTTCGGTGGCACATGGGTCATGTCCGCCAAGGTGGTTGTCGGGACAAGTTGGTCCGGTGCCAGGGCAAGGCAGGACATGGCACGGAGCGCGTATTCGGTGGTTTGTGAGAACATGGGGCAATTCTCCCTGTCGGCGATAGAATACGTACAAGTCCACTATGGGTGGCACATATGGGGGCTAAATTCTTTGATATGGGCGATATTTGTGCCGCCAAAGGTGCTTTCGAACCCCCTCACCACTTCTTTATCGCTAGCAGGCGCAAAGAATTAAGCACCACAAGCACCGTTCCGCCTTCATGAGCGACCACGCCCACAGAAAGGGGAATGTCCCTTCCAATGAGGGAGCCCACAATCGTGGCAATACCCATCAACGCGATCACACCCACAGCGACGGCAAGGTTGATGCGAACGGTCGTTCGGCACGCCCTGGCAAGTCGGATGGACCAGGAAACGGGTTGAAGGCTGTCTGAGAGGAGCACGATGTCGGCAGACTCGAGGGCCGCGGCAGTGCCAATGGTCCCGATTGCCATGCTGACATCTGCCCGGGCGAGGGCCGGCGCATCATTGACTCCGTCCCCGATGAAGGCCACCCCGCCGCGCCCCCGGTTGCGTTCGGTGGACGAGTGCATTTGGGTGATAATCGAGAGCTTGTCCTCCGGAAGGAGCTCCGCGTCGACCGCGTCAAGGTGGAGGTGCTCGCCCACGCGTTCTGCGGTCACCCGATTGTCGCCCGTGAGCATCCGGACGGGCTTCACCCCAAGCGCGTGAAGTTCCGGCACGAGCGTCTGGGCGCCGGGGCGCACGCCGTCCGCCATGATGAGCACGGCGGCCTCTCCACCCTCCGGGTCTGCGGGATTCTGCCGGGCGACGACGACGCCGATGTGGCCCCGGTCCTGGATCTTGGAAAGGACCTCGACCACGCGCGCCCTGAGGCACACGGGGACCAGGGGTTCGACGAACGACCACCGTCCAAGGCGCACGTGCGCGCCCTGCACGACGCCCGACAGCCCCTGCGCGGTGGTGTGGTTGAGTTGTTCGATTGCGCTGGGCGCGATCCCCCTCGCTTTCGCGGCCTCGCGCACCGCTGTCGCAATGGGGTGGGTGGAGTCGGCCTCCAGCCCCGCCGCGATCGCCAGCAACTCGTCCCCGCCCGACCACGCCACGGGATGGGCCTCGTACAAGCGTGGCCTGCCGAACGTGAGTGTGCCGGTCTTGTCCAGCGCGATGCTGTCGATGCGCGCAAGACGATCGAGTGCGCTCCCGCCCTTGAAGAGCACGCCCGCGCGGGCTCCCCGCGCGATGGCGGCCAGCGTGGCGGTGGGGGTCGCGATGACCAGTGCGCAGGGCGACGCGACGATCAGGAGCGTGATGGCGGTGATGATCGCGCCGGAGTGTCCGTCCTCGCCCACCCAGGGCCGGTGAAGAACAAACCTCCAGACAATCAGCACAACCAGGGACACCGCCGCCACGCTGATGCTGTACGGCTGGCTCAGCCGGTCGATGAGCCGGTGCACCGGCTCACGCTGCTCACGGGCCTCCGTGACAAGGTTGAGTATTTTCTGGAGGCTGCTCTCATTGGCCGGGCGGAGGACCCGGGCCTCGATCGGGTCATCGGTGTTGATCGTGCCCGCGAAGAGCTCGTCGCCCACCTTCACCTCGCGGGGCATGCTCTCCCCGGTGATCGCCGACTGGTCGATGGACGATCTCCCCAGCGTGATTTCGCAGTCCACCGGCACGCGCTCGCCGGGGCGGACCTTGATCTGCTCGCCCGCCGCCAGGCTTTCCGCGGGGGCCGGCTTCCATTCGCCCTCCCGCAGCACCAGCGCCTCGGCCGGCATCAGCGCGTGCAGCGCCTTCACCTCCCGCTCGGTGCGTTCCATCGCGAGCCCCTCGAGCGCGCCCGAGAGCGTGAACAGGAACAGCAGCAACGCACCCTCGCCGGGGTGCCCGATGGACGCGGCCAGCACGGCGCCCACCACCATGAGCACGTCGATATCAAACGTGAATGCACGCAGCGCGTCCCACGCGGCCTTGCAGCCAAAGACAAGGCCGATACCAAGGCTGACCCACAGCCCCACAGCACCCGCCTCCGCCCTCAGCACCGAGTGCGCGATCACACCCGCGAGCAGGAATATTCCCGCGACGATGGACCCGATCAGTTCGCCCCTGGGTTGAAAGACGCGAGAGAGCATGCAGGTAGAGCATACTTCGATGCCGAGCCGGCCGCGCTGGGGCGGATTCTGAGCCCGCGCACCAGATGAGACGCTGTCTCACCCCAGCCCCGCTCGCCCCGCGTGTTATGCGGGCATGACCGGGGCGCGGGTGTGGAACGATGTTGCCCGCTCGAACATCCGGGCGATCCGCAGCATCCGCGCCTCGCCAAAGGCCGGCGACACAAGCTGCACCCCGACGGGAAGCTCACTCCCGCCCTCCGTCACGAAGCCAGCGGGGATACTGACCGCGGGCAGCCCTGCGAGGTTGACGCCCACCGTGTACACGTCCTCCAGGTACATGGCCAGCGCGTCGCTTGTCTTCTCGCCGATGCGGAACGCGGGGTTGGGCGCGGTGGGTGTGAGGACCGCGTCGCAGCGTGGGCCCGCGCCGCCCCCTGCGAACGCCGCCTGATAGTCCTGCAGCGTGCGGCGTCTCGCGCGGAGCGCGGTGGCGTAGTACGCGTCGTAGTACCCGCTGCTCAGCACGTGCGTGCCCAACATGATCCGGCGCTTTACCTCGCGCCCGAGGCCCTCGCTGCGGCTTCGCGCGTACAGCTCAAAGAGCCCTTCGCCCGGCCTGACTTCCGCTCGACGCCCGTACCGCACACCGTCATACCGCGCCAGGTTGCTCGACGCTTCGGCGAGGGCCACGATGTAGTACGCAGCAATACCCGCGTCGGTCATGGGCAGGTCGATGTCGATGATCTCTGCGCCAAGGGACCGGAAGGTGCTGACGGCGTCCACGAACGCCCGCTCGACACCGGGGTGGTTTGCGCCGCTCGTGGCCTGACGCGGCACGCCCAGGCGGAGGTTCGCGATGGGTTCTTCGATGCGGGAAAGAAAGTCGTTTTCGTGCGCGTGCTGCTCACGCGATGCGCTGGTGGAGTCCCGCGGGTCAAAGCCACTGAGAACGCCCAGGGCCAGCGCCGCGTCGGGAACGGTGGTCGCAATCGGGCCGATCTGGTCCAGGCTGCTGGCGTACGCGACGAGTCCATACCGCGAGACGCGCCCATAAGTCGGCTTGACGCCCACCACCCCGCACATCGCGGCGGGCTGGCGCACCGAGCCACCGGTATCGCTGCCCAGTGCGATGGGGCAGACCCGCGCCGCGACGGCGGCCGCGCTGCCGCCGGAACTGCCGCCCGGAACCCGGCCTATATCCCACGGATTGCTGGTGGGTCCGAACGCGGAATGCTCGGTGGACGAGCCCATCGCGAACTCGTCGAGGTTCGACTTGGCAATCACAACCGCGCCGGCGTCGATGAACCTCTGCGCGGCGGTCGCCGTGAACGGAGATAGGTACGCCTCCAGCATGCGACTGCCGCACGTGGTGCGCCCCGCGTAACCCATGGCGTCGCCCGGGGTGTGCAGGTCCGGCCCAAGGCAGATGTTGTCCTTCACCACAACAGGCACGCCCGCCAACGGGAGGTGGGTTGCGTCCGGGCGTGCCAAGGCCTCGTCGATCCGCCGGGCGTGGGCGATCGCTTGTTCGGGAAACATCTGCAGGAATGCACGGAGCCGGGGCTGCGCAGCGTCCATGCGTGCAATCGCACCGCGCACAACGTCCACCGCGCTCAATCGCCGGGAGCGCACGCCGGCCGCGATCTCATGCGCTGTGATGGGGGCCGCGTTCGTTGTCAATTCCCGCCCCGTTCTTGCTCCGCCTCGCGGAGCGCTGGGATGCTGAACGCGCCCACGATGTTCCCTGCGCCCTTGCCGATGATCCAGTCCTCCACGTCGGCCAGCGGGACGGTGACGGGGTCGCCGTGCTTCATTGGGAAGTCGCCCTGAGGGACGTTGTCGAGTATCCCCGACACCGTCGTTTCCGACAGCTCAGTGACCTGGAGCCACATGTGCTCCACCTTTCCCGAGGGCGACGTCAATGGAGCCTTGACCGCGTACGCCGTGTTCGGCTCGCGGGCCTGGAACGCCGCGACGAATTCGGGCCAGCGGCGCTTCGCCTCGTCCTTGGCTTTCGCAATCCGTACGTCGTCCTTCTCCACCTGCACAACCCACTCGCCGCCCGGTGGCTTGTCCTTGCAAGCTGGAATCGCCGCCGGCCACGCGGCCGCGACGCACACGACGATGATGCGCGAACCTCTCACGCCCCACCCCCTTCTTCCAAGACCTTCGGCACTCTGACAAAGGGCTCCCACGTGTCCGGGGCAATCGCCATCAACGCGGAGTTGGGCAGCCCGGCTGTGGACACGTCGTCGTCCAGGCGCGTGTGTGTGTCGCCCACGTGCGTGAGGGGCTCCACACCGGCAAGGTCCACCGCACGCAGACGCTCCATGTACCCGACAATGGCCGAGAGGGCCGCGCGGTGATCCTCGACCTCGGCATCCGAGAGCTCAAGCCGCGCGAGCCGCGCGATCTTGCGGACCTCGTCCGCGTTGAACTGCTGGGGTTGAGAATCGGCTGATTCCACGCGGAAAGGTAGATGCGGTGGGCCGCCCCCGCACTACCGTGACGAGCATGGCTGATCGGCCCGGAATGCACGCGTGGCACCCCACGGCCCGCACGTGGTGGGGGGGGTGCGTGCACCTTTCCAGGAACCCCGCGATGGGCCTGGTGTTCCTTGCCGGGTTGGTTCTGTGCGTCCTCTCACTTCCGGCAAGCCCCCCGGATGATTCGTGGGTGGTCGGCTGGGCGAGCCGTCAGTACCGCGCCGCGGAAGCAATCCTGACCGGAAAACGCGCAAAGCGCCCGGTCAACATCGGGTTCCGGCGCGACTTTGGGTGGATCTACCTGCGCATCGAGCAGGGACTCGCGCACGATGTGGCGATGGAGGAGTTGAGCGGCGACGATGTGGTCGCCCTGCCGCAGAAGTACCCGGAGGCGGAATTTGTGCGGGTCGGGTACGTGCACCAGGTGCACCGCAAGGGCCTCTGGTTCCCGTGGCGCGAGGAGTGGCTCGTCACCGTGACCCCCGAGTATTCCTACGACCACACCAGAAAACTGGACTTTGTCACGCTCCGCACGGCGCTGGACGCGGCGGCACTGAAAAAGCTCCACGAGAACCGGCGCGTTGCGCTTGCCATTCAGCGCAACGGGGACCGTGGGTCCAGAATCCTGTGGGGGCGAGTCGCGCTCAACGCCCTGTCGGTCACGCTGCTGGCCCTGGTCGTCCGAGCGTTGACCGGTTTTCGACAGCAGCGCGGCGGGCGCCGGTGGCACGGCTTTCGCCAGTGGCGCGGCCAGCGCCGGTGGCTGCGGGGCAGGTGCCCGCGCTGCGACTACCCCCTCCACGGCATCGTGCCGGTGGACGGCCGCGCCCAGTGCCCCGAGTGCGGCCTCACGTCACCGACGCTGCCGTGACCTTCGCCAGCGCCTTCTTCGCCATCATCCCGACGATGCCCAGCACAATAACCGTCGCGCCGATGCCCACCGCGATCATCCACCACGGCTTGTCCTTCGCCGCCTCGTCCGCCATCTTGCCCTGCACCTGGCTCGCGATGTACAGCACAAGCGCCGTCCTCGGGGTCATCCCGATGAGAGTGCCCAAAAGGTAAATCCACAGCGGTGTGCGGACGCTGGCAAGCACGAGGTTGGTGAGCGCAAACGGCGAGTTGGGCGGCAGCCGCAGCAACGTCACGATCAGCAGCGCTCTCGCCTTGCTGCCGCCCATCAGCGAATCCCGCACCGCCTTCCACTGCGGCTTCTCGTCGATCAGCCTGGTCACCCGCTCCGCGCTTGTTGGCCTTGCCACCCCGTATCCGATCAGAGCCCCGCCGAGGAACCCCGCCAATGCCGCGGGCAGGCCTACGGCAAACCCGAACGCCCAGCCTCCCAGGATCGCGCTTGAGTAGGTGGGCAGGAGCGCCACCCCGGCGAAGAACGCAAAGCCGGCAATATAGAAAGCAATACCCGTGGAACCGTGTGAACGCAGCCAGTCCCCGATCTGATTGATATTGGCAAACAGCAGCAGCGACCCCAGCGGTGGCAACACCGCCGCCCCCACGGCGAGGAACGACGCGGGCCCGAGGCGCACCGCGTAGTCCCACCAGGTCTTTGGTGGCGGCCGTGGCGCGTTTTCGGGCTTTGCGTCCGTCATAAGTCGCGTGTCCGTGTGCGGGGCGTCAAGCCTAGACTCTCTTGTCCCGACTTGCACCGGAGTTGTTCAACCCAGTTCATTCCACCTCGGGTGAAAGCCCGCGATCGGAGATTGCTCCATGCTCCCCAAGCCGCCGCCCCGCGAGGCGTCCCCAGGCTTCCTTTACTGCCCGCCCTTCCGCATTTTCGGCGAGTCCATCGCCGGTGAGGCGACGTGCCTGCAGATCCCCGAGCTCGACCTGGGCTTTGACATCGGTTCCTGCCCGCGCGCCGTGCTTTCCAGCAAGCACCTGGCCATCAGCCACGGGCACATGGACCACATCGGCAGCCTCGCGTACTTCTGCTCCCAGCGCCGCTTCCAGGGCATGGGCACTGCCAAGATCGTGTGCGACGCCCGCATCGCGAGCGCTATCAAGCGCATGATGGACGGCTACGTCGATCTCGAGCGCCAGCGCACGCCCTACGAGCTTATTTCCCTCCTGCCCGACCAGCCGCTGGAGATCAAGAACAACATCCTGCTGCGCGGCTTCGAGACCGAGCACACCTGCCCCAGCTTCGGGTACACCGTTTCTGAGAAGCGCACGAAGCTCAAGCCCGAGTTCCTCGAACTCCCGCAGGAGAAGCTCCGCGAACTCAAGGAGCGGGGCACCGAGATCACCCGCTCCTTTGAGGTCCCGCTCATCGCCTATACCGGCGACACCAGCCCGGGCCCGCACCTCATCCGCGAGGATGTCCGCAAGGCCCAGCTCGTCATCAGCGAGTGCACGTTCTTCGAGCCCGAGCACAAGGAGCGGGCGAAGGTGGGCATGCACATGCACCTGGACGACGTCGCCGAGTGGCTCCGCATCCTGGAGTGCCAGCACATCATCCTGATCCACGTCTCCCGCCGGACGGACATGAACTACGCGAGGAAGCGGATCGCGGAGGTCGCGGGTCCCAAGCACGTCGAGCGCGTGCTGTTCCTGATGGACTACCGCACGAACCGTGCCCGGTACGAGGCGCAGCTGATCGCCGCGGGTGAGCCCGTGCCCACCAAGACTCCCCGTGCAAGCGTGTCAAGCGAATCTGAGGAAAACTGACGCCGCTTTTGTGTTGCGCCCTGCGCCGCAAGCACTCGCGGCGCTCCTTCCCAAGAACGGGAGTGCGCCCGCTCACGATTTCCTTTGTCGGGCTATTGACAGGTTGCTCAACCCTCTGTACGTTGCGCCCCTGCGACGCTGGTTGGGTGAACCGGCGCCGCACCCGCAGCGGAGGACGCGCCCGAGAGGGCGCATCCACCACCGCGGTACCGTCAGCGTCCTTGTGGAAGGTGGAACCGTGATCCGGCGCGCTCTCACTAACTCGCAGGTATTGTCCTTCCGCGCCGGCGGCGGGAACGGAAGGTCCGGCGCTGGAGGCGGCAGTTCGGTCCCCGCGGGGGGCATGAGCGGCGGAAAGAACAACGACCCCTCGGGCCCCGTGTGGAAGGGCATGCTCGCCCACCTGCGCAACCACCACCCCGGCATCGGCCGCCAGTGGTTCGAGGAGCTGGTCCCGCTGGGCATCGAGGGCGGGGCGCTTGAGGTCCGCACACTCAGCGATGTGCACCGTGACTACCTGCGGAAGCAGTGCGCCGATGCCTTCAACGACGCGGCACGCACGGTCTCCGGGCACCTCATCTCTGTTCGATTCCTCGGCCCCGGCGACGCTGCCACCGCAGGCGGCGGGGTTGCCACGCTCGAACGCGCATTCCGCCCCGTGGTAGTGGAGCCCCCTGAGGTTGCCCCGATTATGGAGCCCAGCGGGCCGCTCGAGCCTGCCGTCGGTGCCGGCCCGCAGGCCGCGCGCCGTTCCGCGGTGAACTTCCACGAGAACCAGCCCCGGTACGACACACTTGTCGTCAACCCGGACTTCTCGTTCGAGAACTTCGTGGTCGGCCCCAACAACCGCCTCGCGCACGCCGCCGCGCTGGGCGTTGCCGCAAACCCGGGCCGCAACTACAACCCGTTCTTTGTCCACGGGGGCGTGGGCCTGGGCAAAACTCACCTGTTGCAGGCGATCTACCTGAAGATTCTGGAGGCCAACCGCTCCGCACAGATCTACTACACCTCCTGCGACAACTTCATCAACCAGTTCTTTGAGAGCGTGCAGACCGGCGAGATGTCCCAGTTCCGCCACCGCTTCCGTGACGCGGATGTCCTCATCATCGACGACATCCACTGCCTCACCAAGCGCGACCGCTCCCAGGAAGAGTTCTTCCACACCTTCAACAGCCTGTACCAGGCCAACAAACAGATCATCCTGAGCAGCGACGCAGCCCCCGAAGAAATCCCCTCGCTCGAAGACCGCCTCGTCAGCCGCTTCAAGTGGGGCCTGGTCGCAAAGATCGAAGCGCCCGACTACGAAACCCGCATCCAGATCGTCAAGACCAAGGCTCGCCTGCGCGGCGCCGAGATGCCCAGCGACGCCGCCGAGTTCATCGCCACCAACATCGACCGCAACATCCGGGAGCTTGAGGGGGCGATTGTTAAGCTCCAGGTCCAGTCCACCGTGGACCGTGCCCCTATCTCCCTGGATCTCGCCAAACGCGCCCTGGCGGAACTCGTCCGCCCACCCGCGGAGTACATTCCCACCCTCCACGACATCATCACCGTGGTCTGCGACTTCTACAACATCCGCCTGTCCGACCTCCAGAGCAAGCAGCGCCAGCGGTCCATCGCCCTGCCCAGGCATGTCTGCATGTACCTCGCCCGCAAGTGCACGCGCCACTCCCTCGAGGAAGTCGGCGGCACCTTCGGTGGGCGGGACCACACCACCGTCATGCACGCCATCCGAACGGTGGAAGCCCGCATTGTGACCGACAGTGAGTTCGCCGCCGTGATGCGGCTCCTGGAAGAACGCGCAAAGAAGGGCCCTGCGGGCGCATGACGTGTTTGTGTCGCCGTCCGGAACCTGTTTGGGCCCCGAGCAAGCGACAGTTTGGTGTGGACACTCTGTGGAAGAACTGGGTCGGGCGCTCGCCCGCGCGTGGGAGCAGCACCGAGATTTCCATCCCGGAACGCGTACCGCCTCATCACCCGAGCGCCCCCGAGCGCCAGCAACAGGGCAGTGACATTGAATTCAGAAGACACTCGGTGTGTAAATCATGGCATAGCAACACGCTGCGATGTTGCCCTCACACTTTTCCACAACTCGACAGGGCTTACAAAACATGATGAATATAAATCTCTCCTCTTGAAGAAGAGAACAAGCAACACCCACCGCTTTCATGTGGTTCCCCCGATCGAGGGCTCGCAAACAACCAAAATTGTGAATAAACGCATCAGCCAAGCAAACGCGCCGGCTGACAGCGTGCGCACCAGACGGTCGTTCTTTGCCCCACGATGCCGCTTTCAAGCCTCTGGGCACACCGGGGGCATGGCAGGCCGCCCCGCCCATACACGCCGTGCAGGGCCTGGGCACTGCCGCTCCTGCCGTCTGCATTGACGTAATCGCGGATGGTGGAGCCCCCACGCTCCACGGCCCGCGAAAGCACCCCGCGGACTTCTTCCGCCAGCACGTCCCAACGTTCGGCGGAGATTCGGGAACACCGCATCCGAGGGTGCAGCGAGGCCGCGAACAGGCTCTCGTCCGCGTAGATGTTGCCGATGCCCGCGGCCACCGACTGATCCAGCAGCGCCGCCTTGACCGCACGAGACGACTTTGCAAGCGTGGCGGCGAGGTGAGACCCAGAAAGACTGAGGGCATCCGGACCGAGCCCCTGCCACCGCACCGCGCGAAACATCGCCTCGCTGGGGAAGGTCCACACGCCCCCAAACCGCCGTGGATCATGGAAGGTCACAGTGTGACCCTGCGGGAGCAACCACACCACGTGATCATGCACGCTACGTTCCCGCGGGAGGGTTCTGGGGCCGACAGAAAGTCGCCCGGACATCCCCAGATGCACGCACACCACACGGCCCGACTCCCCGACAAGCGCGAGCTGCTTGCCGTGCCGCAGAATCGAAACAACCGTGTCACCGGCGAGCAGCCGCGCCGGTGTTGCCGTAGTGATCCGCCCGCCCGCATCCCGGCACTCGCACACGTCGCGCCGGTGGATGCGCACGCCCTCGATGCGGGTGCCCACGATGTGGGGCAGCAGAGAGCGTCGCACGCATTCAACCTCGGGGAGCTCGGGCATGATGCTCTCTACGACGCCGTCCGCCTGCGTGTGCGGAGCCCCGCGAAGAACGCCTTCAGCAGCCCCGCGCACTCCTCCTCACGCACGCCGGCCACGGCGCACACTCGGTGATTGAGGCGACAGTCGTCCACAAGATTCCCCAAGGAACCCACAAACCCCGCCTTGGGGTCACGCGCGCCGAACACCACACGGCCGACACGTGCGTTGACGATCAGCCCCGCGCACATCGCGCACGGTTCCAGCGTCACCACCAGCGTGCAGTCGTTGAGGCGCCAGTCCTTGCGGGCCCGCGCTGCGTCCACAATCGCGCTGAACTCCGCGTGCCCCGCCGGGTTGCCCTCGCCGTCCCGCGAGTTGGCGGATTCTCCGATTACGTTTCCCGTCTGCGTGACATACACCACCGCCCCGACCGGTACTTCACCCTGTTCCGCCGCGGCCCTGGCAAGCTCCAATGCGCGGTCCATGTGGCGAAGATCAAACGCGCTGGCGCGCGAGGCATCCGCGAGCGGGCGGGCCCCACGCTTGCGGGCGGCAAGAAGCCAGAAGGCGCTGCGACGCATCACGGAACAGTAGGAATCGCACGAAAGTGCGGGACGGGCTCGCCCACCGGTGCGTCTCGCGGGATACATTCTCACGTGGCCAAAAAGCCCACATCCACCGAGGCAAAGAGCGGCGGCCTGACGCACGACGCGCGGGTCATCATCCTGCACGGGCCAGAGGGCTTCCTGCGCGGGCTGTACACGACGCAGCTGCGCACGGCCCTCACAAAGCACTTCGGACAGGTGGATGTGCAGGTCTTGGACGGCACCACCGCGCAGGCGGCGGACGTGCTGGACGAGTGCCGCTCTTTCGGGCTGATCGCCAGCCACAAGCTGGTGGTGGTCGACCAGGCAGAGTCGCTCGTGAAGGAAGACGCGCGCCCGCTCTTTGAGCGTTACGCGCAGAGCCCCAGCGACGGCGCCACCCTCGTGCTGCGCAGCGGCGCCTGGCGCCCCGGCAACCTGGACAAGATGGTCGAGAAAGTTGGCGCAGTCATCAAGTGCGAAACGCCCGGCGAGGACGCCTGCGTTGCCTGGGCCATCAAGCGGGCGACATCCGAGCACAAGGCCGTACTCGAGCCCGACGCTGCCGAGGCGCTCGTTGCCAACACCGGCGCGGACCTGGGGCGCATCGACATGGAGCTGGCCAAACTCGCCGCGGCCGCGGGCGAGGGTGCCATCACCAGGGCACACGTCGCGCAGTTCGTCGGCGTCTCGCGCGACGAGGAAGCCTGGGGCGTGCAGCAGTCGCTCCTCTCAGGCAACCCCGAGCAGGCGGTGCAGCACCTGCGTCACGTGCTGGACGTGTCACGCCAGCCGGCCCCGCTCGTCATGTTCGCCGTGACCGATCTGGCCCGCAAGCTCCACGGCGTGTGCTGCGCCCTCAGCCAGAAGCGCAACATCGCGGAGGTCACGCGCCCGCTCAAGCTGTGGGGGCCCAGCCAGAACATGATCATCGACGCGGCCCGCCGCCTCCGCCCCGCGGACACTATGAGCTTCCTCCGTGCCTGTGTAAAGGCCGATCAGCGGGTGAAGTCAGGCCTCTCGGACGTCGACCGCAGCCTCGAGATGCTCACGCTCCAGCTGCAGCAGACGCTCGCCGGGCGCTGAACAAAGCCCCCGCGCCTCATATCATTCCTCATGCCCACGTACGTCTACGAAGTCCTCGACAAGCAGGGCAAGCCCACGGGCGAAACCTTCGAGGTTGTGCAATCCATGAAGGACGATGCGCTCACGAAGCAGCCCGACACGGGCAAGCCCTGCCGCCGCGCGGTGGTGGCGCCCAACATCGCGGGCAAGTGGAGCGACATCAAGGGCAAGAGCGCGCTCTCCAACAAGAACCTGGAGCGCTTGGGGTTCACAAAGTACGAGAAGCGTGGCAACGGCTACATGGAGCGCGTCGCGGGCAAGGAAGGCCCCAAGAGCATCAGCGCTGAGGACTGACTCCCCCCTCCCCTCCGAGGGGAGGGCCGGGGAGGGGTTGGCGAGCCACCGATCGCGCGCGACGACATACCACAAACTTGCACTATTGCTCCTCTGTGTTCTCTGTGGCGAGTCTCTTTACCGCACGCACCGGTCGAGCACGGCGACGCGCGATCCGGTGCGCATGAGCCCGTAGCACGGGCGCTGCTGGTTCAGTTCGGCGAGGAGTTGCTCGTCGTCGATGAATTGCACGAGGGTGGTTGTGTGGTCAGGGATGGTGACATCGCGAGCCACGTTGCGCGTGGTGATGAAGGTCACAAATGGCTGCGGGGAGGGTGGTTGAGCCGGGTGAGGGTTCTTTGTGTCCGCAATACGCGGCGCGACGTGTGCCGATGGCGCGAACGTCCATCGCGCGGCAACTACCGCGAGGACCGCTGCGCACGCGACGCCGGCCGCGAGGGTGACGCGACGGCGCGTCCTGCGTGCGCGCTGTTGTGTTTCGAGCGCGCTCAGAAGGTCGGCGAGCATGGCGCTGCGCCGGGGGTCGTGGTCGTTGGGGGAGTTGAAGTCAGTCATGTTTCCCCCTCCATGCATCGCGTAGTGTGGCGAGTGCCCGGCGGACCCGCCCGTGCACCGCATCGGCGGAAACCCCCGACGCGCGGCCCGACTGTTCCAGCGTGAGTTCCTCCACCACGCGGGTCCGCAGCAGGAGAACATCGTCCTGCTCCAGTGACGCGAGTGCGGCGGTGATCCACGCGTTTTCGTTCGGCGCGCCGAGGGCGTGCGGCGCGGATGTCAGGGCGATCTCCCGCGCGCGTCCGCGTGATTCCTTGCGCAGCACGTCCACCGCGCTGCTGCGCAGCACACGGGCCATCCATGCAGCGAGCGCCGCCTCGCTGCGGAGTTCCGGCAGACTCTTGATGACGCGGACGAACGCGTCCTGCACGATGTCGTACGCGAGCGGGTCGTTGCGTTGCAGGATCGCGCGGGCGTCGCGCAGCCAGCGCTCGTACCACAGGTTGTAGAGCGTGGTGAACGCCTCGCGGTCGCCCGCGCGCACGCCCTTGCACAACAGCAGCACCGCCGGGGGGGCGTTGGGAGTGTCCGACCCCGGAGGTGCCGAATCGGCGTTGCCCGTGGCGTCTGGCATGGGGCGTTTTCATGGTACGGGAAAGCCGGGCGGTCCGGGCACGGGCGTCACTTCTTCTGCTTGAGCGCGTCGCGCTCCGCGGTGACGGACCGGAGTTCCCGCTGGAGTTCCTCCGCCTGAGTCCGCAGCACTCCCATCTCGTTGAGGTGCTGCATGCTTGCGTCCTGGAATCGCTTTGCAACATCGGTGTACTGCGCCTCTGCCCTCGCCAGCATGGCCTGCTGCGAGTCGCGTTCAGCGCTGAGGCGCACAAGATCGGGGTTGGGCTGCGGGGGCCTGTCCACATACCGCACCAGCACCTCCGCGGCGAGCGCCATGTTGCGCGGCGCCTTGATGACGACGCTGTTAGTCGCGGGCACGGCTTCAACCTTGAGCGCCGCCGCCTGCGGGGAGCCCGCGGGGAAGACGTCGCGGAACGCCTGCACGATGTCCTCGGGCGGGCGGTGCGCGAGCGCGAACGTTTGTGTTGATGAGCCGCCGCCCAGCGAGTCGACCCTGCCCGTGCTCTCGCGCAGGTTGAAGAGGATGTCGCGCGTCGCGTCCATCTGGGGCTGGCTGCCCTTCATGAGCAGTACGCCCGACTCGGCGTGGAACTTCACTTCAGGGCGCGGTCCACCCACCATTGTCACGGCGTTCTCGATCGCGGTGAGGATGGTGTTGACCGGCAGCGTGCCGGACGCGAGCGCGGAGCCCGCGTTGTCATCGGGGCGGATGAGGTCGCTGATCTGGAAGATGGAGATCGGGGGCGGCGAATCCATGAGCGGGTTGCCGGTGGTCTGGTACCGCAGCGTGAAGACGCCGGGCGTTCCCACCCGGTTGCGGTTGGCATCGATGGTGACGGCGCGTGGCCCCTCCACGACACCGGGCAGGAACTCCACCGCCTGGGTCGCGGTGACGCCCTTGAGGCTCACCGCCGGGATCATCGCCTGCCCCACATCGCCCGTGATGACCACGTTGACGGTGTTGTTGGGTGCGACGGAGCGGAGGTAATCGATGTACTGCTGAACTGTCCCCCCGGGGAAGTTCACCTCGGTGATGGTGGGTTCTTCGGGTAGTGTGGGGAATGGGGACGCGGACCTTCCAGTGCCGCCGGGAGGCTGAGTTCCCGCCGGCTGGGCAAGGGCAGAACCCGAGAACACGATCAGTGCGGCAAGAAGAACCGGCGTCACTCGGGCGTGCATGAGGAGACTCCTGGAATGCGTGCGTGCGCGTTGTTCGCCAGTCAAGACGCCGCCGGGCGCGGAATCCGGCGCAGAAAGAAAAAAAACCCCCGCACGGGCGGGGGTTGAAGAGGCAGAAAGATGTGAACGCGATCAACGCTTGCTGAACTGGAACCGACGGCGTGCGCCGGGCTGGCCGTACTTCTTGCGTTCCACCGCGCGGGCGTCGCGGGTGAGGTAACCCGCGTCGCGGAGGGTCTTCTCCAGCGTGGGGTCAAAGTTCATCAGGGCGCGGGCGAGGCCCATCTTCATGGCGCCCGCCTGGCCCATCGTGCCGCCGCCGTGCAGCTTCACGATGACCTGCAGCCGGCCCAGCGTGCCCGTGGAGAGCAGGGGGGCGACGCAGTCGGTGCGGTCGCGCGGCTCGGTGAAGTAGACCTCGACGGACTTCTTCTTTTCGAGCTTGACCGACTCGATCTGCACGCCGGCCTTGTCGCCCTGCGCGGGCTTGAGGCGGACGCGGGCGACGGCGGTCTTACGACGCCCCGTGCCCCACCACCAGCCGTTCTTGTCGGCGGGCTGCGGGGCGCGGATGGGCTTGACGTTCTCAACAGGCGCCGAGCCGGGCATGGTCAGCCCGAGGTCGGACGAAGGATTCATGATCTTGGACATGCGGAATTCCTTTGTATGACCGTGGGGTTAGACCTTGAGGGTTTGGGGCTTGTGACCGGCGAACGTGTGCTCCGCACCGGCGACCACGCGCAGCTTCTTCAGCATCACGCGGGAGAGGCGGTTCTTGGGCATCATGCGGCGGACGGCGTCAGAGATGAGGGACTCGGGGTCCTGCTCACGCACCTGGCCGTACGTGCGGGTCTTGAGGCCGCCGGGGTACTCGGTGTACCGCATCTTCAGCCGCTGCTCCGCCTTGCGGCCGGTCATGGCGACCTTGGAGCCGTTCGTCACGATCACGTGCTCGCCGGTATCCACGTGCGGCGTGTAGTCCGGGCGGTGCTTGCCCATGAGGACCTGTGCGACTTCCGCGGCCAGGCGCCCCAGCGGGACGCCCTCCGCATCAACGACGTGCCACTTCTGGGAAACATCCCCAGGCTTGGTGGCGAGTGTGGTCTGACGACGAGACATGCTCGCTCCTTGCAGCGGACGCGGCAACCCGCGAACTCTGCGAATACGCCGCCTACCGGGCGGGGCGGGCGGCCTGCCTGGGTTCCGACCCACGCACGCCGCAGGATTTTGGGTACAACACGCGGGATTCCTTCCCGTCGTGGGTGGAGAGCATAGGCCAAGAGCGAGGCTGAAGCAAAGCCACGCCGTCCGCCCCAACCCCGTACCGTCCTCGACACCCCGTAGCCGATGAAGTCCATCCATGTCCGACCAAACGCCCGCCAACTCGCCCACCCCTCCCGACTTCAACATCTTCCCCGACCAACCAGGTCAGGGGGGCCCATGGCAGGCCACTGGAGCATGGGACGGAGCCGACACCGCACCCCGCCGGGACACGCCGGACAAGGGCACGCGCCGCTCCCGCCTTATCGCGCTCCTTGTCGCAGTCCTGTGCATCGCGGGCGTCATGACGCTCCAGCAGATCGGCGCACTGAGCGAAGAAAAGGTGGACACGACCAAGGTTGAGGCCCCGGGGGCGGGCGACCAATTCCTCCTGTCATCGGGGATCATGGTCAAGATGAGCGGCCTGCTCCGGAGCCTTCAACCCAGCGGGATCCCCTCGAACGAGACCAGGATGCTCGCCGACAACGTCCAGGAAAGCGCCACCTCGCCCGTCGACAAGTTCCGGGCGCTGATCGTGGCCGCCGAAGTCGCGGGCGTGGACGACGCCCTCCCCAAGCTGGAAACCGCGGCGAAGGACGGTATCGAGTACCCCGGCAGCGAGGACGACATCACCACGCTGCGCGCCATCTTCCAGGGGGGCATTGACACGCTCACCGCCACGGAAAGAGACACCCTCGTCGCGCGTCACGGCTACTTCGGACGTCTGGCGCTCACGCTCGGAAAACCCGACACCGACCCCGCGCGCCAACCCTTCTTCCGCAACAGCGCAGCACTCCTCGCGTTCTTCGCCGCGCTGTGCGGGTTCGTGCTGCTCATCTTCGCCGGATCAGTCACGTCCTCCATTTACATGATCATCCGCGTGGCCTCGGGCAAGGTGCGGGCCTCGTTCCTCCCGCCCGCGCCCGGAGGCAGCGTGTACCTGGAGATGGTCGCGCTGCTGGCGGCTTCCTTCCTGCTCCTCCAGATCGTCGGCAGCCTGGTCTTGTCCAAGCTGTTCGGCGAGAAGAATACCGAGAACGGCCTGCTCGCGGCCCTGGCACTCCAGTGGCTGCTGCTCCCCGTCATCTTCTGGCCCGTCCTCCGTGGCGTGCCCCTCAAGGAGCACGCCCGCCGGATCGGCTGGACCCGCGGCGAGGGCCTCCTCAAGGAGATGTGGACCGGTCTCTACGCCTACCTCGCGTCGCTGCCCATCTTTGTCTGCGTCGTGGTGGTGATGGTCGTGCTCATGGTCATCTACAACGCCATCATGCACGGGGGCAAGCCCGAACCACTGCAGGCAAAGAACGAGATTCTGGAGATCGTCGCCCAGGGCAAGCCGCTGATCCTCGCGATGTTCTTCCTCCTCGCGACGGTGTGGGCCCCGCTCGTGGAAGAGAGCGTGTTCCGCGGGGCGCTCTTCCGCCACATGCGGGGCGTCACTGGTGTGGTGCTCTCGGCCCTCGTCTCAGCGCTCGCGTTCAGCGTCATGCACGGCTACGCGTTCTTCCTGCTCGCGCCGGTCTTCACGCTGGGCATCATTTTCGCGGCGATGCGCGAGTGGCGATCCTCGCTCGTCGCGAGCATCACCGCGCACGCGCTGCACAACGGCACACTGCTGACGATCGTCATCACCATGCTCACGCTGGCCAGGCCCGAGTAGCCGCCCCGTTCAGGCCCGGATCGTCTTGCTCAGGATCGCGCTCCGGTAGTTCGTGTAGGGCCACTGCCAGTGCTCGACAAACCGGTACCCGCGACGGAAGTAGTACCGCAGCAGGTCCTGGTCCGGCTCCGCCATGGAGCACGCCAGCTCCGTCGCGCCGTCCTCCAGCGCGCGGCGCTCGCACACGTCCAGCAGCATCAGCCCGATGCCCGCGCTCTGGTACCCGGGGTCCACCGCGAACTGCGAAAAACTCGCCACAAACTTCTGCTGGAACCACGGCGGTCCCTTCGCTTCCTCGATCTCATGGAACAGGATGCACCCCACGATCCGCTGCCGCGTCGCGGTGGACAACCCCTGGGGGTCGTCCAGGTCCGGCAGGCTCTGGTGGTCCACCGCCACGTAGCACTCCCCCGAGAACACACGCGACTTCGTCGTCGCATCGTCCTGACGCCCCGCCAGCGGCGCAAGCCCCATCTCCACCTGCTTCGCGTACGCCCTGTGCAGCAGCAGCGTCAGTTCCGAGATCGAGTCCGCGGGCGAGAGGCGGCGGACCGTGATATTGGGGGCGGCGGTCGCGGTCATGCGTGGTTTAACATCCTTCTTGGGCCTGCATCGTAGACTCTTGCATGGCAGAAAAGCCCCGGCGAACAACCGTCCGCCTGCGCGTCCGCTACTGCGAGTGCGATCCCATGGGCGTCGCCCACCACGCCGCCTACGCGCCGTGGCTCGAGATCGCCCGCACCGAGCTGCTCCGCGAGGTCGGCAAGAGCTACGCCGAGATGGAATCCCAGGGTGTGCTCATGGTGATCGTCAAACTCGAGGTCGCCTACCGCCGCCCCATCCGCTACGACGACGTCATCGAGGTCGATTGCACGGTCAAGGCCGGCAGCCGCGTCAAGATCGAGCACGAATACGAAGTGCGAGTGGTCGAGCAGAGCGCCCACGGTCCCCCGGGCGAGGCCCGCACCGGGCACGTCAACGCCGCGGCCAAAACAGTCCTGGCGTGCGTAGACCGCGCGGGCAAGGTGCGAGAGTTGCCGGGATGGCTGGTTGGCGCGTAAGCAGAAACCAACCGCGGAGTGGCGGCACAGAGCGGAGGCCCGCGAAGAGGGAAGATGATCCGCTCAGTCCAATCCCTTGCCGCCTCGGCGTTGCCCTGCTCCTCCCCACCCCTCCGCGACTGGTTTCCATATCCTCCCGCCATGCCCTTCTCCCCCATCGACGACATCCTCGCCGACCTCCGCACGGGGAAAATGGTCGTCCTCACCGACGACGAAAACCGCGAGAACGAGGGTGACGTCATCCTCCCCGCGCAGTTCGTCACGCCCGAGGCCATCACCTTCATGCTCCAGCACGCCCTGGGCTACCTCTGCCTCAGCCTGACCGAGGCCGACTGCGACCGCCTCCACCTCCACCCCCAGGGTGCCGTCAACACCAGCGTCCGCGGCACCGCCTTCACCGTCTCCATTGACCTCCATCCACGCTTCGGCGGCACCACGGGCGTCTCCGCAAAGGAACGCGCCAAGTGCATCCAGATGGCCATCGACCCCGCGTACGGCCCCACCGACTTCGTCAAACCGGGCCACATCAACCCGCTCCGCTCCCGCGACGGCGGCGTCCTCGTCCGCACCGGGCAGACCGAGGGCAGCGTTGATCTCTGCCGCCTCGCCGGCCTCACGCCCGCCGCCGTCATCATGGAGGTCATGAAGCAGGACGGCGAGATGGCCCGCGTGCCAGACCTCGAGAAGTTCTGCGCCCTGCACAAGATGAAGATGTGCAGCGTTGCCCAGATCATCGAATACCGCCTCCGCCGTGAGAGCCTCGTCAAGCGAGCCGAGCCACGAAGCGGCCGCACCCTCCGCACCGCGTTCGGAGACTTCACCGCACGTGTATACGAAAGCGTCGTAGACCCCTTGCCCCACCTGGTCCTCACCTGCGGCGACGTCGGCCGCTCTCCCACGCCCGACACACGCCCCACGCTCGTCCGCATGCACCGCCGCCACCTGCTGGGCGACGTCTTCGGCGACATCGACTCCTCCCCGGCCGGCGCCACCAGCGGCGTCCTCCACGCCTCGATGCGAATGATCCAGCAGGAAGGGCGCGGCGCGATCGTCTACCTCCGCACCACCGGCGACACAACGGGCGGCGCGGATGTCACCGACCTCGAAGGGCGGCTGCAGACCGCCCGCGGCGCCGCACCCCGTGACATCAACTCGCCGGACCTCGATACCCCCGCCGCCGCCGGCGCGGGCACGCTCCGCGAAATCGGTGTCGGTGGCCAGATCCTCCGCGACCTGGGCCTCACAAAGCTCCGCCTCATTACCGCGAGCAACCGCCAACTCCCCGGCCTGGATGCCTACGGACTGGAAGTCGTGGAACGCGTCCGCCCCTGACGCGGGACAACACAAGCGCCCGGAAAAGTGCGCAAGCACGCGCTCAGTGCGCCGCTTCCCGCATCAGCGTCTCGAACGTCCCGACCGCTTCGGGTGATCCGGCCTCCGCGTCCTTGGGCGGCGTGCGCCGCGTGTAGCTTCCGGACGGCGCAAGGTCCCAGGCGTTCACGTGATCGCGCCGGTGCACTTCAAAGAGGCGCAGCAACCGCCGCCGCGCGTCCCCGTCGCGCACAGGGCACGACACCTCGACGCGGTTGCTCAGGTTGCGGTACATCCAGTCCGCGCTGCTGATGTACCACTCGCCGTCCGCCGGGTCTTCCTGCCCAGCGGCAAAGTGGTAGATGCGCGAGTGCTCCAGGAACCGTCCCACCACGCTGCTCACGCGGATGTTGTCCGACAAGCCGGGCACGCCGGGCCGGAGGCAGCAGAACCCGCGCACGACCAGGTCCACCTTCACGCCCGCCTGGCTCGCGGCGTACAGGTGCTCGGTCACCTCACGGTCTTCCATCGCGTTGAGCTTCGCCCAGATGCGGGCGGGCAGGCCCTTCTTCGCATTGTCCATCTCGCGCGCGATCATCTTCAGCGTGCGGTCGCGCATCGTGAACGGCGCCACCAGCAGCGTGCTGCACGAGGGCGCCTCGCCCACGCCCGTCAGGAAGTTGAACAGGTGCACCAGGTCGCCCGTGATGTCCGGGTCGCACGTGAGCAGCCCCACGTCGGTGTACAGCTGCGCGGTCTTGGGGTGGTAGTTGCCCGTGCCCAGGTGCGCGTAGCAGCGCAGCCCGCCCTTCTCGCGCCGCACCACCAGGCTCGTCTTGCAGTGCGTCTTGAGCCCCAGCACGCCGTACGCCACGTGCACGCCCGCCTTCTCCAATTGGCGCGCAAACCGCACGTTGCGCCCCTCGTCGAACCGCGCCCGCAGCTCCACCAGGCACGCCACCTGCTTGCCCGCCTCCGCCGCACGCACGAGGTTCTCGATGAACGGGCTGTCCGGCGTCGTCCGGTACAGCGTCTGCTTGATCGTCAGCACGTCCGGGTCCGCCGCCGCCGACGCGATGAACCGCTCCACGCTCGCGTGGAAGCTCTCGTACGGGTGGTGCACCAGCACGTCCTGCCGGCGGATCACCGAGAAGATGCTCGCCTTCGGGTCCGCCAGCCGCCGCGGCGTCACCGGCCGCCACCTCGGCTCCTTCAGGTCCGGACGGTCCACGTCGTAGATCTCGAACAGGCTGTCGTACTCGTCCGCCGGGTGCTCGTACAGGTCCTGCGGGTCCAGGCTCAGCTTGTCCAGCAGGTAGTGCGACAGCTCGCTCGACACCTCCGGCTCGATCTCCAGCCGCACCGCCCTCGCAAACCGCCGTTGCTTGATGTCCAGCTCCACCGACTCCAGCAGGTTCTCCCCCTCGATCTCGTCCCTCTGGATCCCCGCCGACCGCGTCACCCGGAACACCGCCCGCTCCCGGATGTCCACCCCCGGGAAAAGCTCGTCCAGGTAGTGCCGGATGATGTCGTGCAGGTACACGAACCGGTGCACCCGCTTCCCCCCCTTCGTCGCCGTCGGCACCGCCACGAACCGCTTCATCGACGGCGGGATCTTCACCCGCGCAAACTGCAGCTCCCCCGCGTCAAGCTCCACCCCGCCCCGAAGCCCCGCCGGCGGCCTCACGAACAGCCCCAGGTTGTCCGACAGGTTCGAGATGAACGGGAACCGGTGCCCCGGATCCACCGACAGCGGCGTCAACGCCGCGAACACGTGCGCCCGGTACCACTCGTACACCGCCTCCCGGTCCCGCGCCGGCAGGTCCCCGAACCGCAGCACATGGATGTCCTCCGCCGCCAACGCCGGCAAAAGCGAGTTGCGGAAGAGCGCCACCTGCTGCGACTGCAGGTTCGTCACAAGCCCCCGGATCGCCGCCAGCTGCTGCCTCGGGCTCAGCCCGTCCGCCGACGCCGGCGACGTGTTCAGGTTCGCCCACCGCTTCACCAGCCCCACCCGCTTCATGAAGAACTCGTCGAGGTTGCTCGTGAAGATCCCGAGGAAGCGAACTCGTTCGAGGAGCGGGACGCCCTCGTCGGCGGCCTGGGCCAGCACCCGCCGGTTGAACTCCAACCAACTCAACTCGCGATTGAAGAATTTTGCCACTTGCAAGGTGGCTGCCGGCGCTACTGCGGTGTCCGTCATGGTCTAGAATTGGCTGTCGAAAATCCGCAAGGCAAAAGGTGGCATTCTACCTTGAAACCTCCGCCCTTTGGGCGACTGCGGAAAGGCAGCCGATGAACTTCCACATGAGCCGCTCGCTACGAATCTTCACGGTGCTGACAACGGCCGGGCTTCTGACAGCCGGCTTGGGCTGCTCCGGCAACCACAGCCAGCCCGTCCCTGGCTCTGCCGAACAGATTTATCTCGATGCCTTGTCCGCCGCAAAAAAATCGAACAAGGTCGTCCAAATCGTCTTCACTCATCCGGACGTCATCTGGTGCCGGCGGCTCGACGAATACCACGCCGTCGCCGAAGTTGCCCAAACCTTGCAAAAGTATTTGATAACGATTCACA
>CALLYM010000075.1 GCA_937858155.1 uncultured Phycisphaerales bacterium | reverse complement strand
GGCGGGGAGGGGGGTGGTTCCTTTGCGTGGGGTGGGGGCGGAGCGGTTTCGCACGGTCGCAAGCAGAATGGTCGCACGCAATCAGTGCTCAGTCGTCTTGCCTGTGCCGAACGTCAGAGCATCCACCGCCGGTTGCGTTCAATATGCAGGCCTGCTACGGATTCAGGAGGCGTTTGCACTCTACCGAAACAGCGGAAGGAATTCGCAGACCGACATCACGCCAACGATGAAGAAGGGGGCAAACAATGCCGAACCGAGCATGGGATGACGCATGGAAGCCAAAGTCGGCAAGGTCAGGCAGCACTTCGTCCCGCAGTGGTTACTGCGTCACTTCCGGTGCCTTGACGCCCGCGGCAAGAAGCGCGACCCCATCTTCGCCTTCCGTCGAAACGTCGATCCGGTGCGTACCTCGTGCGACGCGGTGGGGTACGCAAAGTACTTCTACGGGCACCCCGAAAACGGTCTGGAGGACGAACTAGCCCGTGTGGACGGGCGGGACAGCCTTCTCGTGCAGCGCCTGCTTAGCGGTGAAGCGCCACAGTCGCTTTCGCTGCCCATCTTCCGCATGATCCGCCAGTTGGGCGTGCGCACGGATGCTGTGCGATTGGGCGGCGGGATGGCGATGCTGGGCGTCTTGGAGCGGATGGGACAGCAGGCGGCGCAGCCACACGTGCAGACGCTGATCCGGCGCCACCTGCTACAGAACCACGAAGTCATGCTGCACGGCGAGTTCCGGAAGCTGCACCCGGACCTTCAGAGGGTGGTCCCTTCGTGGCTCGTCAGGGCTGTTGCGTGGCCCCTCATGCTCGATACGCCTGTTGAACTGTGGTTTTCAGCGATCATCGGGGCCGTGCGGAGCAGGCTGACGCCCGAGGGCATTACGCGCGAGGGCCACATCAAGGGCGTGGCCAAATTGCTGAGCGGCATCGACTCGGAGGCCGAGCCTCCGGGGTGGCAGCGCCTGCGCTGGCGCGTCGAGCGTGTTGAACAGCCCGATTACGTTCTTGGTGACTGCTGCGCCTTTGCCGTCGATTCCGAAACCAAGAGGACCGTGCCGCCATGGATGCCGGGGCCGACCCCCGACGCGATGGTCCTCCCGCTGTCGCCGCGCGCGGTCTTGGTGGGGGTTGCCCCGGATGCGGTCGTCCCCGTCGATCCAGAGTGGATCAACAACGCGAGCGTTCGGCACAGCGTGTCGTCTTTCTTCGCCTGCCGAAATACGGAACACGAACGGATGTTGCTCCCCGCGCTGGGGAGTGTTGCCGCCATTTTCTCCGACTCCGATGTCCATGAACTGCTTGGTGACATCTGGGATGAATTGACAAACGACAACCGGCGGCAGGAGCGGCAGCGCCTCTACCGCACCTGGTCGTGGCGCGCGGACGCCGTTGCGCTGGAGGAGCACTACTTGCGTGAGGTTGCCGACATACGGGTGATGCCGCACGAGAGCATCCGCCACCTGGCACCACGCAGTGGAGCAGTCGAGCAGGCGGTGGTGGGGCTGCTACTCGCGCCGTCCCGGTTGGTCGCGGTGTACGCCCGTCGATTCCGCCTGGATCACCTCGCGGGTCGCATGTCGATGGACGTGACGATGCCGATGCCCGTGACGGTGACGCTTTCCACTGGTGAGCGGTTCGCCGCGTGCGGCGGAATCGTGTCACCGCGCGGCAAGTGTGGAGGCGTCACGGTCATCCTTACCGATCTTCCAGAACTTGCCTTTCTGCTCCCCACGGATGCGCAGTGGCGTTCTCTTTGCAAGATAGTGTGAGTGTCCACAAATGCGAACACTGAACAAAGCCGCCGGGCCTACGCCCGGCGGCTTTCCTGTGTTTTCATGGTCCGCGCCGACCGTCAGGTGTCGGACGCTGATTCACCCCGCACGGCCTGCGGCACCCACGCATTGACCCGTTGGACAAACTCCGCATCGGCACACCCCTGCGGGTCATTCGCCGCCTGGGCGAACACGCCCGCGAGTTCGTCCACCAATGCTGACTTCTTCCGTTGCATCGCCGCCTCGGTCGAGGCGGGCCGCAGGTGCCCCGCGAGGTGGGCGAGTTGGGGCTTGCGGTACCCAGGAAGCCACGGGGCAAGGCCCACTCGGCCCTGAACATTGCTCATCGGAGGCGATGCCTACGGAGGAGTCAGGCAGCGCCGCTGAGGAGCGGTTCTAGCCCCGTCCGGGACCGTCCCATGTCGCCTGCGCCCAAGCGAGCGGAGTGAACTGCCGTAGTGGAGGCTCTGCGGAACGCTTGGCGCGACAGCAGCGCCGGGTGCCAGACTAGGGGGCGGGTATGGCAGACTTCAAAAAACGCTGGACATCGCCAAATGTGGTAGTGTATCTTTCATAGGTTCTTGGCATCGAAAGGCTTGAGGTCAAAATACTGAGCCAAAAGTCAATCCCCTATTCGTAGGATTTTGACAAAAAATGCTCAATATTTGGCGCAAGTTGCCGTTCCGTCTCTCCGATTTGATGGAGGACGCTCGTGCCCGTTACAAGGGATCTGCGGCCGAGAAGAAGTTTTCCAACGCCGACTACGCCGGCGCCCTCGAGGCGCTCGACTCCAGAGACGATCG